>NZ_LOKV01000009.1:0-162738 GCF_002211395.1 Rhizobium sp. R339
CGCACCGCGCTGCAGGATGCCGCCTCCGTTGCCGGCCTGCTGGTGACGACGGAAGCGATGATCGCCGAGAAGCCGAAGAAGGAAGCCGCTCCGGCAATGCCGGCCGGCGCCGGCATGGACTTCTAAAAAGGCGATCGGCAAGGCTCGCCCCAAGCCGCCGTGGGGCGAGCCATTGTGGAGGAAACATGAACTTGCCGTCAAAAGAAGATGCGCGCCTTTGCGCCGGCGTCGTCAGAGAGGTTGCCCGCGCCAAAGGTATAAATGGCCACCCAGCTCCTATGGGTCGATTGACCGCGACGGTTGCCAGACTGTTCAGCATGGGCATCCGAGACCGGGACCGTTTGCTATCAGAAGCGATGGCAGCCGCCGAAATGCCAGTGGTGCTCAAGGAGCACCATTCGATTCGTGCTGAGCCGCTGAACTTCACCCCAGGAACCATCGATTTATCTTTGGAGCCAGAATATGAGAGAGGACATCAACACCAATAGAACGAACCACAGCGCCGAAGCAGCCATAAGCGCCACGCACCTGCTTCATCCGGCGCATCATTTCGGTCACCCGCGTGACGTGCTTGCCGCCGATCACATCGGCCATGACGAAAAGCGCGCCATCCTTGCATCTTGGGCGTCCGACATCTTCGCCGTCGATTCCATACCAGCTCTTCGTCTTCATCCTGAGACGAATAAAGCTGTCTCTTACGATGAGATTGTGGAAGCGTTGAAAATGCTCGACGCGCACGATCAACAGCCTGAAAAACCCTGTTCGTCCGAATCCTTCAGCACCCGCCGGGCCCGTCATTGGAGGCCGAAAGAACGCCGGTTCAGTGGCCTTGGCCTGTGCAGCTATCGAAAAGGGAACCATCGCCGACAGCCACTTGAGATTTAGAGCTTCCATCTGACTTGCCGCGTACCTTGTTAGGGACGCGGCCCTGGTTTTTACCGAGGACTCTTTGCTCAATTGAGGAGGTTTTGCCGATGAAGATCGCCCAGATCGCACCACTCGCTGAAAGCGTTCCGCCCAAACTCTATGGGGGAACCGAGCGCATCGTTTCCTATCTCACCGAAGAACTTGTCGCCCAGGGCCATGACGTCACGCTTTTTGCCAGCGGCGACTCCATCACCAACGCCAGGCTGGTGGCGTGCTCGGATGTCGCGCTCAGGCTCAACCCTGGCGTCAGGGATCACCTGCCGCATCAGGTCGTGATGCTGGAGGAAATCCGTCAGCGCGCACATGAGTTCGACGTCCTGCATTTCCATATCGATCTCCTGCATTTCCCGCTGATCCGGGACTTTGCCGACCGCACGGTCACCACGCTGCACGGGCGTCTTGACCTGCCTGATCTCAAGCCCTTCTACAGGGCTTTTGCCGATATTCCCCTCGTCTCGATCTCCAATGATCAGCGCCGCCCGATGCCTCCGGTCAACTGGTCGGGAACAGTCTACCATGGCCTGCCGGTCGACCTGTTGCCATTTACCGAGAAACCGAAGGGCAACTATCTTGCCTTCCTCGGACGGATATCGCCGGAGAAGCGGCCTGATCGTGCCATCACGATCGCGGCGAAGGTCGGCATGCCCCTGAAAATCGCAGCCAAAATCGACAATGCCGACAAGGCCTACTGGGAAACGGTGATCGAACCAATGGTCAAGAGCCATCCGAATGTCCAATTCATCGGCGAGATCAACGAGCATCAGAAAGCCGACTTCCTCGGCAACGCCCGCGCGCTGCTGTTTCCGATCGACTGGCCTGAGCCCTTCGGGCTAGTCATGATCGAAGCGATGGCGTGTGGTACGCCGGTCATTGCATTCGGATGTGGCTCCGTGCCGGAGGTCATCGACAATGGTGCCTCGGGCATTCTCGTCGACAGCATGACGGAAGCGGTCGAGAACGTCGAATGGGCTTTCAGAATGGATCGAAAGAAGGTTCGTGCGACCTTTGAGAAGCGCTTTAGCGCCCAGCGGATGGCACAGGACTATCTTGACGTCTATCGCAATCTTCGTGGCGTCCGTACCAAAGCGGCCCCGCTGCGCCGTGCTAACGGTCAGGACCTCGATCTTCAGATCGTCGCATGATCCGGAGGACTTGAGCATGTCGATCTCTTCTGGACACGACGGTTCCGCGCCTGCAGACGGCCAGGCGCCGCTCGCGCAATTTTTCATTCCGGCGACCGCCTCGCTGCAGGAACGGCGGCCTCGCACCCTGAAGCACGGCGACACATTCGCCGTCTTCGACCACAATGGTGACGCGCTTTCCGGGCCTGGCAGCCCGGAAGGCGTTTTCCATCGGGACACGCGGTACCTTTCGCATCTGCATCTAACGATCAATGGCAAGCGGCCGATGCTTCTGTCGTCGACGCTGCGCGACGACAACGCGACGCTGACCTGCGATCTCACCAATCCTGATCTTTTTGATGAGAGGCGTAAGCTCACGCTTGAGCATGATCTCATTCATATGCGCAGGACACGCTTTGTGTGGAATGCCGGTTGTTATGAGCGCTTGGCGATAAGGAACTACGACGAGCGACGACAACAAATGCGCATCGAAATTTCGTTCGGAGCGGACTTCGCCGATCTGTTCGAGGTTCGCGGAACTGTCAGGGCGAAGAAAGGCCGCCAGCTTCCGGCCGTGGTGGAACAGGACCGCGTTCTTCTGTCCTATATCGGCCTCGACGATCAGAAGCGCCTCACGCAGTTGTCCTTCGATCCGCGCCCAGACGAACTTGGGAGCGGCCATGTCATTTATGATCTTGATCTGGCGCCACACGAAACGCGGTCGCTGTTCATCCAGATCTGCTGCGACCAAGCCAAAGACCAGCGTCAGGGCTCTCAGTCGTTTTTCCTTGGCCTGCGGGATGCCCGCCGTGCATTGCGCTCCTCTTCCTCGCGCGCGGCATCGATCGTCACGTCAAACGATATTTTTAACGAAGTGGCGCGGCGCAGCGTCTCCGATCTCTATATGCTGACGACCGACAAACCTGAAGGTCCGTATCCGTATGCTGGCATTCCCTGGTTCAGCACCGTGTTCGGACGTGATGCTCTGATCACCGCGCTGGAAACGTTGTGGCTTGATCCGCAGATTGCGCGCGGCGTCCTTAGCCATCTTGCGGCAAACCAGGCGACCGAGGTCGATCTGGCAGCAGACGCCGAGCCCGGAAAGATCTTGCATGAGGTGCGCTATGGCGAAATGGCCGAACTGGGCGAAGTGCCCTTCCGCCGCTATTACGGCAGTATCGACTCCACACCATTGTTCATATTACTGGCAGGCGAGTACCTGAAACGAACCGGCGATCTTGCCACAATCAATCGCCTTCTGCCGAATATCGAGGCCGCTCTCACCTGGATCGATGAACACGGCGATCGCGACGGTGATGGTTTCGTCGAATACGGGCGGTTGACGGAGGAAGGGCTGATCAATCAGGCCTGGAAAGACAGCCACGATTCTGTTTTCCACGCCGACGGCAGCCTCGCCAAAGGCCCGATCGCCATTGCCGAGGTTCAGGCTTACGTTTATGGCGCCTGGCAGGCAGCCGCCGCGATTTTCCGCCTGCTCGGCAGACCCGAACGCGCGGCAAAATTTTTGGCAAGGGCGGAAGGTCTTCGTCGTGCCTTCGATACGAGTTTCTTCGACGAGGAACTCGGCACCTTCGTTTTGGCGCTCGACGGGAACAAGCAGCCTTGCAGGGTCCGGTCTTCGAATGCGGGCCATGCCCTCTTTACCGGTGTCGCGTATCCCGAGCGGGCCACCGAGATTGCCAAAACCCTGATGAGCGCCTCGTCCTTTTGCGGGTGGGGCATCCGCACCATCGCCTCCACGGAGGCACGCTACAACCCGATGAGCTATCACAATGGCTCTGTCTGGCCGCATGACAATGCAATGATCGCCAGCGGTCTCGCCCGCTACGGCTACCGCGCTGAGGCAACTCGGATCTTCGAGGGTCTTTTTGCGGCCTCGACATATCTGGACTTGCGCCGTCTTCCGGAGCTCTTCTGTGGCTTGCCACGCCAGCAGGCTCAGGGGCCGACCTTCTATCCTGTTGCCTGCTCTCCGCAAGCGTGGGCCGCTGCCGCACCGCTCCTTCTGCTGCAATCCTGTCTCGGCCTCGACTGCGACCCGCATGCCCGGATCATCAGCTTCGACGAGCCGCAACTGCCCGCGTTCCTGGATGAGGTGATGCTGCGACACCTGCGGGTCGGGAACGGCTGGGCCGACGTTGCCATTCGCCGCTCAGGACGTCGCGTGGTGGTTGACACTGTCGGTCGCCAGGGCGAGGTTCGCGTTTTGACCACCGCATAGGCGAGGCTGCTTCCACGCGGGCGCCTTACCTACTCCAACTCCTCTTGGTCTGAGACGAGAAGGCGGTCCTGCCTGTCGGCAGAGGCCGCCGTTCACTCATCAACGCTTCGTCGCTATTGACCCATGCGAAGCTTCCGCCAGTTCAGCTTGGTCGCCACCAGTCGCCACCACGTCAGCTATCAAAGTTTCGTCGTCAGGTCCGAGGATGGCGATGACGTCTTCGGAGGTCATTGTCATACCTATTACTCCTTTTGTTTCATCACAGAATCCGGGGTGATCCTTATAGAAAGATCAAATTGTCAACCGGGCAATTCTAGAGCTCTTGAAACTGCAAGCCACTGAATTATATAACTATTGTTCGATCGCCCAATGGGGGTCGACAAGTCCAGGAGGCGCCATATGCTCTTGGCGCCTCCATGTATCCATGTTGCTTACAAGGAGGATATGGCGATGAGGGCAAACCTCGATTTTTCTCCCCTGTACCGTTCGAGCATCGGCTTCGACCGAATGCTGAATGCGCTCGAGGCTGCAAGCCGCATCGAAACGATCGACAACTGGCCACCCTACGATATCGTCAAGTCCAGTGAGGACGAATACCGCATTGCCATGGCAGTGGCAGGCTTCTCGCAGGACGAACTGACGATCACCCAGGAGCAGAACATGCTCTTCGTATCGGGCCAGAAGGCAAATGCCGAAGACGTGCAATATCTGCACCGCGGGATCGCCGGGCGTTCGTTCCAGCGTCGGTTCGAGCTTGCCGATCACGTCAAGGTCGTCGGCGCGGGCCTCGTCAACGGTCTGCTGACCATCCATCTCAAGCGGGAAATTCCGGAAGCGATGAAGCCGCGCCACATCGAGATTGCGACCGACACGGCTCTGCCGAAGGCCGAGACGAAACAGATCGAGGCCGAAAAGCAGGCAGCCTGAGCTTCCATCAGCGCAACACGCGACGAGGTGCCGGGCGATGCCCGGCACCAGTAGGGAAGCTTTTTCAACTAACCCCCAGAAAGGAGAAGAAACATGAGTGTTCGTGATCTGATTCCCTGGGGCCGCAACAACGGCAACCAGGTTCCAAGTCTCCTGCGTGACGACGACCGGGATCCCTTCCTGTCGCTGCATCGCGAGGTGAATCGCCTGTTCGACGACGTCTTTCGCGGCTTCGGCTCCGGCCTGCCGGCCCTCGGCAGCGGCACCGCGTTCAGCGCCGGCTGGCCGAGCGTCGAGATTTCCGATACCGAAAGGGAGATCAAGGTAACCGCCGAAGTGCCCGGCCTTGAAGAGAATGACATTGAGGTCCTGCTCAACGACGGCGTGCTGACGCTGAAGGGTGAAAAGCGCTCCGAGACCGAAAACAAGGACCGCCAGTTCACCGAGCGGTATTACGGCCGTTTCGAGCGCCGCATCCCGCTCGGCGCCGAGGTCAAGGATGATCAGGTTGATGCTCGCTTCAAGAACGGCGTGCTGACCGTTACCTTGCCCAAGGACGAGAAGGCGCAGTCGCAGGTCAAACGCATCGCGATCAAACATTAAGGAAAGAAGCCGGAGGACGTCCTCCGGCTTTTTTCTGCGTCAGCATGTTCGAAACGAAGGAGGGACCATGTCTGCGTTCGTACGGCTCATCAGGCCATTGATCATCGTCTTCCCCGTCTCCCTGCTCATTGGCGGATTTCCAGCCCAGGCGCAATTCGTGCCCGGGATCGGCGGCAGCGTGCCGACGCTTGCTCCGATGCTGGAAAAGGTAACGCCGGCAGTCGTCAACATCTCGGTTGTCTCGCAGGCGCCCGAAGAGGATAACCCGCTCTACAGTGACCCCTATTTCCGCCGCTACTTCAACCTTCCGGATCGACCTCAGGCGGAGCCGCGTCTGAGCGCCGGATCGGGCGTCATTGTCGATGCAACACGAGGCTACGTGCTGACGAACCATCATGTCGTCGCAAATGCCCGCAAGATCCTCGTGACGCTGAAGGATGGAAGGCGGCTGGATGCAAAGCTTGTCGGCTCTGACATGGGTACCGACATCGCCGTTCTCCAGATACCGGCCGCCAATCTGACCGCGTTGCCCTTTGGTGACTCAAACGCTTTGCGCGTCGGCGATTATGTTGTGGCGATCGGCAATCCGTTTGGGCTTGGTCAGACCGTCACGTCCGGCATCGTCAGCGCGCTTGGCCGAAGCGGTCTCAGCCGCGAAGGTTATGAGGACTTTATCCAGACGGACGCCTCGATCAACCCGGGCAATTCGGGTGGCGCCCTCGTGACCGTCGACGGACGGCTCGCAGGGATCAACTCCGCAATACTGAGCCCAGCCGGCGGCAACATCGGTATCGGATTTGCGGTGCCTAGTAAGATCGCAAGATTGGTGATGACTCAGCTGATCCAGCATGGCGAGGTCATTCGCGGCAAGCTCGGCGTGGCGATCCAGGATATCGATTCGGATATGGCAGCGTCACTCGGGCTGGATGACGCGGGCGGCGCGCTGATCGCCGCGGTTGAGCAGGGATCCCCGGCCGCTGCAGCGGGCTTGAAACCGGGTGACGTGGTGGCAGCTGTCGATGGTCGGCCGGTTCATGGCGCTGTCGATCTGCGCAATCGCATAGGTCTGACACCAGTGGGCTCGCAGATCGAGCTGACCGTCAGGAGCAGTGGCTCGGAGCGTACGATTAAGGCGCGCGTGAGCGGATCATAGAAGCCGCCGCGCTTCATGTTTCCGGCCGCGGTTCGTCCACGGCCGGGAATCCTCATCAACGGGGAATTCAATGGTTCCAGCTTTCGTAGGCTGTTGGCGAACGCAAAGAAGCACTCGACGAGCTCTAGCGGAATCCATCGTCTTGAAGGGACTAAAACTCGCGGCCCTCATTTAAATGCCAGGACCTCCTGCCGAAAATTCAACGAGTTAGAAGCGAGATCATTGATGAGTTCCGCCTAAGGGTTCAGCGCTTTAGTGAGGTCATGCAACCCGACCATCAGCATCATGGGGTCGGAAGGAGAAGGTAGGAAGCCGACGGCCTCATAGAAGGCTCGTGCGTCATCTGAAATCGCATGAACGAGCATACCTCGAATGCCAAGTACTTCAGCGGCATTGAGCAAGCGCAGGCCCGCGTCGCGCACCAATGCCTTGCCAATACCGCGCCCTTGGTAGGATTGATCAATGGCGAGGCGACCAAGCACAGCGACCGGAATTGGATCGGGCATATTGCGCCGAAAACGGCCAGGCGCCTCCGGCTGCTTGAGGGCGCCGGAAGCGAGCGCGTAATAGGCGACGACGCGACTCTGCTCGCACACGACGAAGGTCCGCGATGCGCCGCTCGTTTGATTAGACCGGGCGCGACGTCGCAGCCATTCATCTAGTTCAGTGACTCCGGAATTGAACTCGGCCAGCTCATGATGATCGGCCAAGGGTGCCGGTCGGCTGAGGGTCACGCCTTATCCCACGGTGCTTTGGTCGCCATGGTGCGTGCTAAACGCTCATTGGGCTGCGTGGGCGCATCGAGCAGGGCAAGGTATTCAGCATAGATTTCCGAGCTTACCGTGAAGATAGTGCGGTCGAGCAGTACTTCCTCGGCTCGGCGCTCGGACGCTTCCAACATGAAATCTGTTCGCGTCTTACCAAGCAACTCAGCGGCTCGATCAATCAGATTGCGGGTCGCAGGCTTGATGCGCATATTCAGCGGTACGCTCGCGTCCGAGCTTTTGCTCGTGTGTGAGGTCGGCATGGCAAACTCCTGTTTGCACCTAGATAGCGTAACGACGATATCTTTACAAGGTCCGTAAAGGCATTGTCGTTACACAATGCGCGCATTCCTAATTCGCGGCATTTGGCTCATCTACGCTCTTGATGAGAATCGAACGCAGGACATCAACCTAAGACTGGGATGC
Source organism: Rhizobium sp. R339 (assembly GCF_002211395.1). NCBI lineage: Bacteria > Pseudomonadati > Pseudomonadota > Alphaproteobacteria > Hyphomicrobiales > Rhizobiaceae > Rhizobium > Rhizobium sp. R339. Next base: position 8,164 of record NZ_LOKV01000009.1, read on the forward strand.
ATAACCCCAGGAGAGCGTTAGGCGATGTAACCCAAAGATCCTCCCTTACGAGACAGCCGATAAAACAATCACGCGATCTGGTCCATAAGCGCCAACGACTCGACCACTTTGAGCAACACCTGGGTACCGGAAATCATATGCGTGTCGGTTACGAACTCCGCCTCGTTATGGCTGATGCCATTGCGACACGGCACAAAGATCATGGCCGTTGGAGCTACGCGGCTAACAAACAGCGCATCGTGAAAGGCCCCGGAAACCATTTGGCGGCTCTTGAGACCAAGAGCTTTGCAGGCCTCCTCGATTGTTCCTGTTATCGATGATGCAAAGCGGCCTGGTGCCATGTCGACGCGCTGGCTGATGGCAACGTCACAGTCCCAGCGCGCGGCCGCTGTCTCGCATTCCTTCCGCACATGCTGGTCCACTGCGGCAAGGGCAGCGGCGTCCGGATGGCGGATATCGACCGTGAAGGCAACAGAACTGGGAATGACGTTGATGGAACCCGGTTCGGCGGTGATACGGCCGACCGTCAACCGTGCCTCCGGATCCGCAGGCATGACCGCAGATTGAAGACTTGCGATTGCGGCTGCTGCCGCGCTCATGGGGTCCTTGCGGAATTCGAGCGGCGTCGTGCCGGCATGCGCGGCGACGCCCGAGAAGGTCACTTCAAGCCATTTCGTGCCCTGTACCGCCGTGACCACGCCGATTGGCACATCTTCTTGTTCAAGGATCGGGCCCTGTTCGATATGCAGTTCCACAAAGGCAGAAATGGCATGGCCTACTGGACGCACAGCGGCTTCGGGCAGCGTTGCTAGCGTTGTCGCCAGCTCATCGGCCAGCCGCGTGCCGTCCGTCGCATGTATCGACTTCCAGTCCGCGACAGTTCCGACCCCTGCGAAGGCCATAGATCCCATGCAGCCCGGCGAGTAGCGGCTCCCCTCCTCGTTGGTGAAGGCAACCACTTCGACGGCACGGTCGGTCTCGACACCGGCGTCGGCGAGTGCTTCGAGCGCTTCGAATGCGCTGAGCGTGCCAAGCGCTCCGTCAAAGCGACCACCGGTCGGCTGGCTGTCGAGGTGGCTGCCGATGAGGAGCGGCGGCAGCGTGATATCCCTGCCCTCCCGGCGAATGAACAAGTTGGCGATATCGTCCTGGAAAATAGTAAATCCGCGGGCAAGCGCACGCTCGGCTAGCAGCCGCCGCGCCGCGCGGTCTTCTACGGTCAAAGCCTGCCGGTTGACACCACCGGCAGGCGTCGCGCCGATCGCCGCGAAATCGGCGACGGACGCAAGAAGGCGTTCGGCGTTAACCTCCGGCTTCCTACTCATCGACCGAGGCCCGCGATAAAGCGTTTGACCCGGTCGAGCTCAACCGCATTCCACCAGACGCCATCGTATTTAAGGGCACTGGCAATGATCACGCCATCCGCGACTGAAAGAATATCGTTGGCATTATCATGCGTGACGCCACTGCCCACCAGTGTCGGCAGCGATGCCGCTTCCTTGATCATTCTGATGTAGCCGAGATCGGCGGCGTGGCCGGTGCGCTGGCCGGTCGCAATGACGACATCGGCATCGAAGAAGACAAGATCCTTGACCTGCTCCTCGACCGGTCGGTCTGCCACGATGGCGTGCGCGCCGTGCTTGACGTGGGCGTCGGCAAAGATGCGGATGCCGCGAGCGCGAAGATGGGCGCGGTAGCGCATGGCACGCGCTGCTTCTCCCTCCACGAAACCCTCATTGGCGATGTAGGCATTGGCCCACTGGTTGACGCGGATGAAGGATGCAGACGATGCACATGCGATAGCCAGTGCCGGGATCGCCGCATTGGCCAGCACGTTGATGCCGATGGGACGGCCGAGTTCCCGACGGATGCGATCGGCGATAACGGCCATATGCGCTGATGTTTCGTGCCCGATATCGTCGGGCTTGGCAAATGGCACATCACCATGGTTCTCGACAATGACGGCGTCGCAGCCGCCGGAAAGATAGGCTCGCGCATCCGAAAGACCGCGCTCGTAGATCGCCTCGACGCCTTCGCCGTCGTAGCGCGGCGCGCCCGGCAGCGGCATCAGATGCACCACGCCGATCACCGGTTTGTCGCGCCCGAAAAGCGTCTTCAGTGTATCCTTGTCCTGCCGTCCGATCGGGTTGCTCATGGCGTTCACATGTTTTCCGGTTTGAATATCTTGGTGAGGGCGGCAAGCTCCGCCGGGGTTGGGAAGGAGACAAGCGTGCCGGGACGGCCAACCGCGAGACCCGCCGCCCGTGTTGCAAGTCTTGCGGCATCGCAAAGGGGTACGCGCTGCGCGAGAAGCCCGGTCAACGTGCCCGCAAAACAGTCGCCGGCCCCGCTGGTATCCACGGTTTCGCGTTTTTCAGCCGGGATCTGGAGCCGAGAAGATGCCTCCAGAACGAAGGCGCCCTCCGAACCGAGCGTCACGATGACGGTGGCCGCACCCATTGCGCACAGGCGGTCGGCAGCGCGGTCACCATGCGTTTCCCCGGTCAAGGCTTCGGCCTCTTGCCGGTTGACGATCAGAAGCGACACCGCCGCCAGATCCAGCTCCTCAGCATGAAGCGGGCTCGGATTGAGGACCGTGAAAAGCCCGGCCGCGTGCGCTGCCTTCAGGCATTGCGCTGTCACATCGGCACCAAGGTTGCCCTGCATCAGCAAAATGTCTCTGGCGCACCAGGTCGATGCGAGTGCGCACATCGCCAGCGGATCGAACGCCTCCGCGCAGGCGGCAGCAGTGACGACAACATTCTCGCCATGGCGGTCGATAAGGATCACCGAGCGGTCACTGGGTAGGTCAAGGCGCGAGAGGCGCAATTCGGAAATCTCCGCCGAGAGCACGCTCTCCATCCCGTCGCCGGCAGCATCCCGGCCAACAGCTGCCCAAAGCGTCACCGATGCGCCTGTCCGAGCGGCGGCAGCGGCCTGGTTCGCTCCCTTGCCGCCGACGCCTTCTCCGGCAGCCGCTGCGTTCAGCGTTTCGCCCGGGCTCGGCAGCCGCTCCAGGCGAAAGCTCGTATCGACGCAGACGTTGCCGACGACGTGGATGGTCATGGTCTGGACCCTTCCGATCAGTCCGTAGCCCAGGCGAGCATCTGCTCGAACAGGGTCTTATAGCCCGGCCAGGCGATGAATTCCGGCGGCAGCCAGTGCGGGCCGACATCGGACGTCCAGACAAGCGTGCGACCCTCGCCATAGGTGCCGGTGACGAGCAGCGGCAGCGAACCGTATTCCGACGAAACGGTCATAAGCTGGTTGGCGCCTTCCTTGAGCGTCACTTCGTTGAAACCGAGCAGATACGGGAACTCACCGGTTATGCCCGCAAGGATCGGATGCGAAGCATCGCCCGACACAATGGGCGTAAAGCCCTCAGGCACCTCCACACGGTCGTCGACGGAAAGGCAGGAGACCGGCAGTACGTCTTCGACAGCCGTGTTTCGGAAGCGCGCGCCGCCATTGATGCCCTGGAAGGAATAATAGCCACCGAACATCAGGAGTGCCCCGCCTTGGGCGACGTAGTCGCGCATCAGTTTCAGACGGTTCGGCGTGCGACGCGAGTGAATCCAGGTGTCCGGATGCAGAAGCAGCGTATTGGCGCCGATATCCGAGAGCACGATGGCTTCGTAGGCCCTAAGGCCTTCGAGCGTGCTCGGAAACTCCTTCTGTGCCTCGTGTGCCGGCATGAAGGTAACGTCGAAGGGGCTATCCTTCAGGGCCTTCAGCAATTCGTCCGCGCCGGTATGATAGGTCACGGTAGGGAACTGGTCAAAGCCCTTGATATGGGTGGCGGTCGATACCCAGGATTCGCCGGCGAGCAGCACTTTCTTCTTGGTCATGGGAACTCCTTGAACGATGGCCAACGCTCAGCGCATGGCGGAAAAGACGGATTTCGGATTGTCGATCAGCATGCGGTCAATGGCCGCTTGATCGACGCCATGGCGCCTCAAACGCGGCAGGAAGTGCTTGAGAACGTAGCCATAGCCAAAACCGCCGTAGCGCGTCAGCATGATCTTCAGGAACACATCCTGCGAGAGCAGCAGCCTGTCGCCAAACCCCTTGTCGACAAGGGTGGCGATAGCACGGGCATTCTCCTCGTCGGAGGGCGACTGGGCATCCTGATCGGCATAGTAATAGTCCATGCCGATCATGTCGTATTCCAGGAAGGCGCCGCGCCTTGCCAGCGCCATCTGGTAATCAAGATCGTTATGACTGGGGTTCATGTGGCAAAGGACAGTATGGCGCAGATCGGCCCCCTCCTCCTCGACCACATCGAGCACGCGATGCGCCAGACGCTCCCAGCCCGGCAGGTGAACGGAGAGCGGCAGGCCGGTGATGCGTGCCGCCCGCGCTGAAGCACGAAGCGACTTCTCTTCCTCGGCGGTGAAATGACGGCTGACGCCGACCTCACCGATAATACCTGCCATGATCTCCGGCTGCGTCTCGCCGCCGCCGACATCATCGACGATGAACTGCGCAACCTCTTCGATGTCCATGGCTTTCAGCCAGTCGGGATGGGTGTGCTCCAGATAGAAGCCTGTACCCATGATAATCCGGAGCCCCGACATGCGCGCGATGCGGGCGAGTCCCGCCGCATCACGGCCGATGCCGAAATTGGTCGTTTCCACCACGGTGCAGCCGCCGAGCGCCTGGAACCGTTTGAGCTCTCCCAGCGCCAGATCCCCATCATCGAGCGAGACATTGTCCCGGTTCATGTAGGGGTTCATACGCAATTCGCCGATAATCTCGATCGAGACCTTCTGTTCGGCGATCGCCTTTTCGTCCGGGTGGCAGGGGCAGATCCAGCTGGTCGCGCCATTGAGGAAGATGTGCTCGTGCATTAGCGTCACGCCCAGATCCTCCACCGGAACGGGGCCGGTGACGGTCATGGCTGTGCCGGAATTCACCCCGATGGGATGCCGCTTTTTCGGCGCGCCCGTGAAGAGACGATCGAGCATCCTCAGCGCCCCTTCGCGCCGCCGCGGAACAGGCGGAAATTCAGCCAGATGGCGACGAGGATGATGAACCCGGTGACGATCGGCGTGAAGAAGGGCGATAGATGTGAAAGGATGAGGCCGTTTGCGAGCACCGCGACGGTCAGCGCGCCGAGAATCGTCCCCACGAGAGAGCCGCGTCCACCAAAGAGGCTGGTGCCGCCGAGCACGACGGCTGCGATGACATCCAGCTCAAAACCCTGTCCCGCATTCGACGAGCCGGAGCCGAGACGGGCGGAAAGGATAACGCCGGCGGCCGCCGCGGCCGTACCCGACAGCACATAGACCCAGAGGATGACCCGGCGCGTGTTGACGCCTGCCCGCCGTGTCGCCTCGGCATTGGCGCCGACGCCCGTGACGTAGCGGCCGAAATGGGTTTCGTTGAAGGCGATGTAGGCGATGGCGAGAATCACAATCGCGATCAGCGCCGGAGCCGGAATGCCAAACACCCAGGCGCGGCCAAGGGCTACGAAGGGGCTCGTCGGCTCGATGGGGATCGAATAGCCGCCAGTGATGAGCAACGCGAAACCGCGGATCACGGAAAGACCGGCGAGCGTAACGATGAAGGCGGGGACGCGCTCATAGGCGATAAAATAACCTTGGATGACACCCACCACGCCGCCGAGCAGAAGCATCAGCACGATGGCAAACGGCCAAGGGACGCCCGCCTGTAGGGCTGCGGCCGACAAGGTGGCCGTCAGGGCAAGGACGGAGCCAACCGAAAGATCGATGCCCCCGGTCGTGATGACGAAGGTCATGGCCGCCGCGACGATCAGCAACGGGGCGGATTGCCGGATGACGTTGAGGAGATTCGGCGCGGTCAGGAAGGCATCCGTTGTCACCGAGAAGAACAGGCAACAGACGACGAAGAACAGCGCGATCGACATGACGCCGCCATTGGCCACGACCTTGTCGAGGATCGTCGGCTCGCGCATGCGGGGCGGATGGCTGGCATAGGCGTTGGGTTCGGAACTCATGCGGAGGCGCCCTTTTCCCGGTTATGGCCTGCGGATCGGGCTGCAAATTTTCGCCCGACGATGAGATTGACGACGTCCTCGATATTCGTGTCTTCGATCCGGCGCTCGGCGATGTTACGCCCCTCATACATCACCTGGATGCGGTCGCAGACGAGGAAGAGGTCCTGCAGGCGATGCGTGATGAGAATGACGGACACGCCGCGTTGCGAGACGGTGCGGACGAGTTCGAGCACCGCCTCCACCTCAGCGACGGCGAGTGCCGCTGTGGGCTCGTCCATGATGAGCACCGAGGGGTTGAAGGATGCGGCGCGGCCGATGGCGATGGACTGACGTTGGCCGCCCGAAAGGTTTTCCACCTTCATGCGCGTATCGGGGATGACGATGCCGAGATTGGAGAGCATGTCGCGCGCACGCTCATGCATCAGCGTCTTGTCGAGCATCGGTACGCCGGCCACCCGCCGTTTCGGCTCGCGGCCAAGGAAGAGATTGCCAGCCACATCGATCGTGTCGCAGAGCGCCAGGTCCTGGTAGACCATCTCGATACGCGCTGCGCGCGCATCTGCGGGCGAGGTGAAGGCGACCGCTCTGCCGTCGATCTCGATCGTTCCTGAATCGGGGATCACGGCGCCGGACAAAACCTTGCTGATGGTCGATTTGCCTGCTCCGTTGTCACCCACCAGGCCGAGAACTTCCCCGGGCTTCAGATCGAGCGAGGCGTTGTCGAGCGATTGCAGCGCGCCATAGCGCTTAGAAATGCCGGTCATACGAACGCGGCTGACTTGCGTGTCGGTCATATTCAATGGCCCTTGCTGAAATCCGGCCGCCCAGCCTGATCGACAGCCCGGGCGACGGCGGCAGTTCGCCTTACTTGAATATATCGCGGTACTGATCGACATTCGACTTGGTGACGATGGTAACCGGCACATTGATGATCGGCTCGATCTTCTCGCCCTTTTTGACCTTGACGAGCGCCTCGACCGCAGCCTTGCCCTCGCCGGCCGGATCCTGCTGGATCACAGCGGTCACGAACCCTTGGTCGATGCCATCGATGGCGGACTTCGTCAGATCCCAGCCGAAGACCTTGATGCTATCACCGCGGCCCTGGCTGGCAACCGCGGAAACCGCGCCGAGCAGCGCCGGCTCGCCGGTCGCATAGAGCGCCGTCATGTCGGGGTTGGCCGTCATCAGGTTTTCGGCGGCAGACAGCGCGACGTCCTGCACGTTCTGGCCATCAACGGTGTTGAGGAATTCGATCTTCTGACCGCCCTCGCCTACCGCAGCCTTGAAGCCGTCGAGGCGCTGGTTCTGGATGAACGAGTTAAGCGCGCCGACGACGCCGACCTTGGCCGCACCGCCCATGTCGCTCTTCACGTAGTCAGAGAAGAACTTGCCAATCTCGCGACCGGCGGCGGTATTGTCGACACCGACGAAGGCTATGTTGTCGCCTTCCGGAATCTGCGCATCGATGGCGATGACCGGAATGCCGGCATTCTTCGCAGCAGTGATGGCCGGCTTCACGCCGTTCACATCGATGGCGACCAGGATGATGCCGTCGACTTTCTGCGTGATGTAGGTCTCGATCGCATCGTTCTGCGCCGAAGGCACGTTGTTGGCGTTGAAGATGACGAGGTCGACGCCAGCAGCCTTTGCGGCAGCGTTGGCACCATCATTGATCTGGTTGAAGAAGAGTGCCTGCTGATTGATGGTGACGAGCGCGAACGTATCGGCAAAGGCGCCTGAAACACCCATGGAAAGCGTCATGGCGACGGCTGCGGCGCAGCTGAGGAGATATTTGGTCCGACCCATTTTTAAGTTCCCCTTGTTAGACGCCGCGGGCGGCGTTCAGAATTTACAAGGGCATTATTCAAGTGACTTGAATTATTGTCAAGTCGCTTGAATGGTCGGAGCCACAAAAGTCAAATCATGAGTTTTTTGAGGTAATCAAAATGTTGGCGGCGTATTGACCCAGAAAATCGAGGCACGCTGGCTTCCGACATTGCGATACCAATGGGCCAGCTCTGAATTGAATACGAAACTGTCTCCGGCGGACAGGTGAAAGGTCTTATCGCCGATCATCAACTCGATCTCGCCGACGAGCACGTAGCCGACCTCTTCGCCGACATGCTGGATCGGGCCGGCGCTCTCGCCTCCCACATCGATATGGTGGATGTTGCACTGGAGCAGATGACCCTGCGAATAGGGAATTATACGTTCGAGCGATATGCCCTCGCCGCGTCGCAGCGGATCGAGCGAGATCAGCGGCCGTGTGCCGGCGCGAAACACCACGCCCTCGTCGGCATCCGTCTCCTCGAACATCCAGCCGATATTGGAATCGAGCGCCTGCACCAGCCGGTGCAGCATGGGCAACGATGGCGAAGCCTTACCGTTCTCGATCTTGGACAGCAGGCTTTCTGAACAATCCGCAGCCAGCGCCAGTGCCTTCAGCGTCAAGCCCCGCGTCTGCCGCGCCAGCTTGAGGCGTGCGCCAAGCCGCACCGGATTCGACTGAACTTTATCCTCCCGGCTATTGTCAGACGGTGAAGGCGGCTTGACGATATTCATGTTCGAGGCATCGCATTAATCGGGACTCCAATCATAGGTCGTTCAGTCCAGTTAGGATACCCCCGACATGATCCAGCAGCACTGTGGTCGCCTACTGGAAAGGCTATCGGTACCCAGGCTTCGGCTGCCGATTCCACTTCGATGATCTGGATTAACTAGGTTGGAGCTGACCCGATGTCTCTTCGGCCTCATCGACGTCGATTGCCCATGCGACCCTGGCCTCGTTTCAGTTAGTGTTCGATCGCGGGATTGCCAGCCCATCGACCAGAGTGGCAATGGCTGCCTCCAGCGGCGCCGATCCGACCTTTTCTGGCACCAGAAGTCCATCGATCGCGAGCAGGGTCATGCCGTGAATAAGCGCCCATGCGGCGGTCGCCTGTCCCCTGACTGGCCGCTTGCGAATGGTGCCAGCAGCCTGACCGCGTCCGAGCATGTCAAGCACTACGTCGAATACAGCGAGCGCCCTCTCATCGAGATGCATTCCCACGGCCTGCCCCTCCTCCGCGTTGAACATCAGGCGATATAAGGCCGGGTTATCGGTTCCGAACGCGACATATGCCAGAGATATCGGAGTGATTTCCTCGAGCAGAGATCGGGGGACTTCGGGTTTCGCCTCCAGTAGCGCCTCGCGTAGTCGATCGAACCCAATCATGGCGAGTTCGACGAGCAGAGCCGTTTTGTCCGGAAAGTGCTTGTAGGGTGCTGCGTGGCTGACGCCAGCCCGGCGGGCGACTTCCCGCAGCGTGAACTGCCAGTCCTTCTCGGTCCGAAGCATGTCCAGAGCAGTTTCAATAATCACACGGCGGAGATCCCCGTGATGATAGGGGCGGTGGGGTGTAGCCTGCATGGCACCTCGAAGTTGCTCTCAGAAACATTGTTGACAGTGGTAACTTTGTCGCCTATTTAAAGACTATGTTTCTTATGTCTACATCGGAGCCCACATGAACGCCATAGCAAAAATCACCGGCGCAGGATCGATCCCCCATCACTCGCTCACCGTCACGCCAACCTCGCTGAACTGACGCAGGCGCTGATTGGTCGACGCGCGGCTCTTGAGGCCGCTGGCACTTCGGACCTTGGGCATCGCGCTCGGCACGCGCGATTATGGGGTCTTCGGTTAAGCAAGAACCTGCGCCGTTCATGCGGCCTCAGCGCCGTCATGTCCGCTCCTGATGCATCGGCAGGCAGTTATGAGCAGGGACGGTGTGAAGGCGTCAACTGGTTCCACCCCCGTTACCGAAAGCTGGTCGAGCGCATCCTGAACCTGATGCTTCGGGGAAGGCCAAAACTCTGCAGGGACTTAGAAGCAAGGCTTCGTGTCCGCTCCGCCGAAATATATCCATGCAGTTGAAAGGAAACCAAATGCAAAACGTTGCTAACGCGGAAACGCAGACGTCCCTCATAGGGAAGTCAAAATGTGCCGCGACGAAGCGAGCCCTAATTACCGGTGCCTCCAGTGGCATGGGTCTCGAATATGCCAAGCTCTTGGCAAAGCAGAAGGTAAATCTTGTGCTCGCCGCCCGGCGCAGGGAGCCGATGGAGAGGCTCGCCACAGAGCTTCGGCAGAAATACGGTGTCGAGATCGTCGTCCAACCGATCGATCTTGCCGTCCCTGGCGCTGCCGCTCGCTTGAAAAGCAGTCTGGACGACAAGTCGCTGCAGATTGATATTCTTGTGAACAATGCCGGGTACGGGTTGCATGGGGACTTTTTGGACACGCCGCTGGAGCGCACGACCGATATGATGCAACTCAACATCACGGCGGTAACGGAACTGAGCTTTATCTTTGGGCAGGATATGGCAACCCGTGGGTCTGGGCAGATACTTCTCATAGCGAGCATTCTGGCATTCCAACCCGTCCCTGGGTTTTCTGCCTATGCAGCAACGAAGTCTTACGTGCTGTCGTTTGGAGAGGCTTTGCACGACGAACTCAGCCCTCGAGGCGTGACTGTCACCTGCCTTTGCCCAGGACACACCGAAACCGGATTCGATTCGGCCGCCAGCGCCCCTGTTTCGCGCATGCTGCGCCTTCTGACGATGAAGCCCCGCCCCGTCGCCGAAAGCGGTCTCCGCGCGCTGTCACAAGGCAAGGCCTCCGTAGTTGCCGGGTTCATGAACAAGATCATCATTTTTTCAAATCGCCTGACCCCGCGTTCGATGCAGCGAACCGTTATGAAAAGCGTTACAGGGGGATAGAATTGCAGTCGACGACGGACGCCTCCGTTGCCAGCCTGTTGATCTTGGCAGCCTGACGTGGATGACCACCATGTTGCGGCGACGGGCGGCTTCGAGGACCTTCTTCGAATTGGCGACCGCAGTGTCGATCTGCTCGCGGTCCTGGAACAGCCGCCGCCAGGAATGGCGGAGCTCGAGGTGGCTCTCGAACGCGTCGATGACCGCCGTGAGGATCATATCTTCCACCTCGATAGGGGTGCGCGCTTCTGCGCCAAGCAGAACTCATGCCCGCGCATGAGATATCGACGCCGGGTCAGGAGAATGTATGACGGTGCTGCGAAGGTGTTCTCGTACCATTGCGCGGAGCTCGCCGAACGTCCGAAACCCGATGTGCTGTGCAAGCCGGTGGACAGTCGTTTGTGAAACGCTGCACCTGCGTGCAATCGCGGCAGCACTTTCGAAGGCAATGATTTCCGGTCGTTCCAGCATCAGCCTCGCGACTTGCTCGAGACTGTTGGGAAAGACGAGCTGCCGCTTGGCAATAAAACACTTCAGTTCCCGCAGCGTCGCGGGAGGACGGTGGCCTTTGTCTTGTAGCATGGCGCTCACCTTTTAAAGAACCGTCTTCCCGTAATCTCGGTGCCACCCGAGCACCGTCAGGACGCGACATGTCATCCTCCGTGGCGGGAAGACATGGCCGCATGGCATCGAACCTTGCTACTCGACCTGCACCGGCCTGCCCGTCTTCCAGCTCACGGTCGCCGCCTCCGCCAGTTTCTGGGCCTGAAGTCCATCCAGTCCACCGGGTCTCAGGGATCGGCTGCCGCTTCCGATCGCGTCGATGAAGGCATTGATCTCGTTGGCGTAGGCCTGCGCATAGCGCTCAAGGAAAAAATATTGAACGGGATCGCCCCTGATACCGCTGGCGTTGGAAAGCTCGACACTGGTTGCCTGGATATTCCGTGCCGCAAGCATGCCGGCAGAACCATGAACTTCAATGCGTTGATCGTAGCCGTAGGTTGCCCGGCGCGAATTGGTGATGACAGCGATCCGACCCGACGCCGTCTGCATCTGCACCGCGGCAGTATCCACGTCACCTTCGGCCCCGATCGCCTTGTCGACGAGAGACGATCCAACCGCGCTTACCACGACGAATTCCTCGCCCATCAGGAAGCGGGCCATATCGAAGTCGTGGATCATCATGTCGCGGAACAGGCCGCCGGAAGATTTGACGTATTCGGCTGGCGGCGGAGCGGGGTCGCGGCTGGTGATGGTGACGATTTCAATGTCGCCGACATCGCCGCGACGCAGCCGCGCCTCCACGCTGGCGAAACTGGGATCGAACCGCCGATTGAAACCGATCATCAGGGTGGAATTGTTCTTCTCGACAAAGTCTAGGCAGGTATTGATACGTTCGACCGACAAGGATACCGGCTTTTCGCAAAGGATCGCCTTGCCGGCCTTCGAAGCCGCCTCGATGAGATCGGCATGACTGGGTGTCGGCGTTGCTATCAGTATCGCATCCACCGCAGTAGAATTGATGATATCCTCTGCGTCAGCGACCTCGGCGCCCGTCTGGGCAGCCAGCGCCTCTGCCGTGGCCCTGAAGGCGTCGGCCACATAAACGAGTTTCGCCTTCGGGTTCGCCGCGATGGTGGCGGCATGTACCTTGCCTATCCGGCCGGCGCCGATCACTCCAAACCTGATCATCGATATTTCTCCGTATTTGCAAGCGTTAACAGTCAGATCGTTAAACCGTGAAGGCATCGCGGAAGCGGTCGAGCGCCGCCTCATCGTCGCCGGAAGCCCAAGCTTCCATACCGATGGCGCCGCGATAACCCATGTCCTTGAGCGCGCGTGCGATCATCTTATAATGGACCTCGCCAGTGCCCGGCTCGCAGCGGCCGGGCACATCGGCCACCTGGATTTCGCCGATCCAAGGCAGGCATTTGCGGCAAAGCTCGATCAGGTTTCCCTCTCCTATTTGGGCATGGTAGAGATCGAGATTGAGGCGGAGCCGCGGATGATTGACGCTTGAGACCAGCGCCAGCGTGTCTTCGGCGCGCCCGAATGGCACGCCCGGATGATCGACCGGCAGATTGAGGTTTTCGAGAGTGAAGGTGACGTCCTCTTCTTCGGCCATGTCAGCGACCCGGCAGAGGGTGTCGCGCGCCTTTAACCACATGGCGCCGGTCACAACTTCGACCGGCTGGACCGGCAGACCTCCATCTCCCAGACCGGTGCCGTGCAGATTGAGCCTTTGCACGCCGAGTCGCTTTCCGATCTGCGCGGTCTCTCGCGCTGTGCTCAGAAGTTCGGCCGCGCCTTCATCGTCGGTCAGCCGGCCAGTGATGTAGCCGTTCATGATCGTGAAGGTCGCTCCGGTTGCTTCCAGCTTGTCGAGATCGTGTTCGGGCCAGTTCCAAAGTCCGACGCCGAAACCCATTTCCGTCAAGCGTGAAGCGCGCCACTCGATCGGGCGGTCGCGCCAGAGCATTTCAGCACATGCCGCAAGCGTGAAAGGGCTACCATTATTCCTCGTTCGATCGCTCATGATCGTCTTTCGTAATTGTTGCGTGATTTTCGGGCGGCGCCTGCTTTCGAGAACGGGCACCACCTGCGACGTGACGCGGACTAGATCGTACCACCGAGCTCTTCGGACAATTGCTGCAGTTCCTTGCCGCCGGCCATGAGGTTCTGAAGCTCATCCATGGCTATGTCGACCTTGGCAAAGGTGCCGAGCGTCTGGCCTCGATTGAGGATCGTGAAACGGTCCGCCACGGCATAGGCGTGTCGGACATTGTGGGTGATGAAAATGACACCCAGCCCATTCTGCCGGACCTGATGGATATATTTCAGCACCATTGAGGTTTGCGCCACGCCGAGCGCCGAGGTCGGCTCATCGAGAATGAGGATCTTGGCGCCGAAATAGACCGCGCGCGCAATGGCGACGCATTGGCGTTCGCCCCCCGACAGAGTGCCCACGGCCTGATTGGGATCACGGATATCAATGCCGATCTTGCGCATCTCCTCCCGCGTGACATTGTTGCAATGCATGAGGTCGAGGTGACGGAAGGGGAAGAAACCTTTGCGGGGCTCCCGCCCCATGAAGAAATTGCGCGTGATCGACATGAGAGGGATCATCGCGAGGTCCTGATAGACGGTCGCGATGCCGGCATCGAGCGCGTCGCGGGGACTGCGGAAATCGACAGGCTTGCCTTCGACCAGGAAGACGCCCCCGCTTGGCCGGACGACGCCGGAGAGCGTCTTGATCAAGGTGGATTTGCCCGCGCCATTGTCGCCAAGGAGACAAAGCACCTCTCCGGCCGAAACTTGTATCGACACGCCGTTGAGAGCGATCACGGAGCCGTAGTGCTTGACGATATCGGTTACTTCGATGATCGGCGTTCGGTTGTTGACGTCTGGCATGATCAGCGCTCCCCGGTAACCTTGCGGCGGATGAAATTGTTGAAGAGAACAGCCAGCAGCAGCATCGAGCCGAGGAAGACCTGGAACCAGTCGGAGTCGAACCTGGTATAGGTCAGGCCGATGGAAACCGAGCCGAAGATGATCGCTCCGAAGAAGGCACCGATCGCTGAGCCGTATCCGCCTGTGAGGAGGCACCCGCCAATGACGGCGGCGATGATCGCTTCGAACTCTTTTTGAAAACCGCGCCGGGCATCGGTCGAGCCGGCGTCAAGCACCGTGATGATGGCGACCAGCGCGGCGGCACATGCCGTCAGCGCGAACAGGCCGGTTTTCACCCTATGGACAGGGACGCCCGAGTTTCTTGCTGCATTGGGATCGCCGCCGGCCGCGAAGATCCAGTTGCCCATGCGGGTGCGCAGCAGGACCCATGTTGCAGCCAGGGCAAGCACGACAAACCACAGGACCGATACGGGGATGCCGGTGACCTTCGGCAGGCCGTTCGGGAACTTGTCTATCAGATCGTGATCTGCAAGCCACACGAACAGGCCCTTCAGCGCATCGCCGGAAAAGAGCCCGAGCAGAGGACTGTCCTTCACATAGTCGCCGATGCCGCGAAGCTGCGTCGAGCCGCCGGTGGCCCATTTCAGACCCACGAGGGTCAAGCCGCGCAGTATGAAGAGAAATGCCAGGGTCACAATGAACGATGGCAGCCGGGTGTGGATGACGATCTGCCCATTGATCGCGCCCATGAACGCCGCAAACAGCATCGTCATGACGATGGCAACCGAAAGCGGTTGACCGAAATTGGTCAGGATGACGCCGAAGATCAGTCCTGCGAAAGCTACCATCGAGCCGATCGAGAGATCGAACTCTCCGCCGATCATGAGCAGTGCCGCCGCAATGGCGAGAATTCCCAGTTGCGATGCAGGCGCCATGATGGTCATCAGGCCCGAAAGGGAGAACATCGTCGAATCTGCGGTAAGAAAGAAGAACACGATGACGAGGACAAGGCCGGCCACGGCACCAAGCTCGGGCCGCCGCATCATATGCGTCAGAAAACTCACTTGTTTGACGCGCTCATCGGCCTTCGGCGCAGCCGCCGCCTTTTGCTCAAGCGAAGCCATAACTCCTCCCACGGGATCGTAATTTAGGATAACGGCGGCGCTGCTCAGCACCGCGCTCTGTCAGCCAAACCCCCTCCCCGGTTCAGAGGAGGAGATTCTGGGAGAATGCCTTTCGGCAGTTCTTTTCAGCGAATGCCCTTGGCGGAAAGATCTACGACCTGGGCGGCCTTTTCCTTGGTGATCAGGTTCGGGCCGGATGGGACGTTACCCCCTGGGATAAGTCCGTATTTGGCGTAGTTGGCCAGGAACACGACCGGCAGATAGCCCTGGAGGAATTGCTGCTGATCAATCGCGAAGGCCGCCTTGCCATCGGCCACGGCCTTCAGGAAATCTGCCGAAAGGTCGAAGGTCGCGACATTGATCTTGCCGATCATTCCTACATCCTCGACAGCTGCCAGAGACGGCTCGCCGGCGGTGCCGGCGCCGAGCGCCATGACGGTATCGACCGCGGCATTCGAACTCAGCGCCGCCTTGACCTTCGCACGGACGTCGGCAGGATCGTTGCTGACGGGCAGAACCGTGACCTTGCCGCCAAAACCGTCGGCAAAGCCCTTGCAGCGCAGATCGAGCGCGACATTGCCGACCTCCTGGTTGACGCACAAGCCTTCCTTGCCGCCCAGTTCCTGCAGCTTCGCGCCGGCGGCCTTGCCTGCGGTATATTCGTCCTGGCCCACATGCAGAAGCGCTCCCAGCTCCTTCGAAACATCGGATCCCGAGTTGATCGAGATGACCGGAATGCCGGCGGCCACGGCCTTCTTGATCGACGGGCCGAGCGCCGAGGCATCCGGAATGGAGACGACGATCCCGTCAGGCTTCTGATTGATGGCAGCATCGATGAGCTGCCCCATCGAGACCATGTCGAATGTTTCCGGCGCGCGGTAGTCGACGCTGACGCCAATATCCTTCGCAGCCGCGTTGACGCCGTTCTTGACCACGGACCAGAACGGATCATTGGCCTGGCCATGGGTGACGGCAACGATGCGAATATCCGCAGCGTTGACAACTGCCGAAGAGCACATGAGCGCGACGGCGGCGCCTGCGAGAAGCGATTTCAAACGTAATTTCATTTTATCCTCCCAAAAAACAGTCCGCCTTATGCGGGCCAGCATTTGCTACCGGTTGCAACTCCTTTGCTACCGGTAGCAAGGACGGTCAAATTACTTTATTGTCGTCGAAAATCAAGCATCCATTCCATTTTTATTTTTTTATGGAATATTCATTCCGATCGAGAGGAGAAAGGCATGCGCAAAAGGGCAACCGCGAAAGAGGTGGCGGACGCCGCCGGCGTATCGAAATGGACGGTCATCCGCGCCTTCACCCCCGGTGCGTCCATTACAGATGCCAGCCGGCAGAAGGTGCTTCAGGCGGCAGAGGCTCTGAATTACTCACCCAATCTGCTTGCTCGCAGCCTCGCGACGAACATCACGCATCAGGTCGCCGTCTTCGTAGACGACTTCGCCAACCCGCACAAGCTCCCGGTCCTGGAGATGCTGACCGAGCGACTGCAGGCGGAGGGACTGCTGACGGTATTGATCAATATCAACCGGCATTTCGATCACGTTCACGCGCTGATCAATGCCGACCAACGACAATTCGACGCCGTTATCCTGTTCGGTACGGCCTTTCGCGAAGAAACGCTGGGTGATCGGCGGCTTGGTCGGGGTCTTCCCCCAATGTTTGTCCTTGCCAGAGACAGTCAAATCCCCGGCGTGCCGGCAATAGCGTGTGACACCGAAGTCGCTTTGAACGAAATCGTCGAATATCTATTCGATAAAGGGTACCGCCGCCCGGGGTTCATGACGGGAGCGAGAACACTTTCGACCGCTCTGGGCAGACGGCGTCACTTTGCGCATTGCTGGCGCCAGAAGGACATTGAAGGTGTAGTGGAACTGACCGCGGAAAGGTATAGCGTTCAGGCCGGCGCAGAGGCAGCGCGGGCCTATTTGAGCGCTACCTCTCCGGCATCGCGCATCGACGTGTTGATGTGTGAGAACGACATTTTGGCGCTCGGAGCAATGGACGTCGCCAGAAGCGAATTTGGACTTCGAGTTCCACATGATCTCGCTCTCGTCGGTTTCGACAACATTGAACTGGGCGCGAGCCCCGCATACGAGTTGACCAGCTACGAACAGCCAACCGAAACGATGATCGATGCCATTGTCGGCATGATCACAGGGGAGCGTGCATCCGAAACAATCGCCTTCCCGGGCAGCATTATCCGAAGATTATCAGCTTGAACTGCGAAGGCGTCATTTGCTTCATCTCTTGCCCCCATGATGAAGTGTGTCAGTGCAGATTCCGATCATCTGCTGGGACCGATTGGCCGTCCAGATCTCCTTTCGCAAGTCGAAAACCTGATGCTCTTTAATGATCGCTCGGAGTACGAACGCGATCGCTTCACATGTAATACGCCGGTGTAGCAAGCCCTGCTCGTATCTGCGATTTGTCCGTTAGCGAGTGGGGCAAGATGTTCGCTGTCCATCTTTGCGGGGCATCGCTTCTGGCCAAACATTGCTACCCTCATTTGAAAAAGAACGGAGGTGCAGTCGGCTCAAGTTGGTGTCAACAGGCTCGCGCCGGTCGGCACATTGGGGTCTGCCCACCGACGGATGGTACCGGTGCCCAAATCAGCACCGTAAAGCCAGCCGTCCGGTCCCTTCTCAATGTCTACCAAATAGGGGACGCCCGTGTCGAAGACCTGCACGTTCGAGATCTGCCGGCTTGCGTTCATCGTTGCGGTGTAGACATTTCCATTGACAAGATCCGCAAACATCAAGGTGTTGTCGTTATAGAAGTCCCCGACCGTGATCGCAGTGGCGTTGTCAGGCGAGCCGTGGCTTCTCGATAGCAGCGGAAAAACAGCAGCCTGATCGGAAGGACTGTTTCGGTTCCCATTGTTGTAAAAGCTGATCGCCTGAGGCAGATTCTGGTAGCCGCCCGTTTGGGCAGGACCTTCCAGATACGGCCAACCGAAATTGGATCCTGCAGGGCCGGTATTTATTTCCTCCCAAGTGGTCCAGCCGACATCTCCGACAACGGGCAGGTTGGTCACTGGATCGAAGGTGAAGCGATAGGCGTTGCGCACCCCGGAATAGAATACCTTGGACTGATTGCTGTTCGGATCTGCGGGGTCATAGAAGGGGTTCCCCGGAACGCCCGCGCCGGTCATGGGATCTATCCTCAGGACTTTGCCGGACAGATTGTGAACGTCTTGAGCCCGAACCGTGCGAGGGTCCATGAAATTGTATGACGTGCCGTCTCCGTTGCTGAAGTACAGCATGCCGTCGGGCCCGAAATGGAGAGCTCCATTGGAATGGGAGTCACTGTCCGTCGCCAGATAGTCCCGAATATTCTGGTTCTGGATTCCGGCGCGATCTGGATCGTTGTCCTGGGTTCCCACCTCGATTTGGCTTGCAGGGGCGGTAATGGTGGTGCCGTTGACGATGCCGGACGGCGGTATGTTCACAGCGCCGGTGCTGTCGAGATCCGGACGGCTGGTGTAGGCCCAGGTGCTGTTGGTACCGGCCAGCACGACCAGGCTGGCCGGATCGGCGATCATCGTGTTGGGGTTGATCGTAAGCCGAACGAGGCGAGAAGGACGGTTCCCCTTGGTGTCCGGTCCCGCCAGACCGGTTCCATTCGCGGTTTCTGGCGGATCGTAAGTGTAGAGCAGATAGACGTATGGATTTGCCGCGAAGTTCGGATGAATGGCCATCCCCAGCATTCCGCGATCGCCGGGCGTATAGTTGACCTGGCTGGACAAATCGACAAGCGGCGTCGATCTCAGCGTGCCGTTGTCCACCACCCGCACAATGCCATTCTGTTGCGCGACAACCATATAGCGGCCATCGGGGGTCCAATCCAAGGCCGTCGGCTCGCTCAAGCCGGACACGACGGTCTGTCGGACAAGATTGCCGAGGTTGCTATCGTCGTCCAGAATGTTGACGGTCGCTGTCGCTTGGCTCCCCAGGACAGCACCTGTCGGGTTGCTCAAGGTTAAGGTGAAGCTTTCATTGCTCTCGGCCGTGGTGTTGTTGAGCAGCGGAACGGAAATGGTCTGGATCGCTTGCCCTGCGGCAAATGTCAGCACGCCTGTTGTTGTCGTATAATCGGAACCGGCGATCGCGCTGCCATTGCTCGTTGCATATGCAACGGATGCCGTGGCATCGATGTTTCCACTGCGCTGAACCGTGATCGTCGCGGTGGCCGCCGCCTCCGACAAGGTGATGACCGGATTGCTCAAGGAGATGGTGGGTGCGGAATCGTCGTCGACGATCGAGACCAGAACAGTCCGTGGCGCCGCCAGCGAGCCACCAGGTCCAGGATTCTGGATGCCGACAGAAAATGTCTCTGTCCCTTCGGCATTAGGGTCGTTGACGATGGGGATGACAAACGTCTTGCTGCTCTCGCCGTCCGCGAAAACAACTTGGCCGGTGTTTGCCCGGCCATTGAAGGTCGGTTGCGTATAGTCCGCTCCAGCCTGGGCCGCTCCGGCTCCGCCGATCTCATTGGTCGTGTACTCCAGTGTCAGCTGCCCGCTCGTGCTGCCTGTGCGAACGACGGTGATGGTTGCAGCGCCCGCTGTTTCACTCACGAAGATGGTGGCGTTGTCCCGCAAGGCAACGCTTGATCCAGCAGAGAACACGACATCGCGGAAGTAGTTTTCGTTCTGGTAGACGAGGGTGGGAAACGTGCCGATGGTTTCGTTGTAGACGCCGGCGCCGACCGGGGCGGTCAATCCGCCATTGCTGATGGGGTTGGCAAAGCCGTTCGAGGTCACCGAATAGTAGCTGTTGGCATTGACCGAGACGACATAGGTGGTGCCCGCATTGATGACCAGCGGGCTTGCCAATGTCTGCTGCTGCCAGCCTGAGGCCGTCTCATTGGTGAAGGTGACGCTTGCCAGCTGCTGCCCGGTAGCCGACCAGATGCGGCCGACATGCGTGCCGGTCTCGCTGGGGGATTTGTAATAGCGGATCGCCTGGATCGAACCGGTATTGCTGCTGACGAAGCGCATCCCGACTTCCCAGTCCACTCCAGGTCCGTCGGTGAAGTTGGGTTGGGCCGGCGTCTGGGTGGTGAAGAGGCTGACCGGGCTGGAACTTACGGACGTAATCGGGGCAGTCGCTGCGCTCACGACGGTCTCGCCAGTGCCACGCAGGTCGGTATAAGTGGCATTCACCCGCAGGCGCTTGCCGACGAGACTGCTGCCCAGCGTCAGGCTTTGCCCGGCCGCGACGTCAGTCCACGTACTGCCGTTGTCGCTGCTCTGCCACAGATAGCTGACGCTCGCCGGCAGGCCATCGATGTCACTGAGGTTCGCGGTCAAGGTCTGGCCCTGGCTCGCTACGCCATTGATCGAGATCACGCCGGGATCATTGACATTGGCGACTGCCGAGGGCGTCGCCGGGCTGGTGACATTCTCGCTGTTGCCCAAGTTGTCGATGTAGCTGGCCGTAGCCCGCACGAAATTGCCGACCTGGGCCTGCTGCAGGGTCAGCGTATTGGCAGTCGCTCCGCCGATATTGCCCCACGTGGTCCCGTTGCTGCTCTGTTGCCACTGATAGGTCACCGATCCCGGCACACCGTCCGCGTCGGTGACAGCGGCCGTCAACACCTGACCTTGCGTCGCCGTTCCGCTGATGCCAAGCGCGCCCGGCTGGTTGTTGGGATTGGCCGCCGCAGCAGAGAACACGACATCGCGGAAGTAGTTTTCGTTCTGGTAGACGAGGGTGGGAAACGTGCCGATGGTTTCGTTGTAGACGCCGGCGCCGACCGGGGCGGTCAATCCGCCATTGCTGATGGGGTTGGCAAAGCCGTTCGAGGTCACCGAATAGTAGCTGTTGGCATTGACCGAGACGACATAGGTGGTGCCCGCATTGATGACCAGCGGGCTTGCCAATGTCTGCTGCTGCCAGCCTGAGGCCGTCTCATTGGTGAAGGTGACGCTTGCCAGCTGCTGCCCGGTAGCCGACCAGATGCGGCCGACATGCGTGCCGGTCTCGCTGGGGGATTTGTAATAGCGGATCGCCTGGATCGAACCGGTATTGCTGCTGACGAAGCGCATCCCGACTTCCCAGTCCACTCCAGGTCCGTCGGTGAAGTTGGGTTGGGCCGGCGTCTGGGTGGTGAAGAGGCTGACCGGGCTGGAACTTACGGACGTAATCGGGGCAGTCGCTGCGCTCACGACGGTCTCGCCAGTGCCACGCAGGTCGGTATAAGTGGCATTCACCCGCAGGCGCTTGCCGACGAGACTGCTGCCCAGCGTCAGGCTTTGCCCGGCCGCGACGTCAGTCCACGTACTGCCGTTGTCGCTGCTCTGCCACAGATAGCTGACGCTCGCCGGCAGGCCATCGATGTCACTGAGGTTCGCGGTCAAGGTCTGGCCCTGGCTCGCTACGCCATTGATCGAGATCACGCCGGGATCATTGACATTGGCGACTGCCGAGGGCGTCGCCGGGCTGGTGACATTCTCGCTGTTGCCCAAGTTGTCGATGTAGCTGGCCGTAGCCCGCACGAAATTGCCGACCTGGGCCTGCTGCAGGGTCAGCGTATTGGCAGTCGCTCCGCCGATATTGCCCCACGTGGTCCCGTTGCTGCTTTGTTGCCACTGATAGGTCACCGATCCCGGCACACCGTCCGCGTCGGTGACCGCGGCCGTCAACACCTGACCTTGCGTCGCCGTTCCGCTGATGCCAAGCGCGCCCGGCTGGTTGTTGGCACTGGCAATCGCTGCGGTCGACGTGCTCACTCGGTTGGTTTCGACCCCACCCAACTGATCGGTGTAGGTGGTTCTCACACGGACTTGCCTGCCCACCTGCGCCGCCTGGAGTGTCCAGTTGGCACCGGTGGCTCCAGCGATGTCGGTCCAGGTCGTCCCGATCAGCTGCTGCCAGCGATAGGTGATCGACACGCTGGCGAGCCCATCGAGATCGGTAACGGCCGCGGTCAGGGCTTGGCCCTGAACGGGGGCACCGGTGATCGTCACCACGCCTGCGTCGTTCAGGTTGGCGACTGCCGTCGTCGGACCGCTGGCGACCGTCTCGTTGTTACCAAGGGCATCGGTGTAAGTAGCGATCGCCCGAACCTGCTTCCCAACCAGTGCTTGCTGCAGGCTGAGTGTTTTCGCAGTGGCACCGGCAATGTTGCTCCACGTGCCGCCGCCATTGCTGCTTTGCTGCCACTGGTAACCGACGATGGTCCCGGGCGGGAGCCCGTCGACATCGGTAACGCTCGCGGCGATTGTGCGATTTTGAGTTGCGGCCCCGATGATGGAGACGACGCCAATGTCGTTACCGGCAGGATTGCTCGCGACGATTGGGGACGTGGCCAAGCTGGTTCGATTGTTTTCGGTTCCTCCCAACTGATCGGTATAGGTTGCCTGGACGCGGACTTGCCTGCCAACCTGCGCCGCCTGAAGCGTCCACGTCGAACTGGTGGCGCCCGCGATATTGCTCCAGGTGGTTCCGATCAGTTGCTGCCATCGATATGTGATCGACACGTTGGCGAGCCCATCCAGATCCGAGACCGCGGCGGTCAGGGCTTGGCCTTGCAGGGGTGTACCGTCGATCGTGACGACGCCGATGTCGGTCACGTTGGCGACCGCGGCATTGGTGGTGCTGGCAGCCAGTTCTTGGTTACCCAAAGCATCGGTGTAAACAGCGGTTGCCCGCACCCGCTTTCCGACTTGAGCCTGCTGCAAGGTCAGGGCGGCCGTGGCTGCACCTGTTATGTTGCTCCACGTGGCACCGTTATCGCTGCTCTGCTGCCACTGATAGGTAATGACCGTCCCTGACGGCAACCCGTCAACATCAGTGACGTTTGCCGCCAGAGTCTGATTCTGAGTCAGAGTCCCGCTAAGAGAAACAACGCCCTGCGCCATCACGCTACCTCCGCATCAACCTGAAAATGTTGTCTGCTAAGTCGTCGAGGCGTGGCCGCAGGAGTACTGTATCCCGCTTTTTCCCACGCGCGCTGATACCCCACTGGCGGACTATGCTCCGATCCTTTGGACTTTCCAATAGCTCTTTCTTGGTAGAACTCTGTCAATCCGCACACGCCCTTGGTGCGCTGGAGCTCAGTTGCAGCTGGCAAATGGATGCGGACGACGCGGCTTTGCCATTCTATGCGCCAGAGACGTCGAGGCTCGTGGCCCACCTTCGTGGCCGATAAGTACCGTATCGGTCTGGCATTCACGCGCTTTTCCTGAGCAAGGGCTAGCAAAGAGTGCACGCGCGAGGCGCTCTTGACCGTCACAGGCGCGGGAGCGCTTGCCATCAACCTGTCCTGCGCCTTCCTGCTTGCGGCTTTCCGTCACAAGAGCGGCAGCCTCACGCGAGCTGCCCTTCTTTGCGCACGCAATAATACGCTCGCCAATATACGAAGCAGCTTGAGCGAACACTCAAGAGAGCGACAGTGCTACATGCCGACAGCCCCACGGCGGCTCTCGACTTTCTTGCCGACCGAGAATGCGATGCGGCGGCTGGACTGACCGACTTCCTCTTCAACGCCTCTGAGCGGATGGAAGGCTTCCGGATGGTGGACGGAGTGTTTTCGCGAATTCCTCAGACGATCGCTGTGCACAAACGGGCCACCAACGCCTCGCTCTTCATCGCGAACTTCGTGCAGCGTTTGATCGACATCCACAGGGCAAACGGTGGTGTCGTGATAACGTCGCAGCAAGGCGGTACTATCGCCTAATGCTGCCTAATCGCGCCAAGTCGAACCAGCGCATACCCCGCGCCTCCAATTTGAACTAAAAGGTCTGCTCTCATTTCCCCGTCGGTGACGACCTTGATTTTGGTCCATTTGTCTGTCCTGGTACCGAGCGGGAGAGGCAAGCCTTCGCGCAGCAAGAGGGTAAGCTCAGGTGCTCTTTCCGACTTATAGATGCAAATCCTCATCGCATGGCGCTCTAACTGCACAGATTTGTGACAGTTATATTGCAGTGCATTCTTGATTATTGCAATGCCACGAAAACGTTCTCCGCAAATGTCAGCTTGCGGTGAAGTTGGTGCGAGAGCGCGGCGCCAGTGTTGCGCAGGCAGCTCGCGAGCTGGACGCCTTCAGGAGCAGATAGGTCTGTCGCTTGTCCTCGCTGGCTCGTCTGCTCGAACCCGCAGAAGGCGACATATCGTCCGCACCGAAAACTGCAAGCGATGAAGGCAATGCAACGTACTTCATTTTGCTCCCCATAATGGTGCTGCCGACAAGATCCCGTCCCGCAGAACTTGGGTAATGCACAGGCCAAGATGATCGTCGAAGATGTCTCCAGCCAGATTGCTGAGGTAGCAATGGCCGGCGCGGAGCAGCAAGAGAAGTAAGAGAGAACCGATCGCGCTTGATAATAGTTGATAAACGGCATATCTTGTCTCCATTGGAACCGATGGAGAGCAGAATGATTAGTGCCGATCTGGGAAAGCAGCTCGAAACCTATATCCAGCAACTTGTCGACACAGGTCGCTACGGCTCGAAAAGCGAAGTTCTCCGCGAAGGTGTTCGACTGGTTCAGGACAGGGAGACCCGGCTTGCCGCACTGGATGCTTCCATCATGCGCGGCATTGCCGATGCCGAGGCGGGCCGGACCAAGCCGGCGAGCGATGTCTTCGACCGGCTCGAGGCAAAGTACAATGTGATGGTTGATCAGGCCGAAAAATCGGCATGATCCTTGAATTTTCCGACGAGGCGGAGAACGATCTTGAGCTGATCACCGACTACATCGCGTGGGACAATCCACGCCGTGCCCTGTCATTCGTCCGGGAGCTCCGCAGCAAGTGCGAAGACCTCGTCGACAACCCCAACGGTTTCGCCCTCGTTCCCCGCTACGAGCACCATGGTATCCGTCGACGCGGTCATGGCAACTATCTGATCTTCTACCGCGTCGAGGACGCGAAGGTGATCATCATCCATGTCCTGCACGGCGCGACGGACTATGGCGCAATCCTGTTCGGCGAGTTTAATGGGTTGATCTGAGGCGACCTCGCGCACCAAAGCCGAGCTAAGCGGCTACCTTGGTCTCAGCATCATCGCGCGGATCAGCCATTCCACAATCATGCAGTTGAAGGGATCTGGACCGGCGGTGCGTTAACTCAGATAAACTAAGCGCCTGATAAACCGAAATCACGGCATAACTTTATGGATTTCATATCATTGGTGGCGGTGATTGCGGTTTCCTGTCAGCACAGGGACTCTGGGACTCGAATCGAAAGCTCCCGGATGTGCTGACAGAATATCTGTCGGAACTCCCTGAAGTTATCGAACTTTGCAGCCGACCCGCAAACGGCTGCGTCTTCTGCCACATCGACAACGGCATTCCAGACGGCATCCGCACCGATGTGAACGAAAGTCTCTGATCTAGCGCAGCCGATGGCGTCCATTGCTTCGAGACGACGGGAAACTGGCGGGCAAGATCCGTGTCCCCCAGATCGTTGCAAACCTCATCTTCGGCGGGCCCAAACGCAACCGCCTCTTCATCGCCGCCACCAGCTCACTCTGTTCGTCTACATCGCAGCAACCGGGCGCCTATAGGACGCGGCATGTTCCGACTTCTTGTGTGAGGGGATTCACATCGGGGCGTTCCCGGTACGCAACAGAGCAAAACGAAGAGGCATGATCAAATAGGTGCTGGCTATCTTCGTTGTCGCAATAATTATAGCGGTGGCGTGTTTGGCCTTCTTCACGCCCGGTCAAGTATAAGCTCTGCGCGCAAGTCGACAGTGGGAATCGCAGTCGTTTGTCCTGGCACCGGACCCAGAGGGTTTGCCGCCGCAACGAACAGCCCGTCATCCACCTCGCGCAGTCAGTCGCTTTTCTTCTGCACGAATATCTCCCGTAACCTGGCCACTCTCTTCCCATCCAGGCTTGTTCGCCTAGAAAGGCGACTGGCGATTAGTCCGGGAGAGGAATGAACTCGCCGCGATCGTCAACCGGGAGGTCGAAGCGTCCCTCGCCCCACTTTCCGGCCCGCCACTCGGCCTTGGCCTCTTCGATACGTTCCATCGACGAAGCAACGAAATTCCACCAGATGTATCTGGGTCCGGAAAACGTGGCGCCGCCGAGGATCATAATGCGCGCGCCCTGCTCACCTGCGGCCACCGTGATCCGGTCTCCGGGGCGGAAAACCATCATCTGCATCGTGCTGAATTCCTGCCCGGCGACGGAAATCGAGCCTTCGACGATGTAGATCGCCCGATCTTCATGGTCGTCGGGCATTGGCAGCCGCGCCGACGGCTCCAGCTTGACGTCGGCGTAGAATGTCTCCGAGAACATCCTGGCGGGCGCATTCTCGCCGTAGGCGCTGCCCAGGATCAGTCGCGCCGAAACGCCCTTGTCTTTGATTATGGGAAGCGCGTTCCTGCCATGGTGCTCGAATGACGGCGTCAAATCCTCATGACTTTCCGGCAGGGCAAGCCATGTCTGAATCCCGAACAAGCTGTTCGGTCCGGTCCGCGCCGCAGCGCTCGTACGCTCTGAATGGGATACGCCCCTTCCCGCGACCATCCAGTTCAATTCGCCCGGCCTTATGATCTGGTCGGCGCCAGTGCTGTCCCGGTGATGGAAGTCGCCGCGATAGAGGTAGGTGACTGTGCCGAGACCAATGTGAGGATGGGGGCGAACGTCGACGCCCTGCCCGGTCAGGAGTTCGGCAGGACCTGCCTGATCGAAGAAAATAAACGGGCCGACCATCTGTCGGTTCGGTGCGGGCAGAGCGCGCCGGACTTCGAAGCCGCCAAGGTCGCGCGCCCGGGGAACGATCAACGTTTCGATCGCGTCCACCCCGACCTCGTTGGGACAGCCGGGTTCGATGGCATGGTTCCAGCTCATGTACTACGTCCCTCTTATGGCGTTGATCATCCCTGCTTGTTGGAGAGCGAGGCGCAATGCGCGTTCCCTCTCCAACTGTAAGCAGGATTATACCCCTGCGCCAGCCTTGGGCGCCGGGGAGTTGAGCAACTGCTGCTCCCATAGATATGCGATCCCGCTACCACCAGAATGCTGGACGATGACGTCCGTCACCTTCGCTGCCTGTTCGGCGCGGGCCCAGTCGCGCTGCCACTCGGCCGTAAGCGCCAGCCAGGTCATCATGTTGACCCCGGCTGCGATCATGCGCTGGATCGCGACCTGGTGCGCTTCGACCGAGACTGCTCCAGATGCATCGGTGATCACCGTCACATCCCAACCCTCGCCTGCGGCCTGAATTGCTGGCATGGCGACGCATACCTCGGTCCACAGACCCGCGATGATCAGTTGCTTGCGCCCGGTCGCCTTCACGACGTCGACAACCTTCGGATCCTGCCAGGTGTTGATGAATGTCCGGTCGATAATTTCCTGGCCCGGAAACACCTCCGCGATCTGCGGGAACAGGTTTCCACCCCGCTCTGCGATGACGGTCGTAAGGATCGTCGGAACGTCGAAGGCTTTGGCTGCCTTCGCCAGACCTATGGTGTTGTTGACGACCATCGTAGGCTCGTGGCTGTTCACATTGGCGAGCTGGTAGGGCTGATGATCGATGAGGACGAGCACCGAATCTTCAGGACGGAGGAGGGAGCTGAGGCCGTTACGATATGTCATGGAATATCCTTGGCTGGTGGTTCGTCGAAACTCATGTGGACGCTTCGTTCGGAGGCGGTCCACGAGAACCTTGTCATTGCCACCCACGATGCGGTAGCCCTCGGATAAAGGGAGCTGTGTTGCAGAATGGGGAACGCTTAATGGAAATAGAGGATCTCAGGACTTTCGTGGAAGTCGCGGATGCGGGCGGGGTGACGCCTGCCGCGCAACGCCTTGGCATCTCAAAGTCGATGGTCAGCAGGCGGATCACCAGGCTCGAAGCGGAGCTGGGCGCACAGCTTGTTTCAAGAACGACTCGAGGGATTGCGCTCACCGAGGAAGGAGCCACTTTCCGGGACTACGCCGCGCGAGTCGCGTCCGAAATCGATGCTGCGCGCGAGACGATCTTGCCGGCAGGCGAGCTTCGGGGCCGCCTGCGAATTGCAGCACCTCTGTCGTTCGGTCCGACGCACTTCGCCCCGGTGCTCGCACAGATGGCACGTCGACACCCGCAGTTACAGGTCAACTCGTGCTATACCGACCGCTTCGTCGACCTCATCGCGGAAGGTTTCGACTGCGCCATTCGGATTGGCTATCTGCCTGATTCCAACCTCGTCGCGAGACGCGTCGGACCGCTGTATGGAAAGTTCGTTGCGAGCCCTTCCTATATCGCCGCGAACGGGGCACCCGAGACGCCGGACGAGCTTCTCCAACATCAAGCCCTCATGCAAGGAACGGAGGCCTGGCAGGTCACCGACGGCGACCAAGTCCTCACCATTCGGCCGCAAGGACGCTTCAAAGCCGACAACGGAGTAGCGCTTCTAGCGGGCGCGCTCGAAGGGATCGGCATTGCGAGACTTCCGAACGGCCTTACAGATCAGCATATCGCCGCTGGGAGGCTTGTCGAGGTGATGCCACGCCACCCCCCGCCCGCAGCCGGCATCTTCGTCGTCCGACCTCCTGGACAGCATCCGTCGCGAAAAGTTCGTGTGCTGACGGAGATGCTGATCGAGTGCTTCGATTCCGGCTCGTAAAGAAGCGCATCGATTTCGAGCGCAGGGTCTTCGGAATGGAGTTCGGCCAGCCGCGCGAGCGCCTGGTCGACATATTCCCGCTTGTATACAGGTCGTAGCCGCCGCGCCGCCCGGTGTTGCCGGGTCGGTCCGCGGCGCCGGCCCACGATAACTCGCAGCGGTTGCGTAGCAGCTCAGGCACGAGACTGAACGCGCCTAAATTGTGCAGGCCGCCGTAGCTGGCGAAATGCAGGCGGTTGGTCGAGTTCGGCTGGCGATACTCCAATTCCCGATAGAGCGTGACGGGGCTTCACACAGCCCGGATTTGTACTTCCCGCGTCCTCCACTTCGCCAAGACTTATCGAATATCCAAGGCCCTCCGTGGAACGTGCCGCGCATCCACCCCGTCCGCTCCGCCGCCATCTCGGTAAGGGTTGGCGGTCGTGGGAAGCCACCGCCGCATCGCTTCACCGACGTCGTTGGCGACGATCGTGCCGCGCGCCTTGAGGCGGCGTTCGGTCTGCGCGGCCTTGATGGCGTACCCGCCGCCGGCGCAGATTCCAAGCAGTCCGACGCGCGCCCCAGCCACGCGGGATACCGTTGTGAGATAATCTACCACGCATCGAATGCCCCTCTTCTGCGACATCATCCCTCCCTAGAAGAGCCGCCCGAACGCCCGGAAGCCATTTAGGACGTCTACTGGCGTTGCAACGTAAGCCGACTTGCAACCCCGAAGCCGAGCATCGGGTTGTGCGACGGACGCCGCCTAGGAGCAGCGGAAACCCGAGGCCCCCTGTTCCTCCTCGTGCAACGCGCTGTCGCAAGTCCCGTCACTTTAACGGCCGCACTACAAGCACAAGATAGTTGAACATTCTGTCAGGGCTTCCGCATGCCTGTTGCCCCTCTGCAAACGAAATGAAAGGAAACGACGCACATGATTGATTTGAGTGGAAAACGCGCCCTCGTTACGGGCGGATCCCGCGGTATAGGAGCGGCTATCGTCCAAGCCCTTGCTGACAACGGGGCTGATGTGGCGTTCACCTACCGCCGCTCAATCGAGAAGGCTGAAGCGCTCGCAAGAGGCATCGAAAGTCGCGGCACTCGAACGGTCGCTCTTCAGGCCGATGGCGCCGACCCGCAGGCCATCGATCAAGCAGTTAAGAAGGCCGTGGCTGAGCTCGGCGGGCTGGACATTCTTGTCAACAGTGCAGCCATTGGTCATGCGGGGAATGTCGTCGATCTGAAGTTGGACGAATATCAGGCCGTGATGGATATCAACGTCCGCGCGCCGGTGCTTTTCGCAAAGGCTGTGATTCCGCACCTGCACGAAGGAGGCCGTATCATTACGATCGGTTCCGCACTGGCGGAGCGGGTGCCTTTCCCTGGGATTACGACATATGCCATGTCGAAGGCGGCGCTGACCTCGTTCACCCGCGGTCTTTCGCGGGAACTCGGTCCTAACGGCATTACCGTTAACCTTGTCCAACCTGGCGCGACGGAGACGGATTCGAACCCCGCGGACGGCGCGGCTGCAGATTTCCAGCGAAGCCTAACGTCGCTGGGACGCTTCGGGGAACCGAGCGAGATCGCGAACGTGGTTGTCTTTCTCGCAAGTCCCGCCGCGAGCGTCGTGACGGGCGCGATCCTCACCGCCGACGCCGGAGCAATCGCCTGACGGTGGTGGCTGTCGGAGCAGCCCGCGATGCGGCTGACCCAGCGTCGTGGCTGCTCGCCGCACATTGGCACATCCTCCGGCAACCGACGATGGTTCCGACTAACCAGTGAATGACGAGCCAGGAACGAATTGAGGTGCGCCGCTGCCTGATTCTGAGAGAGCTTCCCCGGCGTTGCGACGATGACTCCGTCGGGGCGCTCGGAAATCATCATCTCGGCAAAACTGGGGAACCATCTGACACCAGCCTCACTAGCAATCGCTTGACCGACTGGCGTGGGATCCACAACTGCCGTCAGCTCTGCGGCCGGCTCTTCCATCACGTGCTTGATATGACGCTTGCCGATTAGGCCCGCCCAAGGACCGCCAGCTTGACCCGGTTCGCCATCGCCATCAGTCCTTGCTCTCGATCTTGAGCATGGTCGCAACTCTGCGTATGCCGAGTTGATAGCCTTCGGTGCCGAGACCTGCAATGACGCCGTCGGCCCGGTAGGACACGAAGGAGTGGTGGCGAAAAGTCTCGCGCTTGTGGACGTTGGAGATATGGATTTCGATGACGGGGCCTTCAAAGGTATTCAGTGCGTCGAGGATAGCAAGCGAAGTGTGAGTGAACGCGGCCGGATTGATGACAATGCCAGCGCCGTCCTCACGCGCCTGATGGATCCAGTCGATGATCTCATATTCGCGGTTGCTTTGATGGAAACGGATCTCGTGCCCCAGTTCCGACGCCAACTTTCGGCAGTCCGCCTCGACGTCAACCAATGTCTCGTGCCCGTAGATATGCGGCTGGCGCTTGCCGAGGAGGTTGAGGTTTGGTCCGTTGAGAACGTAGATGACGCTCATTGCATTTGTCCTTGTTAGGCGTTGCCGGGATCAGGTGAACGCTATGTCCTGAAGCGCGAAGTTCGGGTCGGATTCATAGAGATCTGCGCGAAGCCCAAGCCGACCGGTTTCCAGTGCGGAAGCTGCGGCGTCACGCGCAGCTTCAAGCACCGATTTCAGCAGCTCTCGTTTGACCTCCGGAGGACGGCCTGGGGCCATGCGTACAATTATCTGCACAAAGTGATTGTCGGGATGCTCGTCGCCGACGCATGAGACGGTGGCTTCTCTGGCGAACGTGCGGACCACGGTTGGCTTGACCATCCCTCCGTCGCGGACTCGGCGATGAACCGCGCGGGTCAACTCGTCGATGGCGATGCATTGCGCGGCGCCTCGGCTGTAGTCGATGATAATATGCGGCATGGCGTAGTCCCCCGATCAGGCTGCCACTCCACACAGCTCGTCGAAATGGCGTGACATTCGTTCCGTATCAGGCGCCCGGCCCGTGAAAAGCGCGAAGGCTGCGGCCGCTTGGAACACGGTCATTCCTCCGCCTGGGAGCGTTCGGCAGCCCTTCTGCCTCGCCAACGCGAGGAGTTCGGTCACCAAAGGCATATAGACGATATCCGCCACCCAGTGATGATGCTGGATCCAATCGGGATCGACCGGAAGCCCCGGATGGCTTCCCATACCAGTCGGCGTGGCGTGGATCAGGCCATCTGCGGCGGCGAGCGCAGCACCGACGTCTCTGACCGGCCTTGCAACCTCTCCTGAAAATCTCTCGTTGAGCTGATCGGCGAGAGCGGAGGCGCGGCGCTCGTCCTGATCAAAGATCGAAAGCTTTTCTATGCCGACTTTCACGGCAGCGTGCGCGACGGCCACCCCAGCACCACCAGCGCCAAGCAGAACAGCATGAGCCTTCGCGACGCCGGGCAGGCCCCGCTCGAAATTCTTGTAGAAGCCATACCAGTCGGTGTTGTGTCCGATCCGCTCGCCGTTCTGAAGCACGACCGTGTTTACGGCTCCAAGCATCTCAGCATCTTCGGACAGGCGCGTCAGGTGGGCCAGAACGGTCTGTTTGCATGGGTGGGTGATGTTAATTCCCGCAAAGCCGCGGCTTTCCAGTTCGTTCAGAAGATCTGGCAACGCGGAAGGAGGTAAACCGCGCGCTGCCAGGTCCACCAGCTCGTAATCGTATTCGAGTCCCAAGTGGCGCCCTTCCGTTTCATGGAGCGCCGGCGACTTTGACATCTGGATGTCGGCGCCGATCAGGCCGACCAGGAATTTGTTGTTGTCCATGTCTCTGCCCGATTAGTGATGCGCAAGGATATCGCCGAGGAATACCTTCGTCCGGTCATGCTTGGGGTTCTTGAAGAAGGTTTCGGGCTCCGCCTCCTCGACGATCTCTCCGGAAGCCATGAAGATCACCCTGTCGGCGACTTGCCGGGCGAAGCCCATTTCATGGGTCACGCAGATCATCGTCATGCCGTCTCTTGCGAGGCCGATCATGGTGTCGAGAACCTCTTTGACCATTTCGGGATCCAAGGCGGACGTGGGTTCGTCGAAAAGCATCGCTTTCGGCTCCATGCACAGGGCGCGCGCGATAGCGACGCGCTGCTGCTGTCCGCCACTGAGTTGTGCTGGATACTTTTCCGCCTGATCGAGAATGCGAACGCGCTCGAGATACTTTCGCGCCAACTTCTCTGCGTCGGCACGGCGTGCGCCTCGCACTCTCATGGGTGCAAGCGCGCAGTTTTGCAGGACGGTCATGTGCGGGAACAGATTGAAGTTCTGGAAAACCATTCCGACTTCACGTCGAATGGCGTCGACCGCCTTGGAGGTGCCGTCCAGCAGCTGACCTTCCACCACGATCCTGCCGCCCTGAATTAGTTCAAGAGCGTTGATGCAACGGATCAAGGTAGACTTGCCAGAACCGGACGGTCCGCAAAGGACGATCTTCTCTCCCTTGCGAACCGATAGATTGATGTTCTTCAGGGCGTGGAAGGAACCGTACCATTTCTCCACTTTATCAAGGGATATCAAGGTCGATTGATCTTTAGGGGAATTGAGCACGGCGCCCTCCATTTATGCTTTACTTGACCGTAAACGGGATGTTGGGGATGGATTCGGGGAACGTGGGAAGATCGATTGCCATCCACTTCTTGGTGATGGCCGCGAGTTCGCCGTTGCCCTTGATCTTGTCGAGGAACGCGTTGACGGTCTCGTTCCAGTCCTTCTCGCCGAGTCGCGTTCCGACGCCATTATAAGTCGTCAGGAAGTCGATCTTTCGTTCGTAGGTGCCGGCGCTGGCTGCATCGAGCCTCTGCCCATAGAACTGATTACCACCCACCGCCTTCACCTGTCCGGAGATCAGGGCCTGGATAGTGGCCGCGTCATCGTCGAAGCGGCGAATGGTGGCCGTCGATCCGACCGCGTCGGTTACAGCCTTGTCCTGCGAGCTGGACTTCGGCACGCCGATTTCCCAACCAGCCAGGTCGGCCGGCGATTTCACGGCGTCGGCTTTGGCGGCATAAAGCGAAATCGTGTTAGCCGCATAAGGTTTGCTGTACTGGATCGACTTGGCGCGCTCTTCCGTCATTGCCATCGTGGCGAAGAGGATATCGACCTTGCCGGTGGTCAGCGCGGGAATACGGTTGGCTACCGCGAGCGGTTGGAACTGGACTTTCACGCCGAGTTCCTTGGCGAACAGCGTCGCCACGTCGGCGTCAAAGCCGTCCTGTTTGCCGCTCGAGTTCACAAATCCCCATGGCGCGTTGTCGCCTTGGATGCCCACGACGAGCGCTCCCCTCGACTTGATCTCCTCGACAGAGGCCGCGGTGGCTGCCGCAGCGCCAACGGTGGCGAAGGTTGCGGTCGCCAGCGCTAGACCGAGAAATTTCCTGCGATTGGTATTCATTGCACTTTCCTCCTCTTGTGTTGTTTGCTTCTCCCGAAGCAGGCTTAGCGGGCGGCTTTTGCCATCCGTTTCTCGAGGCCGCTCCCGACATAGGAGAGAGGCCAGCAAATCATGAAGTAGATTATTCCGACGATCCCGAAGACGAGCAGCGGGCGGTAGGTCTGGTTCGATATGATCTGGCCAGCGCGGGTCAGCTCGATGAAGCCCACGATCGCCGCAAGCGACGTCCCCTTAATGAGCTGCACGAGAAAACCGATGGTCGCAGGCATCGAGATCTTCAAAGCCTGTGGCAGAACCACGTCCTTCATTCGGGAGACGTAATGCAGGCCAAGTGCGTTCGCGGCTTCCGTCTGCCCTTTCGGAACGGCTTCAATCGAGCCTCGCCATATCTCGCCGAGGAAGGCGCTTGCGTGGAGAGTGAAGGCGATGGCGACTGCGACCCAGGCGTTGACGTCGATGCCAAGCAAGGCAACGCCGTAGTAAACGACAAAGAGCTGCATCAGGAGCGGCGTGCCTTGGAAGAGCGCGATATAGCCAGACGATGCAAGCCGGGCGAACTGATGCTTCGACGCGCGCACAAGCGCGATCAAAATGCCGAACACGCCTCCGCCGATGAAACCGATGATCGCCAGCAATACGGTCCATTTCAGACCCTGCAGGAGGAAGAACAGCTCGTTTTCGCCGATGGGACCCATGCGCCCCTCCTATCGAGTCGGATAATTGAAGTAGGAACGGGATATCAGAGCGAAGATTCCCATCATTAAGCTTGAGATGACCAGGTAGATTGCGGTTACCGTGAAGTAGACTTCGAAGCTTCGGAACGTATCTGACTCGATGCGTTGCGCCGCGGATGTCAGCTCATATGCGGCGATCGACGTGCACACCGACGTGGTCAAGGTCAGCATCACGAATTGGCTCGTCAGAGACGGGTAGATCGCTCGCAGTGCCGGCTTGAGAACGATGAGGCGGAAGACGTCAGCCTTGTGCAGCCCGAGCGCTAACCCAGCTTCGACCTGTCCCTTGCTGATGCTCTCAACGCCCCCGCGGATGATCTCGATGGCGTAGGCACCTCCGTTGATCCCCAGCGCGATGATTGCAGTGATCGTCGGGTTCAGGCGGATGCCCATAAGCGGAAGGGCGAAGTAGATAAAGAAGATCTGCACCAGGAAAGGCGTGTTGCGGACGACTTCGACGAACGCGATGATCGGAGCGCGAACCCACGCGATCTTCGACGTTCTCACTGCAACGCCCAGGATTCCAATCACGAGAGCGAGCAGCATCCCGGCGCAGGCGAGACCCAACGTTCCAAGCGAACCCCAAAACAATTCCGGGGCGCGGTCGAAGACCGCACCAAAATCAAACGTGTAACCCATGTGTTGGCTTCCTCCACTCGGCGCGGCTTTCGCCTCGCCGGCGCCGGGATCACTGATCCGGCTTAAATATTCGTACGGCCCCTTCGAACAGGCGCTTCAAATGCTCCTCCGCGTCTGCCGAGCCTGAAAGAGGTACTTCGACTGAGACCGATGCGGCCCCGTCGGCGATGGCGACCAATTCGCCTAAGGGCAATTCCCCCTCGCCGGGAGCAAGACGTTTGCTTCGTGCCTCCGCGATCATGGCCTCGGCCGTGCTCGGAGCGGGTCCGGCGACGTCGCACAACTGGACGTGCTTGACCCTGTCGATCTCGGCGCGCAACGACGTCAACGTTCCGCCGTTCCTGAAGAAATGCACTCCATCGACGAGTGCGCCGGCATTGGGCGCACCGCTCGATTTCAGGAGATCGACGCTGTCAGCGAAGGTTCTGACCGTCCGCCAACCCATGTTCTCGATATCGACCGCCAATCCGTAGCCGCTTGCAAGATCGCAGAATTCGCTGAAATTCGACTGCAGCCTGCTCTGTTCCGGATCGTCGCCGCACACGCTTAGACGCTTGGCCCCGATGTTGGCAGCCGCGGCCACCACGGGCTCCAGAGACGCGGCATTGAACGATGGGTCCATGACAAAGAACTCGATATCGAAAACGTCGAGCGCTTCGCCGCGAAGTACGGCTTTCAATTCTTCCGCTGCGCGGCCGCCTACAGGCAGTTCGTAGTGCGGCGCTCCAGGAAATGCCGGATTCAGCCTCAGCCCAATTCTGGAAAAGCCCGCCCCCGCTGCAGCCTTCGCAAAATCGCTCGGTGTCAGGGAGATGGCGGAGAAGTGCGCTACGCCAATCTGTTGCTCTGATTTCGATCCGGGCGTCACCATCACACGATCCCTTTCGTCGCGAGATGATTTCGAAGGTTCGTCCCGGTGCGGTGGATGTGCTGTCGCAGTTTCTCGGTAGCGTATTCGATATCCCGCGCGACCGCTCCTTGCGCAATCTCGCTATGCTCCTGCCCGACGTTCCGGTCGCCGGAAGTCCTGATGAGGAAGACCCGGCGGTATCGGTCATTCAGGTTCAGCAAGAGGCCGCAGAAATGCAACAGAAGCGGTTTGCCGCAACCGGAAATGAGCGTGAGATGGAATTCCCGGTGAAGCGCCTCCCATTGCTCGAGCGTCTCAGGCCGTGAGGCATCTCGTTCCGTGCGGTTCAGGCGATGGAGCGAGCGCATTATATTGCCCTCCCACTCGACATCGCCCATACGCATGGATTCCCGCAGCGCGAAGACTTCGAGCTCTTCGCGGAGCGTCGTGATTTCTTCCAGATTCGCCAGCGAGATCGGAGCTACGCGATAGCCGCGGTTGTCCTGAAACTCCACCAGGCCGTCGGAGATGAGGCGGGCAAGTCCCTCCCTCAGAGGGCTGAGGCTGACGTTGAACGTGCGGCGCGCCTTATCGAGATTGATCTTGCTGCCGGCCTCCAGCTCGCCAGAAATGATCGCCTCGCGGAGACGCGACGCCAACTGACTTCCGATAGTGTTCTTGCCATCATCGGCAAAACCCGCGGACGCTGTCTCCTCGTCTGTCATTGGCGCAGAGGCGCTGTCGTCGGTCGAGCTCATCCCTGCTCCCTGGCAATTTTGATTAATTGTCGATGATCGATATAATAAACGATTATTTGTGTCAACGAAAAATGCAAACGAGCCGATCTTGTTAGCTATGGTCTGTTTGCTTTTCGATTTTAAATAAATATTATCAATACATTAGACCGGCACAAGGCTAATCTCCTCCCGGCCGGCGGGAAAAGTCGTCGTAACATTCCTTGACAGATAATCGATTATTTTTATAGTCGGCTCCACTAGGAGGTAGCCCTATGGCCATAAAAACCGAAAGCGATCTGACGCCTGCGGTCCTCGCGGCGATGAACAAAACGGAGGATCCGCGTCTTCGCGAGATTCTCGTAGCGATGGTGAAGCATCTCCATGCATTCGTGCGGGAGGTGAGATTGTCCGAAGTCGAGTTCCGCGAAGCTACGGCGATACTAAACGAGGTCGGACAACTGCAGACGGACAGCCACAACGAGTTTGTTCTGATGGCCGGATCTCTTGGCGTATCCTCGCTGGTTTGCCTGTTGAATAACGGCGATGGCGGTCAGACGGAGACGTCGCAGTCTCTTCTTGGCCCGTTCTGGCGCCTCAACTCTCCCCGTGTCGACAACGGCGGTACGATTGTCCGCTCCGACACGCCGGGCACGCCACTCTTTGTCCGCGCCAGGGTGGTGGACCGGGACGGGAGGCCGATCGCGGGTGCCGAGATCGACGTTTGGCATGCTTCTCCTGTTGGGCTCTATGAAAATCAGGATCCCGATCAGGCTGAGATGAACCTCCGGGGCAAGTTCACCACGGATGCCGACGGCCGCTTCTGGTTCAGGACCGTGAAGATGGTCGGCTACCCGATCCCGATCGACGGCGTCGTCGGCCGACTGTTGAAGGCGCAGGGACGTCACCCGTACCGACCAGCGCATCTTCACGCCCTGATCTTCAGGCAGGGATACAAGACGCTGATTTCCCAGGTCTTCGATCCAAGCGATCCGAACATCGATTCCGACGTTCAGTTTGGAGTGACCGCAGCCCTGACCGGCGACTTCGTCCGCCATGACGAACCGCATCCGTCCGAACCGGACGTCGACGGTCCCTGGTTCTCGCTCGACTACACCTACGTCATGGAGCCCGGCGAAGCCGTGCTGCCGCGCCCACCAATCAAGTAACCAACGACAGAGCCGAACCGATGATCACAGAACAGGAGCGCCAAGAGGCGGCCAATGCCCTTCTGAAGGCAGAAACCGACCGCAAGCCAATTGTCCAACCGAGCAAGACCTATCCCGGTTTGGAGCTTGAAGATGCCTACAAAATTCAGGCGCTCTGGGCGGAGGCTCGGGCTGCGAAGGGTGCTCGGGTCGTAGGCCACAAGATCGGCCTTACGTCGCGCGCGATGCAGATGGCATCCAAGATGACCGAGCCCGACTATGGTGTCATCCTGGACGACGCCCTTTACAATGACGGAGCGCAGATCAAGGCGGAACTCTTTATCAAGCCCCGCCTCGAGGTCGAACTCGCCTTTGTGATGGGCGAGGATCTCGACGGGCCCGGAACTCGGGTCTACGACGTGATGAGGGCGACCGAATTCGTAGTCCCGGCTCTCGAGATCATCGACTATCGCACCGAGGTTCCGAGGGCGATCACTGACACGATCGCCGACAATGCGGCTTTCGGGGCGATCGTTGTAGGGGGTCGCATCGTTCGTCCAATGGACATCGACATCCGCTGGGTGGGCGCCACCCTCTCGAAGAACGGCATTATCGAGGAATCCGGTGTTTCTGCAGCGATCATGGGCCATCCGGCAGCCGGGATCGCCTGGCTGGTAAACAAGCTCTATGCAGTGGGCGGCGGTTTGAAAAAGGGGCAGATCGTGCTGGCCGGCTCTTTCACCCGCCCTGTGGACATCGCCCAGGGCGACGTGATCCAGGCCGACTACGGCCCCGTGGGGTCTATCGGCGTCTCATTCGTGTGAGGATCTAATGGAACTTCCCCTCAACAGGTTCAAGCGAAAGCTGCGGGCCGGTCAAAGTCAGATTGGATTATGGTGCGGCCTTCCGGGCAGCTATACAGCGGAAATCGTCGCACCGTCCGGTTTCGACTGGCTACTTTTCGATACCGAGCATTCTCCCAGCGACGTCCTCACGGTGCTGCCACAGTTGCAGGCGGTCGCGCCGTACGACGTCGCCCCCGTGGTACGCCCTGCCTTCA
Source organism: Rhizobium sp. R339 (assembly GCF_002211395.1). Taxonomy (NCBI): domain Bacteria; kingdom Pseudomonadati; phylum Pseudomonadota; class Alphaproteobacteria; order Hyphomicrobiales; family Rhizobiaceae; genus Rhizobium; species Rhizobium sp. R339. The sequence goes on from NZ_LOKV01000009.1 coordinate 47,569, forward strand.
ACGACCCTGTATTGATCAAGCGCTTTCTGGATATCGGCGTCCAGACGCTTCTCATTCCATATGTGCAGAATGAGCCGGAGGCGAAGGCGGCCGTAGCCGCCGCGCGTTACGCACCGCGAGGTATCCGCGGCGTATCCGCCCTCACCCGCGCCACCCGTTTCGGGCGCGTGCCGAACTACGCACAGACCGCCGAACAGGAGATCTGCCTCCTGCTGCAGATCGAGACTCGAGAGGCGCTCGATCAGCTTGAGGCCATTGCAGGGGTCGACGGGGTCGATGGGATCTTCATCGGTCCTGCAGACTTGGCCGCCAGCCTCGGTTATCCCGGTCAACCAGGACATCCCGAGGTAATCTCGGCGATCGAGAGTGCGATCGAGCGCTTGAAAGCCGTCGGCAAGCCGTCGGGCATCCTGACGCCTGACGAGAAGTTTGCGGCTCGCTGCATAGCGCTGGGAACGTTGTTTACGGCAGTTGGCGTCGATGTTGCCCTCCTTGCCAGAGGATCGGAGGCACTCGCGTCCAGGTTTTCTCGCTAGGGAGACATAGCATGTTCACTCTGGATCAGGTTCGGTCGGAAATAGCACCGGGTGGAACCGTCAGGGCCGCCGTTAACATGTCGAACGCAGCATTAATTCGCTGGGACGAAAACGCGGGCGCGTTAGTGGGACCGAGCGCGGAAATTGCGGATAGGATAGCCCGCGAACTTTATAGAGGGCTTTCTCTGATACGATACGGTTCGGCTGCGGATATTCTTTCCGCTGCCGCCCCGAGTGAGTGGGACATCGCCTTCATCGCGTCAGACCCATCGAGAACCGATCGCTTCAGCTTCTCACCCCCCTATATCTCGGTCGAAGCCACTTACCTAGTTCCAGTAGCTTCACCCTACCGGACGGCGGACGAACTGGATTCCACTGGAATTCGCATCGCGTCCGCGCGTAGTGCCGCCTATACGAAGCAGCTTGAGCGAACACTTAAGCGAGCGACAGTGCTACATGCCGACAGCCCCACGGCGGCGCTCGACTTTCTTGCCCACCGAGAATGCGATGCGGCGGCTGGACTGACCGATTTCCTCTTCAACGCCTCTGAGCGGATGGAAGGCTTCCGGATGGTGGACGGAGTGTTTTCGCGAATTCCTCAGACGATCGCAGTGCACAAACGGGCCACCAACGCCTCGCTCTTCATCGCGGACTTCGTGCAGCGTTTGGCGACATCCGCAGGGCAAGGAGACTTCTGACTTACAAGGATGATCTCACGAAGTCCCAAACGATCAGACGCATGGTGCGAAGTGAAGGCCGCCTCCTCATCATGCGGAAGATCCTCATCATCTGCATACTGACTTGTTGCAAAATTGACGGGGGGTATGCAGGCCTTGATGGGACACGAACTGCCGACTCGTGATTATTGCCCCACCACGCCTCCCGTTCGGCCTTTGGGATGAACTCAAGAGGCTGTTTGAGTTTGTGCTTGCGTAATGAGCAAGCGTCTCTATATTGCTAGCATGAACAGCAAGCAGAGAAAGACTCTCGCGGCGGTCTTCAAGGACCCGGTCTCGGGAACCATTGAATGGGCCGCTATAGAGAATCTGCTTGTGGCTGCCGGAGCCGACCTCATTGAGGGGAACGGTTCCCGCATTAAGTTTGAAAAAGACGGGATCATTGCGAGCTTCCATCGACCACATCCGGCCAAGGAAGCAAAGCGTTATCAGGTACGCGATGCTCGCGAGTTCCTGATGCAGATTGGAGTAACGCCATGAACATCATGAGCTACAACGGATATCACGCTCGCATCGAATTCGATGCTGAGGACGATGTGTTTTTCGGCAGGATTGCAGGTATCTCCGATGTAATCGGCTTTCACGGTGACAGTGTCGCTGAACTCAAGAAAGCCTTCCATGAGGCAGTCGATGACTACCTGGAGACCTGCAGGAAAATCGGCAAAGAGCCCCAGCGACCCTATTCCGGGAAGATGATGTTTCGTGTCGCTCCCGAAGTCCATCGCCGAGCAGCTCTTGCTGCTGAGCTTTCGGGAAAGAGTCTGAACCAGTGGGCAGAAGAGGTGCTGGAAGAAGCCGCCGACCATTTTGCCGGGGCGCGCTTGCCGGCGTAGTGCCCTTCCCCTTATAGGCATCCAAAATTTGCGCGCCGAAACACAGTGAAGCGTCTGCGTCCTCGCAACGAGAGCGCCCCAAAAGCCTCCGGCTCTACCTTGTGAAGTTGCTTGTCGATTAATGCGTTCACACGTCCCTAGTGGCCGTGGCGCAAGTGCATGGCCACGACTGTTTCCATGTAAACTGCCTGGGCGCGAGCGGCATGCCAGATCTCATGCATATCGCTATGCGAGCTCAGCACCTGCAACCTGAGGAATTGCGCACGAGACAGAACTGCAGGAACGCCTGGACTGGGCTCCGCTCCGAGCAGGAGCTTGAACAAAGCTGAACCGTTTACTGTTTCGTGAAAGCCTCAAATTCGCACTTCGAAATAGAATGTAGCAGGGCATTGGGGCGGCGACGAATACGGTAAACCAGAACTTCTCGTCCCATCACATCTGTGTCCGGGTCCTATGTCGCCCATGCATACCCTCCAAGGCTTGCCGGCTAAAGCTCGGACCGCGCGGCGGTTATGCTTGTCTTGGTCGAGAACCGCCTGGTACGAATCTTGCGCGCGGGCGTCACCAATGATGCTGGTGCATCGGCGAGTGCCTCGCGGGCAGCTGAGGTCAAGCTGGTGGCAACGAAATCAGCCTCCCCAAGCGTAGGCAATTGCTCTTCCTCCTGATTTTCCACCCAAAGTACCGCGCCGACGCGAATGGCCGGGTATATGCGCTTGAACCGACGAATAAGTATGCGTGCGTGCCTTGCCGAGTCCTCGTTGAGGAAGCAAACCACGATGGCGTTCGATTGTTTCGGAACGAGGCTCATGGCGCGCCGATTGGGGATGTCAGAATGCCTCGCTGCGACCACCTCGGCTCCCTGTACCTGAAGAACCTGGGCGAGCATCGCAGCCGACGCGTCGTCGAGCGGGCCCCTGCCTCCGATGCAGAAGACGGTCTTGCCCCGTCCGTCAGGCAGTTCGCTTTCATCTTCATTGCCTTCCTTGGGGTGAGTGCTGGGGGGACCTGACACTCCCTCCTTCTGTTCTTCCTCTTTTTCCTCCTCTTCCTCTTCTTGTCCTTCTTCCTGCGCAATTTCCGCAAGGTTCGAGACCAGCGTGATGGCGGTCCCGAACACCTGTTCCATCTGCTCCGCAGTCAACACGCCTCGACGCCTATCCTTCTCGGCGAGTAGAAGGGCGGGAATGGCGACCTCGCCATAATAATCTTCCAGATAGTCCTGCTCTAGGAATTCCTCAGCGTAATCGGTCGCCTCGTCGGGATCGCCAGCAAGAAGCCGCTGGTACAGCCGCTCCTTGGGATCGAGCACTGGGTCACTACCAAAAACCACCTCAAGGAACTCGAACTGCGGGACATACCGCCCCAGCACTGCAAGACACACGGTCAGCGGCGTGGACAGTACAAGACCGACTGGGCCCCACAGCCATGCCCAAAAAATCGCTGCTACGATGATTGCCAGCGGAGACAGGCCGGTACGAGAACCATAGAGCCAAGGCTCGATGACGTTGTTGCTGGTCAATTCCAGCACGACGAAGATGGCAGCAACCCAGAGAACCAGGCTCCAGCCAGGGTCGACTGCAAAGGCCAGGAACAGCGGCAGAACTGTCGCGATGACAGGCCCGATATAGGGGACAAATCGAAGGACGATCGCCAGCATCCCCCAGAGTGCTGGATTTGGAATGCCAACCGCCCAAAGTCCGAGCGCCAACGGAACACCGTAAGCGCAGTTCACCACCAACTGCATAAGAAGATATCGCGCGACGCGGCTTCCCGCCTCCTGGATGGCTTCTGTTGTGCGATGCAGATCGCCATAGCCAACGAGCCGGATAAAGCGATCGCGAAGCTCTTCCCGCTCTAACAGCATGAATATTACGACGACGATGATCAAACCCAGTGAGGCGATGGGGCCAAGCAGAGGACCGATCAGGCTAGTAAGCGTTTCAATTGGTCTGCTCGGCGCGAATATTTCGACGAGCACGGGCTCCCTTGGTCTTGATCCGCTACCTGAAGCAACTGGGCGCTCCTCGGCGTTGCTAAGCTCACGACCGACGCTCTCAATGACGGACGTCAGGCGCCGCACAATACCGCTGTCCGTTCCACTTTCCTGGAGAGATCGAATTTTTGCAATGATATTGCCCTGGTAGGCCGGAAGGTTCTGGGCCACTTCGGCAACGTGTCCTGCTACGACAAGCCCGAACAAGACGAGGACAAGAAAAGCGATCACTACAGTGATTATTACCGCCGGTATACGGGGCAGGCCAAGCTTTCGAAGACGAGAGGAAATAGGAGCCAATGCGAATGTCAACAGGACTGCGATTGCTAGAGGAAGAAGTACTTCCTTGCCGAAATACAGAATAGCAATAACAGCGAGTACACTCGCGAAGGCAGGCATGCGTGAAGGGGAGGATGGCGAGGTCGAATAGACGCGGGGGCCGAGGTCATTTTCCAATTCCGCCTCCGTGGTCTTTGGCGTTGCTCGAAGACATCGATGTTGTCGGTCGCTCTCGCCAAGTCTTTGCAATTAGGGCGCAGTGTGACCTCGGCAATGGCTGTGACGTGCCTCACTTGACGGCCTCTATGGCATCGCGTGCGGGAGGTGACCGCACGGTCAAAGAGACTGCCTGCAAATGGGCTCTGTTGCAAAAAATCCCATTGACGTTTGAAAGAGCGCCGAGGATTTTCAGCGAGATTTTTGATAAGCGATTTCAAGTGGCGCCATTTTCAGGGTGATGCGATATTGTCGGCAGTGCGGTGGTATTGCCGCCATGGCGCTACCGTGATCTGATGGGCGAATAGGGCTTGTTTGTCGATCATTCGCCAACCTATCGCTGGGCCCAGAAATACGCGCCAGAGATTGAAAAGCGGCTGCGTTGGCACTGGCGACGGCCACAGGCAACGAGCTGGCGGGTCGATGCGACCTATGTGAAGGTTCGTGGCAATGGACGTACCTTTACCGGGCCGTCGGCATTTCGGCAACACGATTGATCGTACCTGTCTCAGACGCGCAATGCCAAGGCGGCGAGTCGGTCCCGCGCTTGTCGCGCAAATCTTCGGTGGCCACTGTTAGACCGGCATACGGAACAGAAAGGCGGTTTGCTTTGTGTCGGAGTGCACCTCCAAACGACCGCCATGGCTTCGAGCAATCTCGCTGCAGATAAAAAGACCGAGGCCAAGCCCCTGCTTTTCCGCAGAACCAATCACCTCCAATAGCCTGTTTGAGGAGGGCAGTCCGCGCTGTTTTACGACGGACGTGACCGATCTTCGTGAGACCGAGACTGCCCGCCATGGAAAGCGACGAGCGACTGGCCGCAACCTGTGGCGCCGCCACGATCGGGTTTGCTGAAGCCGACAAAGACGACCAGCTGCTCCGCGTCAACGACACCCTCTGCCGGATGTTGGAACGCTCCCGCGAGGAGCCGCTCAATATGACCTTTTTCGAGTATACGCAATAAGAGCACCGGCAGGAGGATGGCGCACTATATAGCCGCGAAATCGATAACTACGGGCGCGACGGACACGGATTCGAACCCCGCGGACGGCGCGGCTGCAGATTTCCAGCGAAGCCCTAACGTCGCTGGGACGCTTCGGGGAACCGAGCGAGATCGCGAACGTGGTTGTCTCTCTCGCAAGTCCCGCCGCGAGCGTCGTGACGGGCGCGATCCTCACCGCCGACGCCGGAGCAATCGCCTGACGTGGTGGCTGTCGAAGCAGCCCGCGATGCGGCTGACTCAGCGTCGTGGCTGCTCTTCTCCTTGCCGATTGTATCGAAGACTTCCTCCGGCTTGCCGCTTGTTCTCCACTCATTGGCACGTCCCCCGGGAACCGACGATGGTTCCGGCGAACGAGTGAATGACGAGCCAGGAACGAATTTAGGTGCGCCGCTGTCTGATTCTGAGAGAGCTTTCCACGTAACGTCGGACTTCCGTCAATAGTCCCCGACAGCGTAGTCCCCTGCAATATGCGGTATATCGGTGTCCCTGTGAGCCTTCTGAGTTCCGCATTCAGGTGAGATGATGGACGCTACATCCCCATGCCAGTAGCTGAGGGACAGCACTATTGCCTTGAACATATCGGAACAGGCGGCTCGGGGTATCTGATCGGGCTCGCTGCCGCCACAGGCAAAGAGCGCGCACTGGCAAATGCGCAGCCACCTGCCTTCGGACCCATTTATCGAAGGCTGCACAATTTATGTGCAAATGCATTTGGCGGCGATTTCGAAAGCAAATGGCAATTACCATCTTATGTAAAATCAACAGGTTACGACCTGGCACACCGCTTGCTTCGAGATTTGCGAGTTGGTGGCTAGGGTTCCGGCGCTCTCTTTGGGGGCGTGCTGGTCCGAGAGCCACCACCGGCTGGGAGAGAAATCCCACCGGATGCACGGCGGGATAAAAGCCCGGGAGACCTCGTAAGCCAAGGGATTGGCGGCGCGACGGTCTTTGCCGATCCCTTTTTGAAAAAGCAAAAGGGGAATTTCTATGCAGACTTTTTCGAAGATTCTTTCCGTAGCGGCCCTTTCGGTATCGTTGGCTTTCGGGTTCGGCTCTGCCGCCGGGGCGGCGCCGAAAACCAGCTTCAAGGTCGCCTGGTCGATCTATGTCGGGTGGATGCCCTGGGGCTATGCGAGCGACCACGGCATCGTCAAGAAGTGGGCCGATAAATACGGCATCAACATCGAAGTCACCCAGTTCAACGACTACGTCGAGTCGATGAACCAGTATACGGCGGGCGCCTTCGATGCCGTGACGCTCACCAATATGGACGGTCTCTCGATCCCGGCCGCCGGCGGGGTCGACACGACGGCCGTCATCGTCGGCGATTTTTCGAACGGCAACGACGCCGTGATCCTGAAGGACAAGCCGAGCCTTGGCGACATCAAGGGTCAGAACGTCAATCTCGTCGAGTTTTCCGTCTCGCACTATCTGCTTGCCCGTGCGCTTGAAAGCATCAAGCTCAGCGAGCGCGACGTGAAGGTGGTCAATACATCAGATGCCGACATGGTCGCCGCCTACAAGACGCCTGATGTCAGCGCCGTCGTCACCTGGAATCCACTCGTCTCCACCATTCTGGAGGATCCTAGCGCCAAGAAAGTTTTCGACAGCTCGCAGGTCCCGGGCGAGATCATCGACCTAATGGTCGCCAATACCGACGTACTGAAGGACAATCCGAATTTCGGCAAGGCGCTTGCCGGCATCTGGTACGAGACGGCAGCGCTGCTGCGGGCCGATACCGCCGAGGGCAAAGCCGCCCGCGAAGCCATGGGCGCAGCATCCGGCACTGATCTCGCCGGCTTCGAGGCGCAGCTCGCCGCGACCAAGCTCTTCGACAAACCGGCCGACGCCGTTGCCTTCACCGCCTCGCCCAGCCTGCCGAAGACCATGGATCTCGTCCGCGGCTTCCTCTTCGAGAAGGGCCTGCTCGGCAATGGCGCGCCATCTGCCGACGTGATCGGTATCGAAATGCCTGACGGCAAGGTGCTGGGCGATGCCGCCAATGTGAAGCTCCGCTTCACCGAGACCTACATGAAGGCAGCGGCCGACGCCTCGCTCTGATCACAACAGGGGCGCGGTTCGCCCGCGCCTCCTCCCCTTTCCAAGCGGAGCATTTCCCATGCGTTGGATCAACACGAGGCCGAGCCGGGGCGCGCAGCTTGCCTTGACGCTGCTGCCCTTCGTGCTGCTCGCCCTTGCCTATGCCTTCGGCTCGGCAGCGCGACTGGCGGAAAACGCCAATGATAAGCTTCTGCCGAGCCTGGCGGGCTTCGCCGATGCGATCAACCGTCTTGCTTTCGTTGCCGACCAGCGCACGGGTGAATATCTGCTCTGGTCGGATACCGGAGCAAGCCTGATCCGGCTGCTCTCCGGCCTCGGCATCTCGACGGCGATCGCGCTTCTCATCGGCATGCTAATCGGCATGTTGCCTTATCTCCGGGCGCTGCTCGCCCCTTTCATCGCCGTTATCTCCATGGTGCCGCCGCTCGCGCTTTTGCCGATCCTCTTCATTGTGATGGGGCTCGGCGAAACCTCAAAGATCGCCCTCATCGTTATCGGCGTTGCGCCGACGATGATCCGGGACCTGGCATTGAAGGCGCTGGAGCTGCCCCGCGAACAGATCGTCAAGGCTGAAACGCTCGGCGGCTCCTCCTGGCAGATCGGCCTGCGTGTCGTGCTGCCGCAGATCCTGCCGCGGCTGATCACATGCCTCCGGCTGCAGCTCGGCCCCGCCTGGCTGTTCCTGATCGCCGCCGAAGCGATCTCGTCCGATTCCGGCCTCGGCTACCGTATCTTCCTCGTTCGCCGCTATCTTTCGATGGATATCATCTTTCCCTATGTCATCTGGATCACGTTGCTTGCCGTGGTCATGAACGCCCTGCTCGACCGCTTGCGGATCGCCGTCTTCCCCTGGTCGGAGCTGGAGAAGCAGGCATGAGCGAACTGAAGATCGAACGGGTCTGGAAGGAATATGGCGACCAGATCGTATTGGAAGACGTGTCGCTCACCGTCGCTTCGCGCGCATTCGTCGCCCTAGTCGGCCCCTCCGGCTGTGGCAAGACGACGTTTCTGCGCATGCTGCTCGGCCAGGAGCAGCCGACGAAGGGCAAGATCCTGCTCGACGGCGAACCTCTGCCGCCGGAGCCGGGGCCGGATCGCGGTGTCGTCTTCCAGCGCTACTCCGTCTTCCCGCATCTGACCGTGCTCGGCAATGTGCTGCTCGGCAGGGAATTTACCGCCGCGCGCTACAGGGCCAGGCTCTTCGGCGCGGCGCGCCGCAACGCGCTCGAGGAAGCGCGCCGGCTGATCGCCGAGGTGGGCCTTGCCGGATCCGAAGGCAAATATCCGGCGCAGCTTTCGGGCGGCATGCAGCAGCGCCTTGCGCTGGCCCAGGCGCTGATCATGAAACCGAAAGTGCTGCTGCTCGACGAACCCTTCGGCGCGCTCGATCCCGGTATCCGCGCCGAGATCCACACGCTGATGAAGCGGCTCTGGCACGAGACGCAGATGACCGTCGTCATGGTCACACATGACATGCGCGAAGCCTTCACGCTTGCCAGCCGCGTCGTGGCTTTCGAACGCCGCCGCAACCGGCCGGAGGAACGGGAACGCTACGGCGCCACCATCACCAAGGATATTTCCATCTGGCCGCCGCGCCTTGCCGGCCAGCCCTCGATCTTCAGCCCCGACCGGGACGGCCCGGTCGCTTCCCTGGGGCACAGCCGGGACGACCTGGCACCGTCAGGAGAGATGCAATGATGCATGTGGGACGCTCACCCGAAGAAATCGCCGCCAACCGGGCGCGCTATGAGGAGCATCAGAAGAAGGGGCTGGAATTCGCCCCCAAGGCGCTGCCCGGCCCAAGCCCCTTGCCGGCGCCGGCGATCGACGCCGGCGCCATCATCCACCAGGAAACCGTCCCCGGTGGCTGGTACTGGTCGACGAAAGTCTCGCGCGGCGAAGCGATCCGCATCGATCAGGCGGAGGGCAATTCCACCGTGGCGCTCGTCGCCTGGAGCGCCGCTGATACCAGCGAACGGATCAATCTGGTCGATACCGCCAAGGTCCAGTGGACGACAGCGCTCGGCAGGGGCCGCGTGATCTTCTCCGACATGGGCCGCGTCATGTTCTCGATGATTGAGGACAGTTCCGGCGCTCATGACTGTCTGATGGGCGGCTCGACCGCTGCCTCGAACGCGGCGAAATATCCGGGCGAAAAGACGCGCAATACCCGCGACAACCTGATCCTCGTCGCCGGCAAGCTCGGTCTTACCCGTCGCGATATTCCCGGCATCCTCAATCTCTTCGCGCCCGTGCACCTTGCCGAGGCCGGCGGCTTCGGCTGGCAGGCCAAGCGTTCCAACAGCGGCGATTATGTCGAACTGCGTGCCGAGATGGACATGCTGGTCGGCTTTTCCAATTGCCCGCATCCCCTCGATCCGGATCCGAACTACCAGCCGAAACCTGTTGTCATCACGCGCTACAACGCTGCAGTCCCGGCTGCGGACGATCTTTGCCGCACGGCAACCGCCGAAGCGGTGCGCGGTTTCGAAAACAACGCCTTGATGCAGGCCTGAGGAGAAGACGATGTCCGATTTCATCCAGACCTCCCCTGCCCGCGCCGTGGAAAATGCCGCGCAGGATCACTTCATCGCAGCCGAAGCGCCGTGGTCCGGCATCGTGCGCAAGGGCCAGATCATCCGTATCGAGGATAGCTACGGCCAACAGGCGATCGACACGCTTTTCTATCGCGCCGATGATTTCTCCGAGCGCTATTCCAACCAGGACACGATGCGCATGCAGGGCGCCGCCTATGTCGGCATCGGCACGAAGATCATGTCGAGCGAAGGCAATGTCATGCTGACCATGACGGCCGACAGCTGCGGCCGCCACGATACCTCGGCCGGCGCCTGCTCCTGCGAGAGCAATACGGTGCGCTTCGGCCACGGCACGAAATACCTGCATGCCTGCCGCGACAACTTCCTGCTCGAAGTTTCGAAACACGGCATGGGTAAGCGCGATATCGTGCCGAACATCAACTTCTTCATGAACGTGCCGATCCAGCCGACCGGCGAGATGACGATCGTCGACGGTATTTCCGCGCCCGGCGACTATGTCGAACTCGTCGCCGAGATGGATGTGCTCTGCGTCATCTCCAATTGCCCGCAGGTCAACAACCCGTGCAACGGCTTCGATCCGACACCGATCCGGGTGCTGATCTGGGATGGCGAGGCCTGATCATGTTCAAGAAAATCCTGATCGCGAACCGCGGCGAAATCGCCGTGCGGGTCATCAAGACGCTGCAGCGCATGGGCATTGCCTCGGTCGCCGTCTATTCCGATGCCGACCGTTTCGCCAAAGCGGTGATGATGGCCGACGAAGCCGTCCGTCTCGGCCCGCCGCCGGCCGGCGAAAGTTACCTGAATGTCGATGCCGTCATCGCCGCGTGCAGGTCGACGGGAGCGGAAGCCGTCCATCCCGGCTATGGTTTTCTCTCCGAAAATATCGGTTTTGCCGAGCTGCTTGCCGCCGAAGGCATCGCCTTCATCGGCCCTCGGCCGGAGCATCTATCGGCCTTCGGCTTGAAACATACGGCCCGCGAACTCGCCAAGGCGAGCGGCGTACCGCTTCTGCCCGGTACGGGCCTGTTGTCGAGCGCCGAGGAAGCGCTTTCCGCAGCGGAAGCGATCGGCTACCCGGTGATGCTGAAAAGTACGGCCGGCGGCGGCGGCATCGGCATGCAGCTCTGCGCCGATCCGGAAAGCCTGAAGGCTTCGTTCGAGAGCGTGCAGCGCACGGCGCGCGCAAGCTTCGGCGACGCACGCGTCTACATAGAACGCTTCGTGGCGGAGGCCCGGCATGTCGAGGTGCAGATCTTCGGCGACGGCAGAGGCAACGTCATCGCGCTCGGCGAGCGGGACTGCTCGCTGCAGCGGCGAAACCAGAAAGTGGTCGAGGAGACCCCTGCCCCCGGTCTTTCAGCTGCAACCCGTGGCCGCCTGCACAAGGCAGCCGTCGATCTCGGCGCTTCGGTTTCCTATGAATCGGCAGGCACGATCGAATTCATCTACGATCCGCTGCGCGAGGAATTCTATTTCCTTGAGGTCAACACGCGTCTTCAGGTCGAGCATCCCGTCACGGAAGCCGTGTTCGGCATCGACCTCGTCGAGTGGATGATCCGCCAGGCCGCGGGCGAAGACGTGCTCTCCGGCGCCAAAACACTAGGGCCGAAAGGTGCAGCGATCGAAGTGCGCGTCTATGCCGAGATGCCGCATGCCGACTTCCGCCCGAGCGCTGGGCTGCTGACGGAGGTCGTCTTTCCCCAGGACGCGCGCATCGACGGCTGGATCGAAACCGGCACGGAGGTGACGCCCTTCTACGACCCGATGCTTGCCAAGGTGATCGTCTCCGCCGAAGACCGCCCGACGGCGATCGAAAAGCTGAAGAAGGCTCTTGCGGAAACATCGATATCCGGCATCGAGACCAATCTCGATTATCTCAGCGCCATTGCCGGCTCCGAACTCCTCGCCGGCGGCAAGGTGGCGACGACGGCGCTGCGCGATTTTTCCTTCGTGCCTGACGTCATCGAGGTGATCGCGCCCGGCGCCCAATCAAGCATTCAGGAACTGCCGGGCCGGCTTGGCCTCTGGCATGTCGGCGTGCCGCCGAGCGGCCCTATGGACGAGCGCTCCTTCCGCCACGCCAACCGCCTCGTCGGCAATGGCGACACGGTTGCAGCACTGGAACTGACGGTGTCCGGCCCGGTGCTGAAGTTCCACACCGATACGGTGGTCGCGCTTGCCGGCGCCAGAATGGCGATGAGCGTCGACGGCGAGACAATGCCGCATGACGTGGCCGTGATGATCCGCGCCGGTCAGATCCTCTCGATCGGCAGCATCGATGGACCGGGGCAGCGCGCATACCTCGCCGTCGCGGGCGGTTTCGCCGCCTCGATCGTCCTCGGCTCGCGCGCCACCTTCGGCCTCGGCCAGTTCGGCGGCAACGCCACCGGCACGCTGAAGACCGGCCACGTTCTGCATCTTGCCCGCAAGGCCGCGGCCGAGCCGCCGATGCCCGCGACGGAGCCCGCTGAACTGACGCGGGAATGGGATGTCGCCGTTGTCTACGGTCCGCATGGGTCGCCGGATTTCTTTCAGGACAGCGATATAGAAACGCTGTTTTCGACGAGCTACGAGGTGCATTTCAACAGCGCCCGCACGGGGGTGCGCCTCATCGGCCCCGCGCCGAATTGGGCGCGTAGCGACGGCGGCGAGGCTGGCCTTCATCCCTCCAACCTGCATGACAATGCCTACGCCATCGGCGCAATCGACTTCACGGGCGACATGCCGATCATCCTCGGGCCCGACGGGCCGAGCCTCGGCGGCTTCGTCTGCCCGGCGGTGATTGCCCGTGACGAGCAATGGAAGATGGGTCAGTTCAAGCCTGGCGACCGGATCCGCTTTCATCCCGCCGTGCGGCCAGAAGATCCGGTCGCCGGCCCAGTCGTGCATCGGGCAAGGGAGGAGGCGGGCTCGCCGATCATCGGCAAGCGCGACGACGGCCCGGTCTCCGTCGTCTATCGCCGCCAGGGCGACGACAATCTGCTCGTCGAATATGGACCGATGACGCTCGACATCGCTCTGCGGCTGAGGGTGCACCTGCTGATGCAAGCCGTATCGCAGGCACGGCTGCCCGGGATCATCGATCTCACGCCCGGCATCCGCTCGCTGCAGATCCACTATGACGGCACGACACTGACCCGCAAGCGCCTGCTCGGCCTCCTGGCAGAGATCGAGGCGGGCCTGCCGGCCGCGCAAGACGTCAAGGTACCGAGCCGCATCGTCCATCTGCCGCTTTCCTGGAATGACGCGGATGCCGAGCTCGCCATGCGCAAATATCAGGAACTCGTGCGGCCAAACGCGCCCTGGTGCCCTGATAACATCGAGTTCATCCGCCGCATCAACGGTCTGCCGGATGAACAGGCGGTGCGCGATATCGTCTTCGACGCCAGCTATCTCGTGCTTGGGCTCGGCGATGTCTATCTCGGCGCACCGGTCGCGACACCGGTCGATCCGCGCCATCGGCTGGTGACGACAAAATACAATCCGGCCCGTACCTGGACGCCGGAAAATGCCGTCGGCATCGGCGGGGCCTACATGTGCATCTACGGCATGGAAGGCCCTGGCGGTTATCAGCTTTTCGGGCGTACCATCCAGGTCTGGAATACATGGAGGCAGACGCCGGTGTTTGCCAAGGACAAGCCGTGGCTGCTCGACTTCTTCGATCAGGTCCGCTTCTTCCCCGTCAGCCACGAAGAGCTGACCGAAGCCCGCGCCGCCTTTCCGCGCGGAGGATATCCGGTCAGGATAGATGAAAGCGAGTTCTCCTATGGCGCCTATGAGACCGGGCTTGCCCGCGAGGCCGCCGCCATAGGCGCCTTTAAAGCGAGGCAGCAGGCTGCATTCGAAACGGAGCGGCAACGCTGGAAGGAACTCGGCCTCGACAGCTTCACCGTCGATGAGAGCACCGGCGCCAGCCTTACCGGCGAGATACCGCAGGGTTGCTTCGGTGTCGAAAGCGCCGTGCCGGGCAACGTCTGGAAGATCCTCGTCGAAGAAGGGCAGCCGGTGGCCGCCGGCGACACATTGGCCATCATCGAATCCATGAAGATGGAAATCAACGTCACCGCACATGCCGGCGGCCGCGTCCGCGATCTGCGCGCCGGCCCCGGTCGCAATGTCAAAGCCGGCGATGTGCTGGTCATTCTGGAGGAAATCTAATGCTCCCCACCATTCTTGATCTTGCCTCGCTGCGGTCCGCCTATGTGGCGGGCCTGTCCCCGCTCGAGCTGGTGGAAGAGGTCATCGCAAGATGCAGTGCGTCCGACGATCCGGCCATCTTCATCACGATGACGCCCGAGGAAGAATTACGCGCCGCCGCCCGAGAGCTGGTGGCCCGCGCGCCCGAACCGAACAGCCTGCCGCTCTGGGGCATTCCCTTCGCCGTCAAGGACAATATCGATGTCGCCGGCCTGCCGACGACGGCTGCCTGCCCAGCCTTCGCCTATCACCCGCAGGCGGATGCGACAACGGTTGCACGGTTGCGGGCAGCCGGCGCCCTCGTGATCGGCAAGACCAATCTCGACCAGTTCGCAACGGGGCTGAACGGCACGCGCTCGCCGCACGGCGCGCCGCGTTCGGTTTTCGATCGCAACTATGTCTCCGGCGGCTCCAGCTCTGGTTCGGCCGTCGCCGTGGCGGCCGGTCTGGCAAGCTTCTCGCTCGGAACCGACACGGCCGGTTCCGGCCGCGTGCCGGCCGCTTTCAACAACCTCGTCGGCATCAAGCCGACGCCGGGGCTGGTGCCCAATGTCGGCGTGGTGCCGGCCTGCCGCAGCGTCGATGTCGTCACCGTCTTCGCCGCGACGGTCGGCGACGGCATCGCCATCCGCGGGATCATGGAAGGCTATGACGCCCGGGATCCGTTTTCACGGCAAGCCACACGGGCGAGCCTGCCGTCGACGCGCCCGCGCATCGGTGTCCTCGATGGTGCTGAACGGGAATTTTACGGCAACAGGCAGGTGGAGGCGCTCTATGACGCGGCAATCGAAAGGGCGCGGTCGCTGGGTGCGGTGATCGTGTCCTTCGACTACGCGCCTTTCCGGCAGGCGGCCGAGCTGCTCTACAATGGCCCCTGGGTCGCCGAGCGGCTGGCGGCGGTCAAGGAATTCCTGGCAACGAATGACGGCGACTTCGACCCGACGGTGCGAGTAATCATCGAAGGGGCAAAGGCCTACGATGCCGTCGACGCCTTTGAGGGCCGCTACAGGCTGGAAGCATTGCGGCAGAAAACAAGGGCCGAATGGGAGAAGGTGGATTTCCTGATGCTGCCGACATCCCCCACCACCTACAGCGTCGAAGAAATGCAGGCGGACCCGATCGTCAAGAACAGCCATTTCGGCCGCTATACCAATTTTGCGAACTTGCTCGATTGCGCGGCGATCGCCATTCCCGCCGGCTTTGACGCAGACCGTCATCTGCCTGCAGGCGTGATGCTGGTGGGACCCGCCTTCACCGATGATGCGCTGGCGCCCTTTGCCGACGCCCTGCACCGCACGGCGGAAGCGGGAATGGGTAGGGACCGCAACATCGCGCTGCCAGAGGAAAGCCGCGTTTCACCGCCGGCCGACGACTTCGTCCCGATCGTCGTCGTCGGTGCCCATCTGACTGACATGCCGCTGAACCACGAACTGACGCGAACGGGCGGATACAGGTTGAGAACGGGACGAACGGATGGCAGCTACCGCCTCTTTGCCCTCCCCGGCACGATCCCGCCCAAGCCCGGGCTGGTGCGCGATCCGGCCTTTGCCGGCGATGGCGTGGAGATCGAGATCTGGGCGCTGCCACCGGCCGCATTCGCCCGTTTTGTCCAGAACATTCCAGCGCCGCTCGGCGTCGGCAAGATCACGCTCGACGACGCGAGTTGCATCACGGGATTCCTGTGCGAGGCGCATGCGGTCACGGGCGGCCGGGAGATCACCGAATTCGGCGGCTGGCGCAACTATGTTCGCTCAATCAGTCCGGTGGCGTGAAGGGGGAGAGGATGCGAGGATTTCTATCGAAGGCAGCACAGCTTCTTCTGAGGGGTCTCATTGCCAGGACCTGCGCGATCTCGGCGAACAAGCCTCAAAAAGGCATCGGTCCGGCCGCAAATTGATGCTTTTCGCGCGCAATAATTTTCCCTACTCACTGCTTGAAAGCAACGAGAGGTGCGGCGATGGCGATGCCATTCTACTGGAACGAACTCAATACCGGCGATTTCGCCGGCCTTTCGCCCGACACGACCATTGCCATCCTTCCGATCGCCTCTACGGAACAGCACGGTCCGCACCTGCCGATCGCGACCGATGTTGCAATTGCCAACGGCATGCTGGCTGAGCTTCGAAAGCAGAAGCCCGCCGATCTCGATTTCCTTGTTCTGCCGACGCAGGAGATCGGAAAGGCGAATGAACACGTTTATGGGCCGGGAACGCTGTCGCTCAGCGCAGAACTCTTGATTCCGGTCTGGACGGCGATTGGCGCCAAGGTGGCCGAAGCCGGCATCCGCAAGCTGGTGATCGTCAATTCTCATGGCGGCAACGTCGATATCATGAGCATCGTCGCGCGCGAACTGCGCGTGCGTCACCAGATGGCCGTCGTCTCCACGCAATGGGGCCGCTTTGGACACCCGGAGGGGATGATCGGCGAACAAGAGCTGAAATACGGCATCCACGGCGGCGAGGTGGAAACTTCGCTCATGCTCCATTTCCGGCCGGACCTGGTGCGGATGGACAGGGCGGAGAACTTCACCTCGAAGGCGGAGTGGATGCGCGGGCAATCGAAATACATCCAGCCGCTGCCGCCGCATTCGCTCGCCTGGATCGCCCACGACCTCAATCCCAACGGCGTCGTCGGCGACGCGTCGCTCGGCACCGCCGAGAAGGGCGAAGCGATCTGCCGCCACCAGGTCAAAGGGTTCATCGAACTGCTCCATGACCTGAAGCGCTACCCGCTTTCCAATCTCTATTCGAGATAGGTCTGCGCCGCGGCACCGCTCACATCGCTGCGGGTTTTTCCGCCGCGATGTGGCCTTTGGCCTGCAATTCCTCCACCAGACCGGCCAGTTCAGCCAGGAGATATTCGACGAAGAGACTGGTCGCGGAATCGAGCGGCGCGCGGGCGCGGGCAAAAAGCTTCATCGGCTGGTGGCGGGCATGCGGCTCCGCGATTGGCCGGAAGACCAGCTCGCCCTGGCGGCATTCGGTGATGACGTCGAGCGGATTGAGGATCGTCAGCCCCGCTCCCGACTTGACCAGCTTCTTCAGCATCTCCGAGGCATTGGTTTCGAGCACCGGCTCGACATGCACGTCGAGGCGCGCGAGCGCCAGATTGATCACATCGCGCAGGCTGGTGCCTTGCTGCGCCAGCACCAGGCGCTCCTGGACGATATCCGCCAGGTTGATCGGGCCGGACCCGATCAGGTGGTGACCGGGGGGCAAAACCACACCGATCGGAATGTCGAAATTGCCAAGCGTCCGGATGCCGGGCGTTGCCGGAATATTGAAGCCAAGGCCGATATCCACCTCGCCTGAGATCACCGGGTTGAAGGTCATCGTACCGGCGTCGTTGCGCAACTGCATGAAGACACGCGGATGCTCCGACTGGAACCGGGCAATGATGTCGGGCAGCGGACCTGCCGCCAGGCCAACCGTGGTGACGATGCGGACCTTGCCGGCCTGCTGCATCTTCAGGCTGCGGATGCGCCCCTCCAGCCGCTCGTAATTCTTCAGCACCTCGCGAATATGTTCGATGCAAAGTTCGCCGGCGGCCGTCAGCCGCAGACCGCGCGGCAGGCGCTCGAAGAGCGGCGCGCCCATCTCCTCCTCCAGCGCAAGAATTTGCCGGTTGATCGCCGACGACGCCACGTTCAGCCGCGCCGCCGCCTTGCGGATCGAGCCGGTGCGGGCGATCTCATTGATGTAGATAAGCTTTCTGGAATGCAGCATCGCAACCTCGTTGCATAAAAATAAAGCAGACGCACAAATTAGGCACAGGCTTTCGCTGAGATGCCGAAAAGGCATCATTGCGCACGAAATTTGATGCTTTTCAAAGAGCAACGCAACCGCTCCTATGAGGAAAATGGAACGTCGCGATGGGCGTTCCGCGCTCAGAAGGGGAACGCAGATCATGGCCGATGCACTGAAGAACTGGGGCCTTTCCGCACTTGCCGGTCTTGGCGGCGCGCTTGCCGCCATGGCCTCCGCCCATGCGGCCGACAAGGTGAGTTACGGCACGAACTGGCTAGCCCAGGCCGAACACGGTGGGTTTTACCAGGCGGTCGCCGATGGCACCTATGCCAAACACGGCCTCGACGTGACCATCGTGCAGGGCGGCCCGAACGCGGCAAACAGCGCGCTTTTGATCTCCGGCAAGATCGACTTCTACATGGGCGGCCCGCAGGGCGAAATCTCGGCCGTCGAACAGGGCATTCCGCTCGTCGATGTCGCGGCGATCTTCCAGAAGGATCCGCAGGTGCTGATCGCCCACCCGGACGCCGGCATCGAGAAATTCGAAGACCTCGCGAAGCTGAAGACGCTGTTTCTCGGCAAGGACGGCTACCTCACCTATTTCGAATGGATGAAGGCGAATTTCAAAGGCTTCAAGGACGAGCAATACAAGCCCTACAATTTCAGCCCGGCTCCGTTCCTCGCGGACAAGGAGTCCGCGCAGCAAGGCTACCTCACCTCGGAGCCCTATGAGATTGAGAAGCAGGCCGGCTTCGAACCTAAGGTCTTCCTGCTCGCCGACAACGGCTACTCTCCCTATTCGACGATGATCACCACGACGCAAACGATGATCGACAGTAAGCCGGATGTGGTTCAGCGCTTCGTCGATGCCTCCATCGAGGGCTGGTACAACTATCTCTACGGCGACAACCGCAAGGCGAACGAACTGATCAAGAAGGATAATCCTGAAATGACGGATGGTCAGATCGCCTATTCGATCGCCAAGATGAAGGAATACGGCATCATCGAGTCCGGCGACAGCCTGGACAAGGGCATCGGCTGCATCACCGATGCCCATTACAAGGCGTTCTTCGAAGAGATGGTCGCGATCAAGGTCTTCAAGCCGGAGACGGATTACACCAAGGCGTTTACGACGAAATTCGTCTGCAAGAGCACCGGCATTGCGATGAAGAAGTAGGCTGGCCGCACCCCCCAATGATCCGCCGCGGGTCGCGGCGGATTGCAACTTCCCGCATGAACGAGACAGGCAATGCCGTTAGCAGAAGCCCAGGCCGTATTCCCGCAAGAGACGCGCAAGCGGCCACTGGTCGTCATGCGCTCGGTTTCGAAGGTCTTTTCCAGCGGAACCGTCGCACTTTCGGACATGTCACTCACCGTCGAAAGCGGCGAATTCGTCAGCCTCCTCGGCCCTTCCGGCTGCGGCAAGTCGACGGCGCTGCGCATCATCGCCGGCCTCGGCGACGCGACATCGGGGGCGATCGACTGGCCGAGTTCGCGCATCAATTCGAAAGGCCTGCCGGAGGGCGATATCGGCTTCGTCTTCCAGGAGCCAACGCTGATGCCCTGGAAGAACGTATTCGACAATGTCCACCTGCCGCTGAGGCTGAGGCGTGTTTCGAAAGCGGCAGCCTCCAAGCGGATCATGGATGTACTGACCACGGTCGGTCTGCAGGATTTCGCCAAGGCCTATCCGCGCGAACTTTCCGGCGGCATGAGGATGCGGGTCTCGATCGCCCGCGCGCTGGTGACGAAACCGAAACTTCTGCTGATGGACGAGCCCTTCGCCGCACTCGACGAAATCACCCGTCAGAAGCTCAACGACGACGTGCTGCGGCTCTGGAAGACGACCGGCATCACCGTCATCTTCGTCACCCATTCCGTCTTCGAGTCGGCCTATCTCTCGAACCGCATCGTCGTGATGAAGGCAAGGCCCGGCCGGGTGCACGCAGACGTCCCGCTAACGACCAGCCTGGAGCGCGATGCCTATTACCGCAGTTCCGAAGAATACAGGAAGGCCTGCGAGACGGTCTCCCATTCGCTCATCGGCGCAATCAATTCGGCTGGAGATCATTGATGAGCGACGAGACCGGCGCATCGCCCCATCCGGATGCCGCGAGCGCCAGGCGCCGCGATCTCGCCTTGCGGATCGCCGTTCCATTGCTCGTCATCGCTCTCCTCCTTCTGATCTGGTACGCCTATGTGAAACTGTCAGACGTGCCGCCTTATATCCTGCCGGGGCCAGCGGCTGTCGCGAACGCCTTCGTGACCGACTGGGCCACGCTTGCGCCCGCCTTCTGGGTCACCACCAAAATCACCTTCCTGTCGCTGATGCTGGCACTTGTCGGCGGCGTCGGCTTTGCGATCTTCCTCGTGCAATCGCGCTGGATCGAACTCGCCTTCTATCCGCTCGCGGTCATTCTGCAGGTGACGCCGATCGTCGCGATCTCGCCGCTGATCCTGATCTATGCGCCCTCGACGCAGGTGGCGCTTTTGATCTGCGCCTTCCTCGTCGCCTTCTTTCCGATCCTGTCGAACATGGTCCAGGGGCTGAAAAGCGTCGACCACAATCTCATCAATCTCTTCGAACTCTACGGCGCCTCCCGCTGGCAGACACTGCTCTATCTCAAGCTGCCCGCCGCCCAGCCCTATTTCATGACAGGCCTTAGGATCGGCGGCGGCCTGGCGCTGATTGCCGCCGTCGTCGCGGAATTTGCGGCAGGATCGGCGGGTGCGGGTTCCGGGCTCGCCTTCCGGCTTCTCGAAGCTCAGTACCGGCTCAACATCCCCCGCCTCTTCGCCGCGCTGCTGATGCTTTCGCTTCTCGGCGTCGCGATCTTTGCCCTCACCTCGTTCATTTCCTGGCTTGCCCTGCACCGCTGGCACGAGAGCAGCCTGAAACGGGAAAACTGATGACCTATCCCTTCATCTCTCCGCCCAATGCCGGCCGCTTCGCACTGTGCAACGCGACGCTTCCCGCCGCCGCCACCGTCGGATTTGACGCGCCTGCCGTCGAAGGTCTGATCAAGGCCGATATCGTCATCACCAATGGCGTCATCTCCGCACTGCTGCCGGCGGGCGAAACGCCGGCGGAATTCGCGAGATCCGACCTGAAGGAGGGCATGGTCTGGCCGTGTTTCGCCGACATGCACACGCACCTCGACAAGGGGCATATCTGGCCGCGCAACGCCAATGCGGACGGCACTTTCATGGGCGCGCTGGAGGCCGTGCGCACGGACCGCGAAGCGAACTGGTCAGCGGCGGATGTCTGGAAACGCATGGAATTTTCGCTGCGCTCGGCCTATGCGCACGGCACCAGCCTGATCCGCACGCATCTCGACTCGCTGGCGCCGCAGCACCGCATTTCCTTCGAGGTTTTTGCCGAGATGCGCGAGGCATGGAAGGACCGGATCGCGCTGCAGGCTGTAGCGCTCTTCCCGATGGAAAATATGGCGGATGCGGCCTTTTTCGCCGACCTGGTTGCTGTCGTACGCGAAAAAGGCGGACTGATCGGCGGCGTCAGCCGGATGACCGCCGATCTCGACAGCCAGCTCGACGTGCTTTTCAGAACTGCCGCCGACAACGGCCTCGATGTCGACCTCCACGTCGACGAGACCGACGATCCCGCTGCCGAGACCTTGAAGGCGATTGCCGAGGCCGTGCTGCGCAACCGGTTCGAAGGCCAGTTAACGGCCGGCCATTGCTGCTCGCTCGCCCGCCAGGACGAGGAGGCCGCAAAGCGCACGGTCGAGCTCGTTGCAAAGGCCGGCATTTCCATCGTCTCGCTGCCGATGTGCAACATGTATCTGCAGGACCGCTACCCCGGCCGGACACCGCGCTGGCGCGGCATTACTCTCTTCAAGGAACTGGCCGCGGCCGGTGTGGCAACGGCGGTCGCCTCCGACAATACCCGCGACCCCTTCTACGCCTACGGCGATCTGGACCCGGTGGAGGTATTCCGCGAGGCGGTGCGCATCCTGCATCTCGATCACCCATTGGATACGGCCGCGCGCATCGTCACCACTTCGCCCGCCGATATTCTCGGCCGCGCCGATATGGGCCGCATCGCCGTCGGAGCCCCGGCCGATCTCGTGCTCTTCAGCGCCAGGCGCTGGAGCGAATTTCTTTCCCGTCCGCAGTCAGACCGCGTCGTCCTTCGCCGCGGCAAGGTGATCGACCGCAGCCTGCCGGACTATCGTGAACTCGACAGCGTCGTTGGAGCCTGACATGCCGGATTATCAGACGATCAAGAAGGAACTCGAAGGCATCGCCGTCGAGGACAATCCGGCGCTGGTGCGCCAGAAGAGCCGTGACTTCTACTGGTATTCGCCGATCCTGAAGGCGCAGCTCGACAATGTGACGGCCGACCTCGTGGTTACCCCGAAGACCGAGGAAGAGGTCATCCGCACGCTGAAAGTGGCTTTCGCCCATGGCGTGCCGGTAACGCCGCGCGGCGCCGGCACCGGCAATTACGGCCAGGCCATGCCGCTTTCCGGCGGCATCGTCCTGAACCTTGCCGGCATGGACAAGGTCAAGGAAATCCATCCCGGCCGGGTGATCTGCGAACCTGGCATCGTGATTGCCCAGCTTGACAGGCAGACCAAGGCCCATTCCGGCCAGGAGCTGCGCTTCCATCCGTCGACGGCGCAGACGGCGACCGTCGGCGGTTTCATCGCCGGCGGCTCCGGTGGGGTCGGCTCGATCACCTGGGGCGGCCTGCGCGATCTCGGCAATATTCTGCGCCTGCGCGTCGTCACCATGGAAGCCGAACCGCGCGTGCTCGACCTCACCGGCTGGGACCTGCAGAAGGTCAGCCATGCCTATGGCACCAACGGCATCATCACCGAGATCGAAATGCCGCTGGCGCCAGCCTATGACTGGGTCGACGTGCTCGTCGGTTACGACGACTTCATGGCCGCCGTACGCTTCTCGGATGCGCTCGCCAAATGCAACGGCATCCTCGTCAAGGAGATCGCGCCGATCGCCGCACCCATACCGCATGATTATTTCACCCGCCACAAACCCTATATTCGCAAGGGCCAGTCGGTGGTGGTGCTGATGATCGCGCCGCATTCAATGGACGCGTTCCTGGCCTTCGCCGCCGCGCACAAGGGCGAGGTCATCTTCCAATCCGATACGGTCGAAACCATGAAGGGCATTCCGCATGCCTATGAGCTTGCCTGGAACCACACGACGCTGCGCGCCCTGAAGGTCGATCCCAACTTCACCTATCTGCAGGTTCAGTATCCGGGGCCGGATCACGTGGCCAAGGTCGCCAAGATGGTCGAGATCTTCGGGGACGAAGTGCCGGGCCATCTCGAATTCATCAGGTTCGACGGGCAGATCCAGTGCTCCGGCCTGCCGTTGGTGCGCTATACCTCGGAGGAACGCCTCGAGGAGATCATCAGGATCCATCAGGATCACGGCTGCCCGATCTTCAATCCGCACCGATACACGCTCGAGGAAGGCGGCATGAAACGCACCGACAAGGTGCAACTCGCCTTCAAGCACGAGACCGACCCGAGGGGGCTCCTCAATCCCGGCAAGATGATCGCCTGGGAGAACCCCGATTTCGATTTCGATGCCGGCAAGAACTATCTCTTCCCAGGGCTTGCGAGCGTCATGGGGGCCTCATGAGAGTTCTCGTCCTTCACTCGCATCCGGTCGAGGAAAGCTACGGTAAGGCGCTTTACAAACAGACGCTGGAAAGCCTTCGCAAAGCCGGTCACGAGGTGGATGCCTGCGATCTCTATGCCGAGAAATTCGATCCCGTGCTGTCACGCAACGACCGGCTCGCCTATCACGACTACCCCGGCAATACCGCACTGGTGAAGCCCTATGTCGATCGGCTGAAACAGGCCGAAGGACTGGTGCTGGTGACGCCTGTCTGGAATTTCGGTTTCCCGGCAATCCTCAAGGGCTATTTCGATCGTGTCTGGCTCCCGGGCGTCTCTTTCGAACTCGTCGACGGCAAGGTGGAATCGCGGTTGCGCCATATCACCAAGCTCGCCGCCGTGCTGACCTACGGCGCAACCCCATTCCGCGCCTTCGTGGCCGGCAACCCGCCGAAGAGGATCGTCAAGCGCGTGCTGAGGGCGCAGATCAATCCGCTTCGGCCGGTCACCTTCCTTGCTCATTACGACATGAACAATTGCACGCCTGAAACACGGGCGCGGTTTCTGGAAAAGGTGCAGATGGCGATGGAACGGTTCTGACACGCGTCATCACAATATTTTGGCGGCGGTGACCTCGACTTCGACGAGGAATTCCGGTCGGGTGAACCCGCCGACGATGATCAACGTCGAGACCGGCTTCGGATCGAGCGTATAGCGATCGCGCACCGCCATATAGGCCGGAAAATCCTCACGCTTCGTCACGAATGCCGAAATGCGGATGACATCCGCAAAACTCATGTCCGCATCGGCGAGAATGGCCTTGATCGCTTCGAAACAAAGCTCCGCCTGTTTGCCGATATCTTCCGGCACCTTTTCGTCGAGACCGATGCCGAGCTGGCCTGAAACGACGAGCAGCGAAGCCCCTGGCGGCACCAGCAGCCCGTGATTGTAATTTCCAAATGGACGGCGGACGGACGGCGGATTGAAAATCTTCTTCATCGGCACTTCCTGCTGAAGCGGAACACTAAGCATCGTTCCCATCTAGTTGAATAACAAGGACAGGAAAGGATGCAAAGGGCGGTTTCCGCCTACTCCTGGGCACCCCTCTCCGACGTCAAACGCCGCGCTCTTTCCGCTCGGCAGCGGCCGCAAAGACGGCGCTGGCATCGCTGACGATTTCCACATGCGCATAGGCGGCGCGCGCGGCGGCCGCGCCATCCGCCCGCATGATCGCGGTCACGATCACGTCATGCTCGTCATAGGATTTCGCCAGCCGGCCGGACAGCCGGAACTGCGCTCGACGAAAGGGCGCAAGCCGGGCCCTGCTCTGCGTTACCAGCTCATAAATGTGCTCGTTGTGCGAGCCGCGATAAAGCCGGCTGTGAAATTCGGTGTTATAGGCAGCATATTCTTCGTCGGCGCCCTGGCGCACGAGCCGGGCCGAGGCGCGGTGCTCGATTTCCAACAGGCGCCGTTCTTCGATCGTCATCCGCTCGGCGGAAAGCCGCGCGCAAATGGCCTCGAGCTCCGCCATCGCCTCGAACATCGAATGCAGATAGGTTTCCGTCACATTGGTGACGACGGCGCTGCGGTTCGGCTCGCGTTCGACAAGCCTCATCGCTCCGAGCTCCCGGAGCGCCTCACGGACCGGGGTGCGCGACACTTCGAAACGGGCTGCCAGCGAAATTTCGTCGAGCTTGTCGCCCGGCAGCATCTGCCCGGTCACGATCATGTCGGCGATTGCCCGCACCATCTGCTCGACAGTCGTTCCTGCCCGGATGATCTCCCGGTGCCGGATCTGCTTCGATGGGTCACTCTGGTCCTTCGTCATGCTGCATACACATGCATTGTCCGCGAAACAAAGTCAAATACGGAAACAATACATTGTTTTCATGTGGAAAAATGAATTAATCCGCGGCTGGAAACAAGCTCACTTTCTTTATAACGTGGAATTTCAGCCAACTTTATAGGCTTTGCATAAATTTTATACTTTGAATCGGTGAAATTGCATACACTTATGACACCCGTCGAACCGCTTTGAAATTACCGTCGCAAAATCAATCCCTTAATATCTGGCACATCAGTTGCATGCACTCCCCCGTAACCAATGAACCGGCAGAAACCGCCGCAAGGGGAGCATTCCAATGACCAAACTCCTTTCCATGAACCGCCGCAATTTTCTTCAGGCTTCTGCTGCTGTTGCCCTTGCCGGCGCCGCGCCCGGCCTCCTCTCCTCGCGCGCCCTTGCCCAGAGCGCCCTTACCGTCGGATTCATCTATGTCGGTCCGAAGGACGACTATGGCTACAACCAGGCGCATGCCGAGGGTGCAGCCGCCGTCAAGGCGCTGCCCGGCGTCACCGTCGTCGAGGAAGAGAACGTGCCGGAGACGGTCGACGTCCAGAAGACGATGGAATCGATGATCAACCTCGACGGCGCGGCTCTGCTTTTCCCGACCTCCTTCGGCTATTTCGATCCGCACATGCTGGCGATGGCCGCCAAATATCCCGATACCCAGTTCCGCCATTGCGGCGGTCTCTGGCAGGAGGGCAAGCACCCGGCCAATACCGGCTCCTACTTCGGTTACATCTTTCAGGGCCAGTATCTGAACGGCATCGCGGCCGGCCATGCGACGAAAAGCAAGAAGATCGGCTTCGTCGCCGCCAAGCCGATCCCGCAGGTGCTGCAGAACATCAATGCCTTTCTGCTCGGCGCACGCACCGTCGATCCGACGATTACCTGCCAGGTGATCTTCACCGGCGAATGGTCGCTCGCCGTCAAGGAAGCCGAAGCCACCAACGCGTTGGTCGACCAGGGCGCCGATGTCATCACCTGCCATGTCGACAGCCCGAAGGTCGTGGCCGAGACGGCGGCGGGCCGCGGCGCCTTCGTCTGCGGCTATCACGCCAACCAGAGCCCGCTCGCGCCCGAGAAGTACCTGACCGGCGCCGAATGGGCCTGGGGCAACGTCTACAGCGACTTCGTCAAAAAGGCCCAGGCCGGCGAAAAGCTCGGCAACTTCGTGCGCGGCGGCCTGAAGGACGGCTTCGTCAAGATGAGCGCACTCGGCCCCGGCGTTTCCGATGCCGGGCGCAAGGCCTTCGAGGCCACCCACGCCGAGATGATGAAAGGCGGCTTCTCGGTCTTCAAGGGACCGCTCAAGGACAACAAGGGCAGCACGGTCGTGACCGCCGACCAGAGCTACGCCGAAGACGCGATCGAGCTCGAAAGCATGAACTATCTGGTCGAAGGTGTCGTCGGGTCCACGGCGTAAACCGCAAAGGGAGAAGCGCCATGACCGTCCAGGCCAATGATCCCGCAATATCCATCGCCGAAAACCCGGCTTCGCTGCGCCCCATCCTCGAATGGATCGCGCGAAAAGCCGAACCTTTTGTCATCGGCCTTGCCGCCATCCTGATCGGTCTTGCGCTCTTCTCCCTGTTCGTCCTGGCGATCGGCAAATCGCCGGCAGTGCTTTTTGGGCTCATGTATACCGGCGGCTTCGGCAGCTGGTTTTCGGTGCAGAACAGCCTAAGCCGTGCCGCACCCCTTCTCCTGACGGCACTCTGCGTTGCCCTGCCCGCTCGCCTCGGCCTCGTCATCATCGGCGGGGAAGGAGCGGTCGTGCTGGGCGGCGTTGCCGCCGCGGCCATGGCCATGCCGCTCGCGGGTTCGGCGCCGGTCTTGCTGACGTTCGTTCTCATGGGAATTGCCGCCATGGCGGCCGGCGGCATCTGGATCGGCCTTGCCGGTTTCCTGCGCCACTACCGCGGCGTCAACGAGACCATCTCGTCGCTGCTGCTCTCCTATATCGCCATCGCCTTGATGAACCAGTTCGTCGAAGGGCCGCTGCGCGATCCTGCAAGCCTCAACAAGCCGTCGACCAAACCGCTGCCCGCCGACTATATGCTCGGCAACATCCCCGGCATGGACGTGCATTGGGGCCTTGTCATTGGCATTGTCGCCTGCATCCTCTCCTGGCTCCTGATCGAACTGACGAGCTATGGCTTTGCCGCCCGTATTGCCGGCGGCAATGTGCGCGCGGCCCAGATTCAAGGCTTGCCTGTGGGCCGGCTGATTGCCGGCTTCACTGCGATCGCCGGCAGCTTCGCCGGGCTTGCCGGCATGATCGAGGTCGCCGCCGTCCAGGGCAGCGCTAATGCTTCGCTCGCCGCCGGCTACGGCTATACCGGCATCCTCGTCGCCTTCCTTGCCCGCCACAATCCGCTGGCGATCATTCCGGTCGCGATCCTGCTCGGCGGCATCGACGCCTCGGGTGGCCTGATCCAGCGCCGCATGGGGCTGCCTGATGCCACGGTGCTGGTGCTGCAGGGTATGCTCTTCCTCGTCATCCTCTTCTGCGAAACCTTCTACGGCCGTTTCAAGATCTTCAATCCCGACCTCTGGAAAAGGAGCCTCTGATGGAAGAGACCGGCATCGGCGCATGGGGCGTGCCCCTCGCCATCCTTGCGGGCGCCATCCGCGTGTCCACCCCCTTCATTTTCGTCAGCCTGGGAGAGACAATCACCGAGCGCTCCGGCCGCATCAACCTCGGCCTCGAAGGCACGCTCGTCTTCGGCGCGATGACGGCCTATGCCGTCGCCGTCATGACGAATTCCCCTTGGCTCGGCGTGCTCGCGGCCATGGCGACAGGCGCGGTCTTCGGCCTCGTCCACGGCTGGATCTGCAAATGGCCGAAGGTCAACGATATCGCGATCGGCATCGCCATGATGCAGTTCGGCCTGGGTCTCGCCTTCTTCCTCGGCAAGCCCTTCATCCAGCCGGCAGCGCCGCATCTGCCGGCAATTCCGCTCGGCTTCTGGTCCAATCTGCCGCAGATCCAGGCGGCGTTGAACATCAACGTGCTGTTCCTTCTAGGAGCCGCCCTTGCCTTCGTCCTCTGGTGGGCGTTCAGGAATACCCGCGTCGGCCTCGTCCTGCGCGTCGTCGGCGACAGTACGGATGCAGCACGGGCCATGGGCATCAACCCGGATAGCGTGCGCCTGCTCGCCACCGCCGTTGGCGGTTCGCTGGCGGCGATCGGCGGCGCCTATCTTTCGCTCTATTACCCCGGCTCCTGGAACGAGGGCATTTCCTCCGGTCAGGGCCTGATGGCCGTAGCCCTCGTTATCTTTGCCAGATGGAATCCCATCGGCTGCTTCCTTGCCGCCCTGCTCTTCGGCGGCGCCGGCGCGCTCGGGCCGGCGCTGCAATCGGTTGGGGTGAGCGAGGGTTATTATCTCTTCTATGCCGCCCCTTACGTGCTGACGCTGGCCATCATGATCGCCACCTCCTCGCCGACACGTTCGCTCGCCGGTGCGCCCGGGGCGCTTTCCCTGACAAAGTAGCATGAAAGGAGCCAAGTCATGAACGGCCTCGGCGGATTGAACAAATCGGAACATGGCGTCGGCATCGGCCTCGTCCAATTGCAGCTTCCCGTTACGGTCACCAGAGAAGACCTCGCCCGCCAGACACAAGTGATCGTGGATCTCGTCGGTAAAGCGCGACGCAACCAGCCCGGCATGGATCTGGTTGTTTTCCCTGAATATGCCCTTCACGGCCTGTCGATGGAGATCAATCCCGCGATCATGTGCGCGCTCGACGGGCCGGAGGTCGCAGCCTTCAAGAAGGCTTGCAAGGGGAACGCGATATGGGGCTGCTTCTCGATCATGGAGCTGAACCCTGAGGGAATGCCCTACAATTCCGGGATCGTCATCGACGATAAAGGCGAGCTGAAGCTTTATTATCGCAAAATGCATCCATGGGTGCCGGTCGAACCATGGGAGCCTGGCAATGTCGGTATCCCGGTCATCGACGGGCCAAAGGGTGCAAAGCTCGCGCTCATCATCTGCCATGACGGTATGTTCCCGGAGATGGCACGCGAATGCGCCTACAAGGGTGCGGAAATCATGATCCGCACGGCCGGTTACACCGCGCCAATTCGTGAAAGCTGGAAATTCACCAACCAGTCGAATGCCTTCTGCAATCTCATGGTCACGGCGAGCGTCTGCATGTGCGGCTCGGACGGCACCTTCGATTCCATGGGCGAAGGCATGGTCTGCAATTTCGACGGCACGATCATCGCTCACGGCGCCTCTGGGCACGTCAACGAGATCATCACCGCCGAAGTCCGTCCCGATCTGGTGCGCGAAGCACGCCTCGGCTGGGGCGTCGAAAACAATATCTACCAATTCGGCCATCGCGGGTATGTCGCTGTCTCCGGCGGCGCGGGTGACGCACCCTATACCTACATGCACGACCTCGTCGCTGGCAAATACCACCTTCCCTGGGAGGATCGGGTGAAGGTCAGGGACGGTACGTCCTGCGGCTTTGAGAAGCCGACGCGGCGTTACGGTGAAACATTCAAACTCGCAGGCGAATAGGAGAAGCAGACGATGGACGCCATGGTCGAAACCAAAGGACATTATATCGACGCCGACCCCTATGCCTGGCCCTATAACGGCGATCTGAGGCCAGAGAACTCCGCCCTCATCATCATCGACATGCAGACGGATTTCTGCGGCAAGGGCGGCTATGTCGATCACATGGGCTATGACCTGTCGCTCGTCCAGGCGCCGATCGAGCCGATCAAACGCGTGCTGGCGGCCATGCGCGCCAAGGGCTATCACATCATCCACACGCGCGAAGGCCATCGGCCCGACCTTGCCGACCTGCCGGCCAACAAACGATGGCGCTCGCAGCGGATCGGCGCAGGAATCGGCGATCCAGGCCCTTGCGGGCGTATCCTGACCCGCGGCGAACCCGGATGGGACATTATCCCCGAACTCTATCCGATCGAAGGCGAAACGATCATCGACAAGCCGGGCAAGGGTTCCTTCTGCGCCACCGACCTTGAACTGATCCTCAACCAGAAGCGCATCGCAAACATCATGCTGACCGGCATCACCACCGATGTCTGCGTCTCCACCACGATGCGCGAGGCCAACGACCGCGGTTTTGAATGCCTGCTGCTGGAAGATTGCTGCGGCGCGACCGACTACGGCAACCATCTCGCCGCCATCAAGATGGTGAAGATGCAGGGCGGTGTCTTCGGCTCCGTCTCCAATTCGCAAACGCTTGTGAGCCAGCTGCCATGAGCACGGTCCGCGACACACCTCTCCCGCAGACCGGCAGGGCCGTCGGGATCGATACGCTCGACATGACGATGCGCTTCGGCAGCTTCACGGCGCTCGACCATGTCTCGATCAAGGTGCCCGCCGGCAGCTTCCATGCTTTGCTCGGCGAAAATGGGGCCGGCAAATCGACCCTCGTCAAATGCATCATGGGCTTCTACCGCGCCACCGCGGGAACGCTTTCGGTGGACGGCCGCGAAGTGGCCATCGCCTCACCCAAAGACGCCGCCATCTATGGTCTCGGCATGGTCTATCAGCACTTCACGCTCGTCCCGTCGCTGACCGGCGCCGAAAACCTCGTCATCAGCCGCGCCGAAGTGCCGGCCATCATCAACTGGGCGAAGGAGCGGAAGGACCTTGCCGCCTTCATGGAGCGCATGCCGTTCAGGATCCCGCTGGACCGGCCGGTGAGCGAGCTTGCCGCCGGCGAGAAGCAGAAGCTGGAGATCCTCAAGCAGCTCTATCTCGGCCGCTCCTTTCTCGTTCTCGACGAACCGACCTCGGTTCTGACGCCTGCCGAAGCCGATGAGATGCTGGGTCTCATCAGGGGAATGACCGAGCGCGGCAAACTGACCGTGCTGATGATTTCGCACAAGTTCCACGAGGTGACGAAATTCGCCGATGCCGTCTCGATCCTGCGGCGCGGCAGGCTGGTCGGCACCGGCAAGGTCGGCGACCTCTCGACATCGGATATGGCCGCCATGATGATCGGCGACGTGAAGCTTGCAGAACTCGACAGCCGCGTTCCCGTCGCCGAAAACGCCAGGCCCGTCCTTGCGGTGGAACAGGTCAAGGCGCCGGACCGCTCTGGCCTCAAGACCATCGCGATCGACAATCTCATCGTCCGCTCCGGCGAGATCGTCGGCATTGCCGGCATTTCGGGCAATGGTCAGAAAGAGCTGACGGAAATCCTCGCCGGCCAGCGGCCGGTCGACAGCGGCCGCGTGAGCGTCAATGGCGAGGCCTACGGCGCAACGCGCCCCGAGACCCGCAGGAACAACGTCCGCTTCATCCCGGAGGAGCCGTTGCAGAACGCCTGCGCCCCGCGCATGACGGTCAGCGAAAATCTCGCCTTCCGGACCTTCGACCTGGCGGCGAACGGCAAGGATGCGACCTGGCTGAACAAGGGCAAGATGAAAGAGCGGGCGGCCGTGCTGATTTCGGATTTCAAGGTGAAGACCGCTTCCACATCCTCGCCGATCGCGGCACTTTCAGGCGGCAACGTGCAGCGTGCCGTGCTCGCCCGCGAACTGACCGGCGAGGTGGACCTGCTGATCGTCTCAAATCCATGTTTCGGCCTCGACTTCTCGGCTGTCGCCGAAATTCGGGCCCGCATCATGAAGGCCCGCAATTCCGGCACTGCCGTCCTGCTGCTGTCCGAAGACCTCGACGAGCTGCTCGAGATATCCGACCGCATCATGGTCATTTCCGAAGGCAGGCTCGTTTACGAGACGCCGGCGCGTGCGGCCGATATCGCCGTGATCGGCGCTCACATGGCGGGGCATCACTGATGGCTGAGATCAAGGCAGAACCCTTCGCTTTCCCGGTAAAGAACGACCAGCTCGCCCTTATCGTCATCGATATGCAGCGTGATTTCGCCGAGCCCGGCGGCTTCGGCGCAAGCCTCGGCAACGACGTCAGCCGCATCGGCAGGATCGTCCCCGATGTCAAACGTCTGATCCAGGGCTTCCGCTATGCCGGCCTGCCGGTCATCCATACGATGGAATGCCACCGGCCCGACCTTTCGGATCTGCCGCCGGCAAAACGCGACCGTGGCAATCCCATGCTCAGGATCGGCGACGAAGGCCCCATGGGCCGCATCCTCATAGCGGGCGAGGCGGGAACGGCGATCCTGCCGGAGCTTGCTCCGATCGACGGCGAAGTCGTCATCGAAAAGCCCGGCAAGGGCGCCTTCTATGCCACCGGGCTCACGGAGGTGCTGCAGCGAAAGGGCATCAGGCAACTGGTCTTCGCCGGCGTGACCACCGAGGTCTGCGTGCAGACGACCATGCGCGAGGCGAACGATCGAGGCTATGAGTGCCTGCTCGCCGAGGAGGCGACGGAAAGCTATTTTCCTGAGTTCAAGGCCGCCGCCATCGCCATGATCCGCGCCCAGGGCGCGATCGTCGGCTGGACCGCCCATGTCGACGACATTCTGGAAAGCATTGCCCATGCCTGAAACCACCCGCGAACGTCTGACATCCGGCGGTTGGAAGGAATTGGCATTCGGCCCCTTCCGCGATCAGGTGACCATCCATTGGATCCGTCCCTTTGAGGACGACCACCCGGGCGTGGCGCTTCTGAAATACGAGGCCGGCGCCAGCGTTCCGCGCCATCGGCATGAGGGACTGGAAACCATTCTCGTTCTCGATGGCGTACAATCGGACGAGGCGGGCGATTATGGTCGCGGCAGTTATATCGTCAACGCTCCCGGTACCGAACATTCGGTCTGGAGCGAAACCGGCTGCGTCGTGCTCATTCAATGGGATCGGCCGGTGAAAATACTAGAATTGGACGTCGCATAAAACCGGAGATCCGGCCTTCGACATTGCCCCGCTGCGCCAGTCTGTGGCAATGACCTCAGCACGCCGCGATCGTTGTATGATTTCTGGCCGCGTGACCGATCCTGGCATGAAGCCGTACGATCAAGGGTCCCACGTAGGTTTTTCCAATCGATTCGCGTCGAAGGATAAGAAGCGACGACCCCGTCGTATAGTCGATATGACCACGCCCAATTTCCGTCTACTGGCAGCTACTTGCTCCTGGAATGGCCGATATGGGCCGAGACAAGAACGGCAGCTTTTAGGTGTAGAGGATACATCTTCCCTCCTCTTTAAGAAGCATCGACTGATCGCTAAACTCACTGCACGGGAATATGATCTGTCGCTGTCTGAGGTAACGGAACCGTTCTGCGGTTGGTGGACAGTTTGCGGTATTTTGTCGGCGTTAAGTTGTGGTGACGTAGAAACACCCGGTTGAAGTTCGACAGATTGCGATAGCCCACCTCGAAGCAGATGTCCGTTATTGGCAGAGAGGTATCGGTCAATAGCTGACCTGCCTTCCAGATACGAAGCTTGTTGATATGGTCGGTGAAGGTGTGGCCGCTGTTTTTCTTGAAGAATCGCGAGAAAGCGCTGTCACTCATGCCGACCATGCGAGCCATGTCAGGCAACCGGATGTCCTCCGACAGATTGGCAAAGAGATACGCGAAGACCTGTTGCAGGGCTTCCAGCGAACCATAGCTCAGGTCCGGCACGTAAGCCTCTGAAGACAGCGTATCGAACTCGTCGGTGTCCCGCAGCAGCGAGAGCAATGCCAGGAAGGTCGAAAGCCGCACCGAGCCGGTCTGGAACTCCATGTCTAGTATCAGCCCCTCCGCCTGTTCCCGGGCCCGGCCCTTGAAGGAGAGCCCCCGCTGCGCGCGGGCGAGAAAGTCACGCAGCCCCGCCAGTTCCGGCAGGAAGGCCGAAGCCTGCTCCAGCTTGGCCGGCGGAAACTGGATGACGATGTCACGTCCTGGAATGCGCTCATTCGGTCCGAGCGGCGTCACCCAGTCGTGCGGCAGGTTGCTGCCGATGACGGAAATATGGCCCGGCGTGAACGCGCCGACATGATCGCCTGCAAGCAAGACGCCGCTGGCGTTGGGAATGTAGTGGATCTCCACCTCCGGGTGGAAATTCCAGACGTTGCGTTCCCACGGATAGTCATCGCGGCGCCACAGGAACGACTCGTCCGCGCCAGTCAAGACATACTCAAATCTCGCGACCGTCGGCGAAATAACTGACATTGCGGACATCCTCCATTGCTTCCCGCTATGCTCGTTGCGCTGCCAATCAATATTAGATTGTGCAACGCACACAGAAAATCATGAATATATTCGGCATTTCGCGCATGAGAGTATCAGTATCGCGCAACGGCCGCGCTTGTGTCCACCCGTACTTTCTACAACTATTGGGGTCCGTTGAGCGTGTCGGAGGAGAGTTTAGCACGCACAACCGGACAGATTTTGGGATCCAAATGGAGGAGAACAATGAACAGTTTCGTCAAAGCCGTGGGCGTCGGCTTCATTTCGCTTGGCCTTTGGAGCTCGACAGCTCTTGCTCAAGATTCCTGGTGGAAGACTGCCGCCCAGCCCTATCAGGGCGCGACCATCCGGGGCATCTCGGAATCGACCCCAGCGTCGAAATATGTCGAGCAAGTGCTCGGTCCCAAGTTCACCGAAGAGACCGGCATCAAGGTCGAATTCGAGGCGACATCGTGGGACCAAATGTACGACAAGGCGATCAAGGACATGGAAGCCAATACCGGCATCTATGACTTCGTCTATATCGAGCAGGACATCGTATATACGTATCTGGCCCGCAACTTCCTGGTCGATATCACCAAGTCGCTGGCCGATAATGCGAAGATCGCTTCGCCGGACTTCAAGCCGGAGAATTTCACCACTTTCCTGAACTATTTCAAGGATCCGAAGTCGGGCAATGTCATGGGCGTCCCAATGGAAGCTTTCATCAAGCCTTACCTCTACCGTAAGGATCTTTTCGATGATCCGGCGATCCAGAAAGCCTACAAGGATTCCACCGGTGCGGATCTGAAGCCCGCGACGACGCATGACGAGTATACCCAGATCGCCAAGTTCTTCACCGAATACGGCGCGGACAAGGAGCTCTGGGGAACCACCGTACAGGCCTCGTCGAGCCACCCCGCCGCCTTCTACGAATTCTTTGAGTCGGTCGCGCCGACGTTTGGCGTCTACAACTGGGGCATCGATGGCAAGACCTTCGCAGCCACCGAAGCCAACGGCGGCCAGATGAACTCCGCCGCCGCGAAGAAGGCACTCAACTACTGGGTCGGCCTGCTGAAATACGCGCCGCCTGAATCGACGTCGTCCACTTGGGACGAGGTTGCGGGGACATTTGCCGCCGGCCGCGCAGCCCAAGGCCTCGTCTACGGTGAGAACGCTGCCTGGATCGCCACCGACGAAAGCAAATCGACCGTCGTTGGCAAGGTGGGCGTAGCATTGCCTCCGGTTGAGGCGGGTGTCATGGAAGCAGCCGAAGCCGGCAAAGGATATATCGGCTATTACGATGGTGGCGCGTTCGGCATCCCGCATTCGTCCAAGAACAAGGACGCGTCTCTGCTATTCCTGCAGTATATCGGTCAGGCTTCAGTGCAGACCGACTGGGCGCTGGCCGGCTCCCGCATCGTCATGAACTCGACCTACGACGATCCCAGGATCGTCGATCAGGATAAGAAGATGAACGGCTATTACACGCTGATGCGTGAGGACGGAAAGCTGTTCGCCGGAGCTCCGCCGTTCCCGTTCCACGCGCAAGTTCTGCAGGTTGTCGCGCCTTTCATCTACAAAGCGATCGTCGGGGAGATCAAACCGGACGATGCGCTGGACCAGGCCGCCTCGGCAGCCGAAGCTGAACTCGTGAAGCTCGGCTACCGCAAGTAAAAGACCGCCTCCCAAGCGGTTGGCGGTCGCCTTCAGCAAGGTGACCGCCCCTTTCCTGACTGCGGTTTGCGGGCCCGCCCGCGACGCTGCAGGCGAATAAGTGTCAAGGACGATCTGACGGAGCGCAGGATGAGACAATCCAACATCGGATGGCTGTTTCTAACACCAGCCACGCTAATCCTGTTCGTTGTCGGGTTCGTTCCCTTCATCTACATTCTCTATGTCGGCTTCTTCGACTGGAACACCAACGCCGTCGACCCCACCCTGCGCTGGGCAGGCCTCCAGAATTATCGCAGCCTCGTTTTTGACACGACATTCCTGAACTCGCTGGCGCGCACGCTCATCTTCGCATTCTTCGTCGTTGTGAGCGAACTGTTGTTGGGCTACGTCCTGGCCCGCGCACTGATGGCAGACCGCCTGTGGGGCCGGCAGTTCTTTCGCACGATCCACACATTGCCGATCGTTGTCGCGCCCATTGCAGTCGGCGCTACCTGGCGGCTGCTTTGCGTTCCGGGCTTCGGCATCGTGCCCTATTACCTGAAACTGTGGTTCGGCATCGACTACAACATCTCGACCAATGCCTATCACGCCTTCGCCACGGCGATCATCATGGACCTGTGGCACTGGACGCCGTTCGTCACCCTGTCGCTCATGGCGGGACTGACGGCCTTGCCGAAAGAACCGCTGGAACAGGCGCAGATCGACGGCGGCAACAAGCTGCAGATTTTCTGGTACGTGATCGTTCCGATGTTGAAACCGGTGCTGCTGACAACCGTCTTCATCCGGCTGATGGATGCATTGCGCTCGGTCGACGAAATCTGGATGCTGACAAAGGGTGGTCCGGCCGAGTCGACGCGGTTCATCGGCCTTCATATCTGGATCAACGTCTTTCCGAAAACCGATTACGGCTACGGTGCGGCCATGTCGCTGCTGACGCTGTACGTCACGATCGTTCTGAGCTGGCTGCTGTTCGTTGCCATGACTGGCCGCAAGGGAGGTGCACAATGAGACGCTCCGGTATAGCTTCCTTCGTCCTTTGGATATGTCTGACCATTCTGACACTCCTTCCGGTTTGGTGGATGCTGGTCGTTTCCATGCGTCCTCGCGTGAAGCTCTATTCGAAGTCGTTCCTCATCGACGATCTTTACTGGAACAATTTCCTGGCGGTGCTGAACAGCTCGACCTTCCTGCAGTATCTCTGGAATTCGCTGGTCGTGGCGACATCGAACGCAGCGCTGGTGTGCGCGCTCGGCCTGCTCGCGGCGTTCGGGCTGTCGCGTTACAAAATCGGCGGCGGTGACAATGTGTTTTTCTGGTTGATCACCAACCGCATGGCGCCGCCAGCCGTGTTCCTGCTGCCGCTCTTCCTGCTGTTCACCAAGTGGTTCGTGTTCGGTGATTTCATGCTGTTCGACACGAAGATTGGCCTGATCCTGCTCTATTGCGTCTTCAACCTGCCCTTCGCCGTCTGGCTCTTGAAGGGCATGCTCGACGGGATTCCTCTGGAGCTTGACGAAGCGGCGCGGGTCGATGGTGCGACAACCGGCCAGGTGCTGTCCAACGTCATCCTGCCGCTGGCGCGGCCGGGGTTGGCCGTCACCTTCATCCTGACCTGGATTTTCGCCTGGAACGAGTACCTGTTCGCAGCGACCCTGACGTCGTCGGCTGACGCCAGGACGGTGACGACAGCGCTCGCTGAATATGTCTCGGTCACCGGAACAAACTGGGGCGAGATGGCGGCGATGGCGTTCCTGACCACGCTTCCGGCCCTGATCGTGCTGGGCTTCGTCCAGAAGCACATCGTGACCGGCCTCACGTTCGGCGCATTGAAAGGGTAAGAGATGGCTGGCATTCAACCCCAGAAAACCCAACGCGACGGATTCCTGCCTATCCGAACCAACGGCTTCGACAGGGGCTTCATCTCGGTCGTGATCCTGATCCTGGTGCATCTTCTATGGATGCGCTTCCTCGAGGGCGTGTTTCCCCTGTGGGTGGCGACGGTGCTCTGCCTGGCGCTGGCCGTATTCATTATCCGAAAGGGCTGAAGACATGAGATCGCTCGTCCTCGAACGCAAAGACGAACTGCGCATTCGCGACCTGGACCCGAAGGAGGCGCTCGGTACCACTGACGTGCGCATCGCCATCAAGACCGTTGGCGTCTGCGGATCCGACGTTCACTATTATACTCACGGCGCGATCGGACCTTTCGTTGTGCGCGAGCCGATGATCCTCGGGCACGAAGCCGCCGGCATCATCGAAGAGGTCGGCAGCGCGGTGCAGAACCTGAAAGTGGGCGACCGCGTTTGCATGGAGCCCGGCATTCCCGACCCTCAAAGTCGCGCGTCGCGGCTAGGTCTCTACAACCTCGATCCCGCGGTGCGCTTCTGGGCGACGCCACCGGTGCATGGCGTACTGAGACCGAGCGTGATCCACCCGGCGGCCTTTACCTTTAAGCTTCCGGACAACGTTTCCTACGCCGCAGGCGCCATGGTCGAGCCGCTAGCTGTAGGCTTTCACGCAGTCTCCAAGGCGAGGCTGACGCCCGGTGCGATCGCGCTGGTTACCGGCGCCGGGCCGATCGGCATGGTGACAGCGATAGCGGCGCTATCGGCTGGCTGCGCCAAAGTTATCGTTACCGATGTCGTCGACGAAAAGCTTGCCGTGGCGCGCAGCCTCGGCCCTGCCATCATCACCGTCAACGTACGTTCACAGGACCTGAAGAGCGTCATAGCCCGCGAAACCGACGGCTGGGGCGTCGATGTCGTCTTCGAATGTTCCGGCGCGGCTGAAGTGATCGCAGACACGGCGCAGCATGGTTGCCCCGGCGGCGCCATCGTCCTTGTGGGCATGCCCGTGAAGCCGGTCCCGCTCGATGTCGTCGTGGCCCAGACCAAGGAACTGCGCATCGAACACGTATTCCGCTACGCCCATGTCTACCCCCGCATCGTCGCGCTCTTGGGATCGAACCAGATCAATGTCGATGCGCTAATCACCGATACCTACGCCTTCGAGGATTCCGTCGAAGCATTCGATTACGCCGTGCGGCCAAAGCCGGCCTCCGTGAAGATCCAGATCGAGCTTGGGAAATAGCATGTACCTGCGCAAGTTCGATCTCAGTGGAAGAGTGGCGGTCGTCTCCGGCGCGGGGCGCAACATCGGCTATGCCTGCGGGACAAGGACTGGATGCACATGATGCCGATGAAGCGCATGGGCGACGTCGAGGAAATTGCATCTGTCGTCCAGTTCCCGGCCTCCGACGCCGCCAGCCTGATGACCGGCAGCATCGTCGTTGCCGATGCAGGATACCTCGTGGTGAAGCTGCCCGTGACCCGCCCCGACCACAACTGACCAAGGATTGACACATGGCGACGATCGAACTCGACAAGGTCGATAAGCATTACGGCTCCTATCACGCACTGCGCAATATCTCGTTCGATATAGCCGACGGTGAGTTCGTCGTGCTGGTCGGTCCCTCCGGTTGCGGCAAATCCACGCTGCTGCGGTCGCTCGCCGGCCTTGAGGAGATCACCGGCGGCACGATCAAGCTTGGCGGAAATCGCATCGACAACATCGCCGCCAAGGACCGCGACGTGGCGATGGTGTTCCAGAACTACGCGCTTTATCCGCACATGACCGTTCGGGAGAACATGGCCTTCGCACTGAAATTGCGCGGCGAGAATCTCGCGGATCGCAACGCCAAGGTCGACAAGGCTGCCGAGATGTTGCGCCTTACGCCCTATCTCGACCGGTATCCGAAGGCGCTCTCCGGAGGCCAGCGGCAGCGTGTTGCCATGGGGCGCGCGATGGTTCGCCGCCCGAAGGCGTTCTTTTTCGACGAGCCGCTGTCAAACCTGGACGCCGCGCTGCGCGTAGACATGCGTTCGGAGATCAAAGCTCTTCACCAGCGCCTCGGCGCTACGTCCGTCTATGTCACGCATGACCAGATTGAAGCCATGACAATGGCGGACCGAATTGTCGTGCTTCGCGACGGCAAGGTGGAGCAGATCGGTGCGCCACTGGAGCTTTACGACAGGCCGGCAAATACCTTCGTCGCCGGCTTCATCGGATCGCCGGCGATGAACATGCTACCGGCCACCATCGAACTCTCCTTGAACTCGGCGCGGCTCGCTGACGGATCGGGCCTTCCTCTTCCACAAGGCATGCGGGCGAGTAACGGCCAGGACGTGATCTACGGGGTCCGCCCTGACCAGTGGATACTGTCGAACGGCGATGCGGGGATACCGGCAACTGTCGAGCTGATCGAGCCGACCGGGGCCGAAATTCTGCTGGCAGTCCAATTGGCGGGCAAGCGGGTCCTGTGCGCCTTTCGCGAGCGCCACGCGCTGAAGCCCGGCGACAGGATACGGCTCGATGTCGATCCTGCCGCGGCTCATGTGTTCGACAAGCAAACCGGGCAAAGACTCCCGTTGTGAGCAACAGGCATCGGAAGGATCAACCATGTCGGACTTTACAGGAAAAACGGTAATCATCACCGGTGCTGGCAAGGGCATCGGTCGCGCCTGCGTTGAACTGCTCACCCACCGTGGCGCACGAATAGTAGCCCTGTCGCGTACCCAGGCCGATCTGGATGATCTTGCGGCAAAGTGCGGCGCGACGGTGATCTCAGTCGATCTCGCCGACAATGCAGCAGCACGCGCCGCCATGAAGAAGGCGGGACTGGCAGACGCGCTGATCAATTGCGCGGGAACCAATGTGCTTGAAAGCGTTATCGATATGACGGAGGAGGGCTATGAGCAGGTCCTCGGCATCAACCTGCGGGCCGCGCTGATTTGTGCGCAGGAGTTCGCGCGGGCTCGCATTGCAAACGGAGGCGGCGGAACGATCGTGAATGTGACCTCGATCGCCGGCCATCGGGGTTTCGTGGATCACGTGGCTTACGCCGCTTCGAAGGCGGGACTGGAAGGCGCGACACGTGTCATGGCCAAGGAACTCGGCGCCTATGGAATCCGGGTCAATGCAGTGGCGCCTACGGTTACCACGACGGAGCTTGCCGCCAAGGCGTGGTCTGAGCCCTCCAAACGTAACCCGATGATGGTTCGCCACCCGATGGCGCGTTTTGCAGCGGTCGACGATGTCGCGCGCTCGATCGCACTGCTTATGTCAGAGGACGCCCCGATGATCACCGGCGCAGTCCTGCCAGTCGATGGCGGCTTCCTTGCTGTCTGAAATCAAAAGCGAGACAAGATGATGACTAAACTACTCGAAGGAAAGATCGCTGCGGTAACCGGCGCAGCTTCCGGTATCGGGCTGGCGACGACCCGTGCCCTAGTCGATGCCGGCGCCAAGGTCGTGATGGTCGACTACAACAGACAGGCGCTGGAAACCTACGCTGCCGAGTTCGGCGGCGCCGTGGTCATGCAGGTCACCGATCTTCTGGACGCCGCAAGTTGTGCGGCCATGGTGCCGGAAATCCTGGCAAAGGTCGATCACCTCGACATCCTGCACTGCAATGCAGGGTCCTACATTGGCGGGGATCTTATCGATACCGATACCGCTACAATCGATCGGATGCTGAACCTCAACGTGAACGCCGTCATGAAGAACGTCCGCGACATCGCTCCGCATATGATCGAGCGCGGCACCGGGGACATTTTGGTCACTTGCTCCGTAGCCGGCCATGCGCCGATCCAATGGGAGCCGGTCTATTCCAGCTCTAAGTGGGCGGTTACCAGTTTCGTCCAGATCATGCGCCGGCAATTGAAAAACCACGGCATCAGGGTCAGCCAGGTGTCGCCCGGCCCGGTCGTTTCCGCTCTGCTTGCGGACTGGCCCGCGGAAAACCTCGAGAAGGCAAAAGCCAATGGGAGTCTGATCGAGCCCTCAGAGGTCTCTGATGCCATCATCTTCATGCTGACCCGCCCGCGAAACGTCACGATCCGGGACATGATTGTCCTGCCGACAAATTTCGACGTGTAGGTAAGGAAAACAAAGTCGTTGCGGAAGCAGATTTCCGGGCTTCACGCCAAAGGTCTGCGATCGCACCAGTTTGTATTTCTGTCGACGGCTGCTTTTGACGATGCCGAAGGTAAGTCGCCGTGCAGTTTTTTTGTTGGATGGCTGGTCATGCTTCCACGCTTGGTAAGGGGTGTCCCTGACGCTGACACCTTCGTTTGTTTCCCGGACGGTCGATCGATTGTGATTTATGCGCTTGGCTTCTCGATGCCGCCCCAGCTCCACGATGGTGCCAGGGCGCAAGTAGAGGATCACTTTGAGTCCAATTCTGCTTGCGCGGCGTGAGGGATCAGGCGCAGAATAAAGTTATGGACCCTTTATCCAGTTCCAGTCGCGCCCGCGAACGCTTTCTCGACGCGATCCTTCAGAGCGCCATCGAATACGCCATTATCTCCGTGGACCTCCATTCGAGGATAACCAGTTGGAATGAGGGTGCTCGCCGGATTCTCGGTTGGGATGAAACCGAAATCGTCGGCCAGCCCGTGGCCTTGATATTCACAGAGGAAGACCGGGAGGCGGGGGTTCCTCAGCGGGAAATGACCGCCGCTTTGACCGACGGTCACGGAGATGATGAGCGCTGGCACATCCGAAAGGACGGCTCGTTATTCTGGGCGTCTGGACAGATGATGGCATTGCGGTCAGATGATGGTGAACTTGAAGGCTTCCTGAAGATCCTTCGGGACCGAACCGAGCAGCGAGAAAGCGAGGAGCGACAGCGTGTCCTGATGCATGAACTCTCTCACCGCATCAAGAATACACTCGCCGTCGTTCAGGCCATCACCAACCAATCCTTCCGAAGCGCTGCCAGCATGGAGGAAGCGGAGCGGTCGATCCGGTCGCGCATAAACGCTTACGCGAAAGCGCATGATATTCTGCTGCAGAAGAACTGGCTGTCCGCAAGCTTGGACACGATCGT
Organism: Rhizobium sp. R339; assembly: GCF_002211395.1. Classification (NCBI taxonomy): domain Bacteria; kingdom Pseudomonadati; phylum Pseudomonadota; class Alphaproteobacteria; order Hyphomicrobiales; family Rhizobiaceae; genus Rhizobium; species Rhizobium sp. R339. The sequence goes on from NZ_LOKV01000009.1 coordinate 90,827, forward strand.
CGAAGCGACCGCGACCAACCTCGGACTTGCGACAGACCGCGTCAATGCCAGCGGCCCTGACGTTGAGCTAAACCCCCAGGCGGCTCTCGCGTTTTCCCTCGTGCTGCACGAGCTTGCCACGAATGCAACGAAGTATGGATCTCTATCAGGGGCTGCCGGCACCATTGAAATAAAGTGGTCTGTGCGCCGAACAGTAGGGGACAATCGCTTGGATTTTGTCTGGCAAGAGCGTGGCGGGTCTGTTTCGGATGCCCCCGGCAAGGAGGGCTTCGGCTCTCGGCTCATCCAGTCTACCCTCTCCGCATTTGGGGACGTCGCATTTGACTTCGCCGCGACAGGTCTGACGCTGAAGCTCAACGCATCTCTTCAGAAACTGCAATATCCAAATTGCGCGGACGCTGAAGCGTAGCCACACGTAGGCGCAAGGTAGTCCGTGAGGGATAATCCTCAATTCCTCCAATAGCTCTGTCCAAGAACGCGGATCTGTCAGCGACCCATCCAGCAGTCGGCAATTGTGCGCGACGGGAACGGCAGCCTGCTGCTTGCCCGCCGCCAGGGGTATGACCAGGTCTTTGTCGGCTCCGTCGGAACAGGGGGCAATGCCAGGATGCTGGTAGCCGACAAGCACGCTCAATCAGAAGACCAATCGGCCGGCCCTGCCGCTCAAGGGCAAGAGCCGGTCTTCGTCCAGCCGACCTTGCTCGCCGAGATCGCGTTGCGGAGGGACCGATGGCGGCAGCTTGCGGCCGAATTCGCCGTTTTGGCGGGGATTTAAAGCGTGCACTAAGCAGCAGACAGCGAGGCTGGCCAGTTGCTCGTGCGCCCATCGATCTCAGAGATCCAGAACGCTCCGGATGCGCACAGCAAGATCTTTGATCGAAAAAGGTTTCTGCAGGAGGTGAACCCCTTTGTCGAGGCGGCCGTGGTGCACTATGGCGTTGCGTGAGTAGCCCGTGGTAAACAGCGCCTTCACAGCGGGTTGCAGCTCCCTCGCCTTCGCGACTAGGTCGGCGCCGCTCATGCCCCCGGGTAACACGACGTCGGTAAAAATAAGATCCACCGGCAGGTTAAGCTTCAGCACCCGCAGAGCTGTCGGGCCGTCCTTTGCTTCCAGCACGCGATAACCGAGCTCTGTCAACGACTCGACTGAATAGGCAAGTACATCGGGATCATCCTCGACCACCAAGATGATCTCCCCGAAACCTGCTTCGGGCAGTGGCATGCAGTCGACGGTTGCCTCATTTACTTGGCCCGATAGGAGCCTCGGCAGGTAAATCTTAACCGTCGTTCCTTGCCCAATCTCGGAATAGATTTTCACATGCCCCTTCGACTGCTTGGCGAAACCGTAGACCTGGCTTAGACCGAGCCCGGTACCTTTCCCCTGGTCCTTGGTCGTGAAAAACGGCTCGAAAGCACGAGCGACCGTTTCTGCGTCCATCCCCGCTCCGGTGTCGGAAACCGATATTGCAACATATTGCCCCGGCACCACTTCGGCGTGATTTACTGAATAGGCCTCATCCAGGTGAGCGTTGAAGGTTTCGACCGTGAGCTTTCCGCCACTCGACATCGCGTCCCGTGCATTGATGGCCAGATTGAGAAGTGCACTCTCCAAAGCGTTCGGATCTGCTTCCGTCCTCCAGAGGCCGCCGGCAAGAACGATCTCCAATTCGTAAATTTCTCCCAGTGTTCGATGCAAAAGATCCGACATCCCCCGGATCAGACCATTCGCGTCGACAGGTTTCGGATCGAGCGGCTGGCGCCTGGCGAAGGCAAGGAGCCGTTGTGTCAAAGCCGCAGCTCGTTCGGCGCCATTCATCGCCTGCGAAGCAGCGCGGCGGAGCCGGCCTGCGTCAGCCGGCAGCGTCCGCAACAGCGTGTCGAGATTTCCAACGATGATCTGCAGCAGGTTGTTGAAATCATGCGCGACGCCTCCGGTGAGCTGCCCGACAGCCTCCATCTTTTGCGCTTGTCGCAGAGCGTCGGCATTGCGTGTCAACTCATCCGTCTTCTGGGCGACAAGATCTTCCAGGTGAGCATTCAGTTCCTTGAGGGCCTCTTCCGCGCGCCGTCGCTCCTCCAGTTCCCGTTGCGCAGCCTCGAACAGGCGAGAGTTGTCGATGGCAACAGCGGCCTCACCGGCAAGGCCGAGCAGTCCCCGCTCCGACTCCTCACTGAACATGCCGGTATCGGCATGGCCGAAGAACAATCCGCCGATCACCTCTCCCGTGCGAGAAATAACAGGCACCGCGAGATAGCTCCTGACGGGAAGATGTCCTTCGGGCATCCCTGCGTAAGGAGCATTGCGCCCATAACGAGGATCCTGCGTGATGTCATCTGACCGAACGATGCCTTCCCCGCTGAATGTTGCCGCAAACACAGCCGTGTTGCGAGGCATGGGGAAGCTTGAGAAAGCTTCTTGGGGGGCGCCTGCGAGCGAGTAGAGCATGTAGCTTTCGCCGGCGTGATCGACGAGGTTGTAAAAAAACGCGCCGAACTGGGCCCCGGTGAGTTCGACGCCTGCGTCCGTCACCGCCTGAACAAGCCGTTCAAGATCATTTTCGCGCGCAAGGATAGCTCCCGCACGGTTGAGAACCTCGAGTGCGCGCGTGCGCTCGCGAAGTGCGGTCTCCGTCCGCCGTTGCTTGGTGCGATCTCGGAGAATTTTTACGAAACCGATAAGGCCTTGGCCATCGGCAAACAGCGGCGTGGTTTCTCCGACCGCCCAGATTTTGCTCCCGTCTTTGCGAAATCGCCACCCCTCGCCGCCACCCTTGCCGTTTGCCTTTGCATCGGCAAGTTCGGTAGCCAGCAGGCTTGCGGCGTCCTTCTCCGCCGGGAAAATCCCAACCAGAGTCTTTCCCAGCATCTCATCTTCAGTCCAGCCAAGCAGATTGCTGGCCCCTTTGCTCCAACTGACAACGATTCCGTCCACGTCTAAGATAATGATGCCGGTATCGACTGCACTGTCGAGGATTTGCTGGAGTCGCTCGGCAGGCAGGTACGTGGATGAGTTCATCTTCTACCATCGGGAGTGGGATGAGAGCGAATTGGCGCCAAAATATCATAAGTACCTTCCCGGTCCAGCAGTTACTCTGACGCCTGGCAAACCTGGCCAAATTCGTGAGTTCATCCAAGGCTGAGATAGCAATCCGACAAATCACAGATTCAAACGGCGGAATGGCGGTCACCGATGCTGATTCCCAGCGGGCGCCGGGTCACCTCTTCAATCCCCATGTTCGCAGCAGCGTCAGCGGTGCGGAAATGCCGGCCTCGAGAACGTATGGATCGAAGCGCGCTGTTTGACCCTTCCTGGCTGAGCGGCGGACCGGCAAGCCGTGTCCAAAACCCTTCAGCGAATAGAATGACACCTGGACCGCATTTTTGGATTTCCATTGGGTGAGCTCACCCCAGGGCTTTAAGGTCGTTCGGCCAGCCTCCTCGTTGATCCCACGGACCGCGAGACATTGGGAGACGGACGCCCGCGCGTTGGACGAGTTTACCACCCTGTCATCGGTTCCATGCCAGATGGAAATCGGGGGCCACGCTTCTCGGTCGGGCGAGACTGTGCGAATGAGATCGCCCCAGTCACCCGGCGATCGCGACACACCGGATTTCATCGCACGCAGGGCCGACATCGCATCCCTGGCAGCTCCCAGTGGCATGCCGGCGAAAATCGCGGCTCCAGCAAATAAATCGGGATATGTCGCAACCAAGGCGGCGGTAAGCGCGCCTCCCGCCGACAGTCCCGCCACGTAGATCCTGGAACGGTCGATTCGATGCCGGCTGCAGGTAAATTCGACCATCTGGCGCACCGACATTAGTTCGCCCCGATCGCGAGCGATCGCACTCGGCCGAAACCAGTTGAAACATCGCTGCGGGTTGTTTGCCTCGGACTGTTGAGGATAGAGGAGAACAAATCCGCATTGGCGCGCGAGCGTGGAGAAACCGCTGGCGGCATCGAAGCTTTCGGGCGTCTGCCGACATCCATGCAGCATCACCACCAGAGCCGGCGTCGCGGCAATCCGGCTGGGCACGTAAAGCTTCATGGATAGCCGTCCCGGGTTGCTGCCGAAACCCTTGACTTCACTCAATCCATTTTTGGCGGTAGAGCGCGGCGCCTTCTTGGGTCCGATTGCCGGCTGAAGCAGACTCTTCTTCAGGGTCCGGCGCAGTCTCTTTTGCGATCTGAGGATTTGCGACAAAGATTTCGGGAACTTGAATTTCATCAATACGTCTCTTTCGAAAAGGTCCTCGACACGTTCCCAGGGCATACACCATCGTCGATGGACGGGTTATTCTATCGATATCGCGGGCCCTGATCCCGCCCCACTTGACGCTTGGAGCCCGTGCGCCGGATATATGAGTTCAACGGCAAAGCCGTAAGACTGGTGTTCAGCTATATGTTCCGGAACTTGGAGCGAACAGGCTCGGGTGGGGTTTCCAGCTCACGGATCCGAGAGGTCCGACACGAGGAAATTCCCATGAACAAGTTCTTTTTCGCCGCCGCGCTTCTGGGCGCTTCGGCATAGCCAGCCATTGCCCAGACCGCACCCGCAACGAATACGGCCGAGATTTCCATCGAAATAGGTGTCATAGACGGCGGTAAGGTGCAACGCGCCTGAACTAGCGGTGTAGATTGGCTTGTCGCCAAGGTATCGGCCAGTGTCTCCCGTGTTGCAAAGGCCCAACTCCGCTTCATTCAATGAGATATTTATCTTATCAAACTGAGTGTAGTCTCTGATGAGGTCGTAGGTCCCCGTACGGTTTCATCGAACACGTAATTGTGCGCATCGAAGTCGTAACGAGCTACTCTGGACACGCCCAGGACGTTCCCGACATAGAACGTATCCCTTTCACTCTCCTTTGAGATAGTCGGCTGCCGCGTCGGCCTGCGGATCCGAGCCATTTGCGCAAATGACATCCGCACCCTTGCCCCCATAAAGAAAGTCGGCGCCCGCGTTTCCTTTGACGATATCATCGCTGCGGCTGCCGTTGATAACATCCCCGCCAACAGAGCTCACAATGTCTCATTTCAACCCCACAAACCCGCAGACGACCGAAGATATAATCTGCCTTCTCGGAACCGGCCTAGAAAACTTTAACGGCGACGGGGTGTTTTTGCCTGCTTCACTTTCGCATATGGACGTGCATGCAGATGAGCCGGCTGCGAAATACTGAAGCCAGAAACACTGCCTTGTTGGCAGCGTCCAGCAAGTGGTATATGCGGGGCTTCCGGAAGATCTACAGCCTCCTGCAGGGCTCAACGGCCCAGGCGGGCTTTGGATCGTGGCGCGTGAAGATGACATCCTGGCGGGAAAGACCTTGCTCGCGTGTGAATATGTCGAGGATTGAAAAGTTACTCTATCCGGCCAGAGTGGCGGTATGGCGCACCAAGAGCAGTCTTGGGCGAGGTGCGTCGGCCTGGCCCATGACGGTGGAGGTCTCGCACCACGTGGATGCGTACGAGCCTGACGCGGAGGGGTTCTATCACTATCATTATGAGTATGCGATTTTTAAATTCACCGATGGCGTTATGACGCTACTGGCGCGGGCCTATAGCGACGAGCCTCGCCGGGCCGCCCTGATGGCGTGGAACGAGGGTATCAATAGCCGTCTGTTGAGAAAGCGGGATTTGCGCCATCCGCTATTCCTCGGGGCCATGGCCTATCTCGAGAGGGCCGGCAAATCCGAGCTGGATTGGCTCGACAGAAACAGCGGATCCTATCTGCCAATCGTCGATCGGGGTGAATGATTTGCGCCGTTCCAAACCAAACTCAAAGAAACGTCATTCGAATAGACCATCCGTCAGTGGTTTCACGCCAGCGGGTATCGCCTCGGATCTTTCGTGGGTGCCCGATATGGTTGCTCTGGAGCTACCATCGGTGACCGCGGAGGCATATGTGGAGGCCTACCTGGCGGATCCAAGTGGATGGTGGTGGTCTACGATTTTGCTTCATGATTCGAGAGAAACCGTATTGAAACGGGCCCTGGCCATCATTGCTCAAGCCCGGCTGCCTGATCACGAAACGGCGCTCGGTCAATTGGGCGCGGGTCCTCTTGAAGATATGATGGGGAACGAACTACTCGATGCTTTAGGGAACTGGACCCCGTTCACTGCCGCGATGTGCCATGCTCTCCGCATGGTAAGGATGGACGCCAAGTCGCCCGCACTGCGGCGACGCCTGGATGCGATGATTCTGGAGCCCTAACGCAAGAGGTAGAGCATCGCATTGATGATCATGACTCCTTTGAGTGGCAGGACTGACAAATCCTCGCGCGTAATGTTAAGGCCTTTGTGACAGGCAGTTGGTCATTCCGCTGGATGCGACACCTGAACAACCTGTGACCATCCCGCTTATCGAAAATGCGCCGGCTGCGGTGCTGCATTTGGATGTAAATGCCATCGAGTTTTGGTTTCCGCGCAGATATGCGCCTAACCGGCTCGGTTCTGCGCGGAAATCGAGATCACCATCTACAATCCATGCCTTGACGAAGATGGCAGCGCCGGGCAACGGTTTCAAACATCGCCTGCTGCCATTCCCCGTACCTTCGCGTCATGTTTACCGTGGATGACATCGACGAGACGCTTGAAAGGCTGCGCAGGCCCGCGCGGGTCACAGGCGTAGTCGTCGATTATAGGGATGTTTATTGGCTCTACTACATCAGTGGGTGCATCGGCCTAGCCAAGGCGTCCGCTGAGCGTCGAGCGCCCTGCTCCTCAATCTCGAGACGCTTCGATCAGCGCTTTTGCGCGGCGCAGCAAGGGGCTCGAAAGACCTTCCGCGAACTGTTGATAGATGGGAGACAGGACATTCTTCGCGTCGCCTTGGTGTCCCGCCGCCCCGCGGAAATCTACGAGACTTACCGCCGAGGTCAATTGCCAGTACAGCGCTTCCTGCCGAGCGGCTTCCGTTACGGCGTTCTGGAAAAGGTCTTCTATCTCCAAAGGCGTTCTCAAGTCCTGATCCCTGAGAACCTCCCCCTTTCTCCTCAAGATTTCAGGGATCATCCAGTGGTAGCCGTGCTCCCGCGAAAATGACAATGCCTGGCCGAGCTCGCTCAACGCCTCATTGAACCGGCCCAAGGCTTGCAGCGCCGCAGCGAGTTCGCAAAGGAAGGTGGGATAGAACAAAAGGTATGACGCTTCGCGCATCTCCGTAATGCCGGCCCGCAGATCTTCGACGCCGGCGTAGGCATTGCGGAGCCTGCGCGCAATCGCTCCTCTGACGCTCAGGCCAACGGCATGAAAGGGTCGAAGGCCATGTTGCGACGCCTGCCGCGACAGCTCATCGCCCCACGTTTTCGCCCGGTCCAAGTCGTCGATGCTGAGCGCGACGAAGGAGGCAGACCAGGCGAGCGCGACGCACAGGACAAATGGCTGCCCGGTTTCCCGGGCCTCTTGAATTGCCTGCTCTGCCGTTTCCGCCGCCTGCTCCAGCAGGCCGCGCGCGATGAGGTTGACGGTGTTATGGGACAAGGAAGAGGTGCGGACATCCGCTTCCAGCCTCAGCAGATCGGTCTTGCGGTGTTCGACCGGATAGTTCGCCGCTGCCCAACTCAACCGATCGCCGGCCTCCCGGTGGCGCGCCTGATAGGTTTGCGGAATACCGACAAGCCATGAAGCGGTGGTGCGCCCGTGCAGGTCTTGCTCGTCGAGCGTGGCTTCGTATTCCTGCGCAAATGTCAGCGCGTCGTCCAGCCGCGCCGATCTCGCGGAAAAGAGCCACAAACCACAGGTGACGCGCTGGCGGTAGTCGGGATCGTTGAGGCTTCTCGCCAGATGCAGCGCGCCGATGAGCACCTCTTTACCGCGCGGATTCATCCCTTGCGTATAAATGAGGGCGTACCCGAGCGCACAGCGCAAGACCATTTCGGTGCGGCTTCCTTTTTCATCGCCGAGACGGTCGAGAGCACGCTCTGCCCAGTCGCCAGCTTCGGAAACCAGAGAGATCGCCGTCCAGAAGTCACTCGATGTTGCAGCGAGCTTGGCGCCAAGGGCACCCTTGCCGCCCTCGGACAATGCCCATCGCAGGGCCGCCCGCAAATTGTCGATCTCGCGTCGATAGTGCCCGATATTTTCGATGGCCGCCGAAAGCGTGCGGGGTTGCGAAAAGGGTTTGAAGAGCTTGAGGAAATGCTTTCCAACTTTGCACATCGTCCGGCGGAAATCTTCCCCATCGCCGAGCTTCTCGAGCGAATAGACACGCACCGTCTCCAGCAGACGCCAGCGCGGTGCATTTTCCGCTCCGTCGAATGTGATCAGGGATTTGCTGACGAGGTTGGATATGGCCAGCGCCGTTTCTGCATCCCCTTCACCGCTCACGGCCACGGCGGCATCCAAAGTGAAGCCTCCGGGAAACGCTGCCAGCCTGCACAATAGCTGGCGCTCGGACTCAGGCAGGAGCTGATAGCTCCAGTCCAAGGCTGCTCGCAGCGTTTGATGACGCGGCAAGGCGGTGCGACGACCGCCGGTGAGCAGAACGAACCGGTCGTCGAGACGCCCGGCGATCTGCTGTATTCCAAGGGTCGCGGCGCGGGCCGCCGCCAATTCGATGGCGAGCGGGATGCCGTCGAGATGCCGGCAGATATCAGCAATCGTTGCAAGCTTCTCTTGGTCCGGCTCGAAATCCCATTGAAGCGCCCGCGTGCGCGCAACGAACAGATGGATGGCGCTGTGTTCTGCGGCACTGACCGCCTCTCCACTGCCCGGCACCTCCAACGGCGGCACGCGGTAGGCGAATTCTCCCTCTATTCGCAGAGATTCTCGGCTCGTCGCAATAACCGTCACATTCGGGCATATTCGCAGGATCGTGTCGATCATGGCGGCAGCGGCGTCAATGACGTGCTCGCAGTTGTCGATGAGAAGCAGAACCTTGCGTGCGCCGACGGCCCGCGCCACCACCTCGGCGGAAATTTGATCGCTTTGAAGCTTCAGATCGAGAACTTGGGCGACGGTCGTCGGAACAAGCCCAGGCTCCGCCAGCGAGACGAGCTCCACGAAGAATGCATCGCCACCAAGCTGCGGCAGCAGATGACGCGCCAATTCAGACGCGAGCACTGTCTTGCCGATGCCGCCAGGACCGGTCAGCGTGACGACACGATATGCCGAGGTCAGCGTCAGAAGTCTGCGCAGGGCGCTCTCGCGCCCAACCAGTTCGGAGGTGGGTGCCGGAATGTTCGAGACAGGCTGGGTTTCCAGTGACCGCAGGCCTGTTGTCGCAGTCTGCGCCGTGGCAGACGGACGATCGGATTTCCACTGACCGATCAGTCGATACCCTCGGCCCGAGATCGTCTTCAGCAGATCCCGGTCTTTTCCCAGCGCTTTCCGGATTGCCGATATATGGACCTGGATCGTGTTGTCCTCCACGACAAGGCCAGGCCAGACGCGTCGCATGAGATCGTCTTTGGTGACGGACTCTCCCGAAGCTGTCGCCAGCACTTCCAGGATATCGAAGGCGCGGCTGCCCAAAGGGACCGGCGCCCCGAGAGCACGAAGTTCCCGCTTCTCAAGATCCAGCTCCCAGCCCGAGAATTCGAATAGATTTCGTTCTATCTGTCCCAAGCTAATCCGATCTCTCTTGCCAAAGCCGCGAAATTCAGGGACCGCTGAACCTCAAGAACGCGCCTGCTTGTAAAACAATGCCTGCTGCCCAAGCAGATATATTTCAGGATATTTCAGATTCGCTCAAGCCACTTAAGTCGCGTTCGTGGTCATCCCGGCTTAGAACGTTGACGCAGGTTCAGCGCCGCATGGGCGCAACAGCAACCCTGGACCGCCAAGATCACAAAGAGAAGGAGGATGGCATGTATAGTGGCAATCTACTTCAGTTCCCCGCAAAAAAGATAGCACCGCCGGCGGAAGATGCACCGGTCGTATGCCTCGTGAGCAACGATCTGGTATTTCATCGATCGCTGGACGAAGAGATTCGAACGCTCGGTTCGCGGCCGGCCAGCTTCAGTTCTGCACGGGATTTTCTCACCCATGCTCGGGATGCGTGCTTCGCGTGCGTCATCATCGACAATGCCGTGCCCGATCTTGACGTAGACGTCCTTACCCTCCTGATTTGCCTGCAGGCAGTTCGTCACCCCGTGATCGTGCTGACGTCCGAGGGCGATGCTCAGGTGACGTTGACTGCCACGCGATATCCGGTGACGTTTCTGCCGAGACCTTTCGGCACGGACAATCTCGTCCAACTGATCCGCTCCTCCGTTGAGGCGACCATCTCGATCAGCCAGCTGGATTGCCGTTACCAGAGCCTTTCGGCGCGCGAACGGCAGGTCATGAAGTTCGTCGTCGAAGGCCTGCTGAACAAGCAAGTCGCATATAAATTGAATATCAGCGTGATCACGGTAAAGGCCCACCGCGGACAGGTGATGAGGAAGATGCGAGCCCGCTCGCTGCCGGAGCTGGTGAATATGGCCGCGAAGATCGAACCGGGCCTCTGCGCCGCATGCTGAACGCTGCGCCCTGACCGTTCGCGACAGTTTAGCCAATACCTAAGTGTAGTTATAAGTGCGCGCCGACCATTATAGTCTCCTCCTAAAACAGCGACAGTGCTCCCGCGTCCTCCCCTCCGCCGGAGCGCGCGGATCCGCAAGGTCCGCCAGAGGCCGTCTCCGTCCGCCCGGAGACGGCCCTTTCTTCATGCGGCCGTCAGTCGCGCGCCCCCGCGATCGCGTACCGGCCATAGTGACAGAGACGGTTTCAGTTCCTATATCGGCCCCGACAGTTTGAAAGGAAATCGATCATGACAATCAACGGAAACCTGCTCATTGCGGGAACGGAAAAACGTGGCCCGAACGGTGAGTTTCATGGCATCGAAGCGGCCACCGGAAAGCAACTTCCCGTTTCCTTCGGTGGTGCTTCGCCCGAAGATGTCGAGCAGGCAGCCGAACAGGCATGGCAGGCCTTCGCCACCTACCGCGAGACCGATCTGGAAGTCAGAGCAAAATTTCTGGAAAAGATTGCCGAGGAAATCGAAGCGATCGGCGATGATCTCGTGGTCCGCGCGATGGCGGAAACCGGGCTCCCCCGGGGACGTCTGGAGGGGGAGCGGGCGCGCACGACCGGCCAGCTCCGCCTGTTCGCCAGGGAGGTCCGTGAAGGCCGCTTCCAGGAGCTGCGCTTCGATGCAGGCGATCCTTCCCGCAAACCCGTTGCGAAACCGGATCTCAGGCTCAGAAACGTCGCGCTCGGCCCCGTGGCGGTCTTTGGCGCCTCGAATTTTCCGCTCGCCTTCTCCGTCGCCGGCGGCGACACGGCATCCGCGCTGGCCGCGGGCTGCCCGGTCGTCGTAAAAGCGCACTCGGCGCATCCGGGCACCTCGGAGCTCGTCGGCCGGGCGGTGCAGCGGGCGGTCGCAAGCGCAGATCTCCATCCGGGAACCTTCTCGCTGCTGTTCGACACCGGCTTTGAGGTCGGTCAGAGGCTCGTGGCGGAATCCAGGATCCGGGCGGTCGGCTTTACCGGCTCCCGCCGCGGCGGAACGGCACTGATGGAAATCGCCTCGAAGCGCAAACAACCCATCCCCGTCTACGCCGAAATGAGCAGCATCAACCCGGTCATCCTTTTCCCCGGCGCGCTGAACGCCAGGGCAACCGATATTGCTGCCGGTTTCGTGACATCGCTTGTCCTGGGCGCCGGCCAGTTCTGCACAAATCCCGGCCTGATCCTCGCCGTCGACGGCGCTGCCCTTGACGCCTTCGTTGCACGGACAGCCGAGCTGCTTCGGGATGTCGCGCCTCAGGCAATGCTGACGCCGTCGATCGCAAAGGCCTATTGCGACGGCGTTGCCAAACTCAGGCAGCATTCCGAGGTGCGGGCGGTGGCATTGGGCAGGCCCGGCAGCGAATTTGAAGGCACGGCGGCGCTGTTCGAGACGTCGGCGGACGCCTTCCTCGCCAATCACGAGCTTCAGGACGAGGTCTTCGGCGCCGCCGGCCTCGTCGTTCGTTGCAGGGATCTTCAGCAGCTCGAGGCGGTGCTCGACGAGCTGGAAGGCCAGCTCACCGTTGCGCTCCACATCGCGGACGAGGACGAAGCCGCGGCACGCCGACTGGTCCCCAAGCTGGAGATGCTGGCAGGCCGGCTGCTCGTCAACGGTTTCGGAACCGGCGTGGAAGTGTCTCCCGCCATGGTCCATGGCGGACCTTATCCGGCAACGGCGGACGGACGATCGACATCCGTCGGCACTCTGGCGATATATCGGTTCCTGCGGCCGGTATCCTATCAGGACTTCACGAAGGCCCTGTTGCCGGCAGGGCTTCGATAGCGACAAGACAGGCGGTCGCCGTCTGTCTCGACAGGCGACCGGCTCACATTGGGTTCCGGCAGAAGGCGGCGAAGCTCGTCGCCGTCGTCGATTCCATCCTGATATAGGACGACCAGGCAACGTGCCGCGCCCTCGGCCTCAGGTCCGTGATTGTGGCAGCTTCTGGCTGTGCAGTAGTCCCTGAGGATGTCCCGGATCATCGAGATCGCCTCCAGTCCCAGCGGGCGGCCACCCCAATCAAATTCCCGATCGATCGACCTGTGTCCCAAAGGGGTCAGACCGGAATGCGTGAGAGGCAGACCGAAGAGCACGCCGTCCCCGCCTTGTCCTGCGTTCGCTCGGGGTCGGCCGGCGCTGCCGGAACCCAGACCCGGGTCGCCTGCACGGGCTGCCCTATGAACACCAATGCGGCGATCAGCGCTGCCATTGCGAGCAGAATAGCGAAGCCTGGAAAAATCGAACCTCGTCCCTGGTCATCATCGTACATCGTCCTCTCCTGTGCTCCGCGTCAAAGATTGAAGACGAGTATGTCGATGGCCTGCCGGAAGGACAGCTGCACATAGGTATCGCCTATACCTTGGTATCACCGATACCTTCGTTCAGTAGCGCCCCCGTGTACCGCCCTTCACAGTCTTACCGTCAACCGCGCGTGCCGCAGCCGCTCCTCCGGAAGGTTTGCTGGTGCGCATGTCTTTGGAGACGCAACAATGCGGAACATCGAAATCGCGAACCTGACGCGCCGGACATTCGGCGGTGTCGCTCTAGGGCTGACGGCGGCAGGAATTCTTGGAGAGATGGCTGGCGCCGCGCAAGCGGAGCAACCGACCCCAGTCCCGGCCGCCGAGGCGACGCTGAACGCCAGCGAGCGTATTGACGCTGGAGACCTCAACATTGCCTATGCGGCGCTCGGCCCGGCCGATGGCTCGCCGGTTCTGCTCCTGCATGGCTGGCCCTACGATATCAATAGCTTCGCGAAAGTGGCTCCAATACTGGCCGACCGCGGACACCGGGTCATCGTTCCCTTTCTCCGCGGATATGGCGGCACGACATTCCTGTCGGCGAAAACGAAACGCAACGGCCAGCAGTCGGCGCTCGCCCTGGACGCCATCAAGCTCATGGATGCCCTGAAGATCGACAGGGCGACGGTCGCAGGCTTCGACTGGGGAGCTCGCACGGCCGATATCGTTGCCGCACTCTGGCCGGAACGATGCAGAGGCCTCGTCTCGGTGAGCGGCTATCTCGTGGGAAGCCAGAGCGCCGGCAAACAGCCGCTGCCGCCATCCGCGGAGTTGCAGTGGTGGTACCAATATTATTTTGCCACCGAACGCGGCCGTGAGGGATACGAGAAATATACCAATGATTTCGCAAAGCTCATCTGGAAGCTGGCTTCGCCGCACTGGAATTTCGATGATGCCACGTTCGAGCGGAGCGCGGCTGCCTTTTCCAACCCCGATCACGTCGCCATCGTGGTCCATAACTATCGCTGGCGTCTGGGCCTGGCCGAAGGAGAAAAGAGGTTCGACAAATACGAGCAGAGGCTCGCCACCGGCCCCGAGATTAAGGTGCCGACGATCACGCTGGAAGGAGATGCCAATGGCGCACCGCATCCGGACCCCAAGGCCTATGCGGCGAAATTCAAAGCAAGATACGAGCATCGCGACATCGGCGGCGGCATCGGACACAACCTCCCGCAGGAAGCGCCTGAAGCCTTTGCCAAGGCCGTCATCGACGCGGATTCCTGGGCTTAATCCCGAGCAAGAGCCGACGCATCTGTTCCACGCGAACTGCCGCGCGTGGAACATTTCGATTCGAACCTGCGATCAACTCGCGCCAAAGATCAGCCGCTGATAAGCAGCGAGCATGGTGGGATCCTCAACCGATCCATGATGATGGAGTTGGCGCCATCGGCCATCATTCCGGACGAACCAGCGCGTCGTGCGGAAAGCAAGGTCCAAGCGTGTTTTCGGCGTCCAGCACACGCCGCGCTCGCGGCCGACGAAGAGATGCCAGTCCTCTCCTCCCTGACTGGTAAAGTCGTGGAAAGTCACATTGACACTGGCTGCGCCGCCGAAGAGCTTGGTATAGCCATCGGCGATCGACGCCCAACCGCGCCTTATCCCGCCGATCGGATTATCCATGCTGGGTGCCTCGCCGTCGAACCAGAGGGCTTCAAGCCCTTTCATGTCGCCGGAATTGAAGGCATCGTAAAAATCGATGAGGGCGTCGAGAGGACCGCCGTCGCCGGCCCTCTTCTCCTTGCCTGAGATTTCGGGCAGATGCTCAAGCATTGGACAGCTCGTATTCGTTCTCGAGGAGGCGCAGGAGCGATTGCGCCGCAGCCGTGGACGAGGCAGGGTTCTGCCCAGTGATCAGGCGGCCGTCGACGATCGAAAAACTTGCCCAGTCTTCGGCCTTCTCGTACCTGCCGCCGAGCGCTTTCAGGTCATCCTCTACCAGGAAAGGCACGACCTTCGTCAGCTGAACGGCCTCCTCCTCGCTGTTGGCGAAGCCGGTCACCCGCTTTCCCTTCACGAGGGGCTGGCCGTTATGGGTGACGTGATGGAAGACGGCCGGAGCGTGGCAGACAGCAGCCACAGGTTTGCCGGCATTGTAGAAATCCTCGATCAGCGAGATCGATTTGCGATCCTCGACGAGGTCCCACATCGGACCGTGCCCGCCGGAATAGAAGACCGTGTCGAAATCCTTGGCATCGACGGTGTCGAGCCGCACGGTGGCGGCAAGGACCGATTGAGCGTCTCTATCCCTTTTGAAGCGCTCCATGGCAGGCGTCTGGTTGCCCGGCTCGTCGCTCTTCGGATCGATTGGAGGCTGGCCGCCTTTGGGCGAAGCGACGGTTATCTGCGCGCCGGCATCCTTGAAGACGTAATAAGGCGCCGCGAACTCTTCCAGCCAAAACCCCGTCTTGCGTCCGGTGTAGCCAAGACGATCATGCGAAGTCAGAACCATCAGGATCTTGCTCATCGTTCTCTCCATTGAAACGTTGTGAAGGCGTGCGGCGCCTTTCCGGTCTCGGGCGAAACTATCAGACGTGATCTTGCGCGCCGTCGACGTGCCTACCTTGCGCATGAATGACGATGGGTTCCATTGCACTATGGTGTCGCCGGCGGCGGCAAAACCGGAGCCGCTGCTTACGCTTTGCGGGCTTTCGAATGCGCATCGAGGACCGCGATGGCCTCGTCAAAGAGCGACCTCGTGAGCTCGCCGGCCGGCAGATGTTTCGCCAGCCTGGCCGACTGTCCCGCCCACAGGTTGGTGAAATCGTCGCTCCCCCTGCCCTCCGCTTTCGCCCGGATGGGCGAAAGGGCCGCGCCTGCCGTCGGAAACGGCGGGGCGGCATCGGAAATCGGCCCGAGTTCGCGCATGATCCGGTTGACGACGCCGCGTGCAGGACGCCCGGTGAAGAGGTTGGTGATCGCCGTGCTGGCATCGCCTGCGTGGCCGAGCGCGGCCGCGTGCACGGCCGCTATCTTCGCTTCGGCGCTGAAGAGATAGGCCGTGCCGATCTGAACTGCTGACGCGCCGAGCATCAATGCTGCCGCCACACCCCGTCCGTCGGCGATGCCGCCGGCGGCGATGACGGGAACTTGCACCGCATCGACGACCTGCGGGACGAGAGCCATCGTCCCGACCTGCGTGGCCATGTCCTTCGTAAGAAAATTGCCGCGGTGGCCGCCGGCCTCGAAGCCCATGGCGATCACCGCGTCGACACCGTTGGCTTCCAGCCAGACCGCCTCCTCCACAATGGTCGCCGAGGATATGATCCTGGCGCCGGTGGCCCTCACGCGCTCGACCAGCCGCGGCTCCGGAAGGCCGAAATGGAAGCTGACGACGGCTGGACGAAACTCTTCGACGACATCGCAGAACGCATCGTCGAAGGGCGCCCGGCCCGAACCGGAGACGGGAGCGGCGGGATCGATCCCGAGCTCCCGGTAATAAGGCGCGAGGGCCGAGCGCCATTTCATCTGGGCGGCCGGATCGTCGGCCGGCGTCATATGGCTGAAGAAGTTTACGTTGATGGGAGCGGCCGTGTCCTGGTGGATGCGCCGAAGCGCCTCCCGCAGCTGCTCGACGGAATATTGCGCGCTCGGCAGCGAGCCGAGACCGCCGGCCCTGGAGGCCGCTATCACCATGTCGACCGTGGTCGCACCGGCCATCGGCGCCTGAATAATGGGAAGTTCAATTCCGAAAAGATCAAGAATGCGACGGTCGTGCCAGGCTGTCATATCGGGCTCCATTCGAAGCGTTGCGCTCGCGGGTGATATCCTTCTTGGCCTCACCGGTCCATTACACCTTGGTGTTCCCGGCCCCGACCGATCCAAAGGTATCGGCGACACCTTGGTGCAATAGCTCCCCAGTGCCTTTGGCGCGAAAGTCGGCACCAGCGGTATGAAGATCAACGGCCGGACCCTCCGGCCAAGCCGCTCAGACAGATTTCCGACCCGTGAGACGCCCGGTTCATCCCACCTGGTGACGGGGCCCCGCGCGCAAATAGAACGGAGCCATGGAAATGAGCATACACAAGACGATCGTCATCACAGGCGCTTCGCAGGGCATCGGTGCCGGACTCGTGAAGACGTTTTTCGACAAGGGCTGGAACGTCGTCGCGACATCCAGGCGGATCAGCCAGACGACGCTGTTTGATCGGACCGGGCGACTTGAGCTGATCGACGGGGACGTCGGCGACCCTGGGACAGCAGAGCGTGTCGCGCTGACGGCACTGGAGCAGTTCGGCTCGATCGACGTCCTCGTCAACAATGCCGGCATCTTTTTGACCAAGCCGTTTCTCGACTACACCATCGAGGATCTTCGCCGCCTTTCGGCGACCAATGTCGAAGGCTTCCTGCATTTCACCAAACAGGCCGTGCGCCAGATGCTCCGCCAGAAGGCCGGCGGCAGCATCATCACCATCACCTCGTCCCTGACCGATCACCCGATCGCCGGCGTGAATGCATCGCTGGCGATGATCACCAAGGGCGGGCTCAACGCGATCACCAAGAGCCTGGCGCTGGAATTTGCCGGCGACAATATTCGCGTGAATGCCGTTTCTCCGGGCATTGTCGATACGCCGATGCACGCGACGGATTCGAAAGACTTCCTGAAATCTCTCTCGCCCATGGGCACGATCACCGCGGTCCAGGAAATCGTCGACGGTGTCGTCTATCTCGCGGAGTCGTCCAACATCACCGGGGAGGTGCTGCACGTCGACAACGGCGCACATCTCGGCAAATGGTGACGCCGAGCGCAGAAGCGCGGCTGCGGGAACTGGCGCTGGACCTGCCTCCTCCGCCGACGCCGTTCGGCGCCTACGTCGAAGCGGTTCAAGCCGGCACGCTGCTGTTCCTGAGCGGCATGCTCCCCGTTGTCGGACACGTGCCGAAATATCTGGGGCGGCTTGGTGAGGACCTCTCTGTTGAAGAGGGCTACGACGCCGCGAGAACGGCGTGCCTCAGCGGATTGTCGGCCGCCAGAGCGCATCTCGGATCTCTCGACAGGATCAGGACGATCGCCAAGCTCGGCGTCTACATCGCAACCACCAGCGATTTCCGGGAGCACCCCAAGGTCGCCGATGGCGCCTCCGAGCTGCTTTCCCGGATCTTCGGCGAAACACGGGTTCCACCCCGCATCGTACTCGGCGTTTCGAGCGTGCCGCTCGGAATGCCCGTCGAGGTCGAGCTCGTCCTCGAGATCGAAACCTAGCGAACACTTCGCTCATTTTCCTTGGAGCCAGTCATGAACGTGAGAATGCAGAAATCGACCACATTCGCCACCTTGTCATCTCAGTTTCTCGCCGCTGCGGCGCTGCTGATGCTGCCGGCGCCCGCACTTGCCGGGCAAACGCTTGTCGCGGAGACATCCGACCCCGCGCCTGAGATCACAGCCCAACCGGGCAAAGAGCGGCCGCAGATCAGGATCGACAAGCGGTCGCCCGCCTATTGGCGCGTCACTTTCGACAATCCTCCCTTCAACATCTTCGGTCCTGAAACCATCCCGCAGATGGAGAAAGTCGTGGCGGAGATCGAGACCGATCCGAATCTGAAGATCGTCGTCTTCGACAGCGCCGTGCCGGGCTTTTTTCTCACCCACTACAACTTCACCCCGCCGCTTGCAGAATCAACCAGCCTCCCCTCGGGGCGGACGGGTCTCCATCCCCTTCCCGACATGCTGGTGCGCATCAGCAAGGCGCCCGTCGTTTCCGTTGCGCTGATCCGCGGCCGGGCGACGGGAGTGGGAAGCGAACTCGCGCTTGCGAGCGACATGCGTTTTGCCAGCAGGGAAAAGGCGATCCTGTCGCAGTGGGAGGTGGGCGCCGGGTTCGTGCCGGGCGGCGGACCGATGGCTCGCCTTCCGCGGCTTGTGGGACGCGGCAGAGCGCTCGAAGTTTTGCTCGGCTCCGACGATATCAACGGCGATCTGGCGGAGAAATACGGCTACGTCAACCGCTCCTTTGACGACGACGGGCTCGATCCCTTCGTCGACGCCCTCGCCGCGAGGATCTCCGGTTTCGATCGCCAGGCGATCGCAGATACCAAACGTCTGGTCGATTTCGCCAGCCTGCCGTCAGATCCGGAAATCGGGGCCGGCTGGGATGCTTTCATCTCCTCGGTGCAGCGCCCCGTGGCGCAGAAGAACATCGGCCGCCTGATGGAGATGGGTTTGCAGACCGACCCCGATATCGAAGCGCGGCTTGGGCACTACACCCAGACCTTGAGCAACGACTAGCCGAAACGCTGTCCTGCAGTGCTACGGCAGGGCAGCGATATCGGGCTCATTCGATTGCCTTTGCACATTACCACTGACAATTATGGAGAGACCACATGCACAGCATCGAAAACCAGATCGTCGATTCAAGTTTCTCTGCGATCATCAATGCGCCGGTCGAACATGTCGACATCCCGGCATGGTGCTTCGCCCTGCCGGAGAAAGAATATCAGCAGTGCTCCCCAGCGCACATCGCCGCGGGCTTCACCACGGCGCCTGACGGCACACGGATGTCGATCAACGTCGAAACGATCGGCGGGAGCCTGATGGTCCAGCACTACATCGAGACGCTGGGGGAAAAGCACCATCTCGTTCTCGATTCCGATTCCGATGTCTTCACGCCCACTGGCCGCGTTACCATCCACGTCACGTGGGAGCTGAGCGTGAAGAGAATCGACGCGCAGCGGTGCGAATTCACAAACCGTGTCAGATCCTACGCAACGGACGAGATGAAGGCGTTCCTGGACCGACAGGGCATTCCCTTCGAGGTTTTCCGAACCCAGCGGCAGCCGATGTCCATTGCCCACAACAAGGGCGAAACGCCGCTTTTCGCCGCAAGCATCGAACGCGCTGCCCTGCGTAATGCCTCTTCGATCAAGGCAGCCTGATTTCCGGGAGGATTACCATGACAGAACTGTCCTACGACCGCAGCAACACGGGATTGATCGTCGTCGATCCCTATAACGACTTCATCTCGGAAGGCGGGAAAATCTGGCCCCGGCTCAAGGAGGTTGCCGAGGCGAACAATTGCGTTCCGCACATGCTCGAAGTGCTGAACGCCGCGCGGCAGGCAAGGCTGCGCGTCTTCTTTGCGATGCACCACCGCTACAGGCCCGGCGATTACGAAAACTGGAAATTCGTTGCGCCGATCCAGCGCGCGGCATGGCATCGCAGGAGCTTCGAGTTCGGTACCTGGGGCGGCGAATTTCGCGCCGAATTCGTGCCGCTGGACGGCGAAGTCGTCGCCTCGGAGCACTGGTGCTCGAGCGGCTTCGCCAATACGGATCTCGATCTCGAGCTGAAGCGGCACGGGATCCAGAGAGTGATCGTGATCGGCCTCGTCGCGCACAGCTGCATCGAGGCCACGGTTCGCTACGCTGCCGAGCTCGGCTATGATGTGACGGTGGTGAAGGACGCCGTTGCAGACTACTCTCCGGAGATGATGCACGCGGCGCTCGAGATCAACTTGCCGAACTATGCCAGCGCGATCGTGGAGACAGGGGAGGTCGTTACCGCTCTCTCCGCAAGCAACGCCGCATAGGCACACCAACCCGCCACGGCGCAGTGATGCCCCGGCTGACCAACACCTATGCATAATGGACAGCCGTCTGGTCGGCGCGCATCGTCTCTCGCGTTGCGGCAAGAGCCGCAGGAGAGTTCACCTTAGGGAGATCGAAATGACTGTTCATGAATCGATGAATTCGAATGCCGCCGCCCTGACCGAGATCGATATGAAGCTCGAAGTCGTGGTCATTCCCGTATCGGACGTCGACCGCGCCAAGGCATTTTACACCGGCCTCGGGTGGCGGCTCGATGCAGACTTTCCGGGTGAGGACGGGTTCCGTGTCGTGCAGGTGACGCCGCCTGGATCGCCATGCTCGGTCATCTTCGGATCGAAGGTCACCTCGGCTTTGCCTGGCTCGGCACAAGGGCTTCATCTCATCGTCTCCGATATCGAAACGGCGAATGCCGCACTGGCCGCAAGGGGTGCCGAGATGAGCGGCGTCTTCCACGACGCCGGCGGCGTGTTCCACCATCAAGGCACCGAACAAAGGCTGGCTGGTCCACATCCGTCCCGCGCCAGCTATGGCTCCTTCGCCGCATTCACCGATCCGGACGGGAACGGCTGGCTCTTCCAGGAAGTCACGACGCGGCTGCCCGGACGGGTCGATGAGAAAGGCGCGACCTTCACCTCCACGGCCGATCTTGCCGGCGCCCTCCGTCGTGCGGCAGCCGCCCATGGCGAACATGAAAAGCGGACCGGTGGTAAACACGACGAAAACTGGCCGGACTGGTATGCGCAATACATGCTCGCCGAGCAGTCCGGGGCAGCACTGCCGACCTGACAGCTCACGCCGCCGATCAACCTCAAGCTCAGCATATGGGGCGGCCACGGGCCGCCCTTGCTTTATCAGCGGGACTGACCTCTTGGCATGCGCGCATCACCGGCTCGTGGCAGCGATGGTCCGCGCGGCGATTGCGACCCGAAAGGTACAAATCCAAAGGTATCGGCGACACCTTGGTGCAATAGATCCTGGCTTCGGCAAGTGTGAAGCTCACCTGCGTCCAAACACCCATCACAGGAGAACGCCATGCCGTCCACCGAACATCTCGTCACCCGCCGAACTCTTCTTGCCAGCGCCGCAGCTGCCGGCGCGTTGAGCGTCCTGCCACAACAAGTGGCCTTCGCCAAAGAAGGCGGGGAAGGTATCCGCCGCTTCAGCTTCAAGGCCAGCCAAGAGCAGCTCGGCGATCTGCGCCGCCGCATCGAAGCAACGCGCTTTCCCGAAGCTGAGCTCGTCGCCGACAGCTCGCAAGGCGTCCAGTCCGCAACGATCGAGAAGCTGGCGAAATATTGGGCGACGAACTACGATTGGAGAAAGATCGAAGCCAAGCTCAACGAATTGCCGCAGTTCATCACGGAGATCGACGGCGTCGACATCCACTTCATCCATGTCAAATCCAAGCATGACGGCGCCCTCCCGATCATCGTGACGCATGGATGGCCGGGCTCGATCATCGAGCAGATGAAGATCATCGGACCGCTGACGGATCCGACCGCACATGGCGGCGCGGCATCCGACGCCTTCGACGTCGTCATCCCTTCTATTCCGGGGTACGGCTTCTCCGGCAAGCCGACCGAAAAGGGTTGGGATCCGATCCGCATCGCCCATGCGTGGATCGAGCTGATGAAACGTCTTGGCTACGCCAGATACGTGGCCCAGGGCGGCGACTGGGGCGATGCGGTGACCGAACAAATGGCGCTGATCGCCCCGCCCGAACTCCTCGGCATCCACGTCAACATGCCGGCAACCGTACCGGAGGACATCGCCACGGCCCTGCAGCCTGGCGGCAAGAAGCCGGCGGGATTGTCGCCGGACGAATCCCATGCCTACGATCAGCTGGCCGACTTCTACGCACACGGCCTCGGCTATGCGATCGAGATGGCGAACCGGCCCCAGACGCTCGTCGGCATTGCGGATTCTCCCGTCGGCCTCGCTGCCTGGATGATCGACCACGACATCCGCAGCTATGAGCTGATCGCTCGTATCTTCGACGGGAAGACGGAAGGTCTCAGCCGAGACGATATTCTCGACAACGTCACCCTCTACTGGCTCACGAACACGGCTGTTTCGTCGGCGCGGCTGTATTGGGAGAACAAGCTCGCCTTCTTCCAGCCCAAGAACGTCAAGATTCCGGTCGCAGTCAGCGTCTTCCCCGACGAAATCTACGCCGCGCCGCGAAGCTGGACCGAGAAGGCCTATGCGAACCTGATCCACTTCAATAGGCTCGACAAGGGCGGCCATTTCGCCGCCTGGGAGCAGACCCAATTGTTCTGCGAGGAAATGCGGACGTCGTTCCGCACGGTTCGAACCTAAAACCGAGCTATCGCTTCTGAAACGGGGCCGGACTCAAGCCTGATTGAGTTCGGCCATCGCAGGAGCCGGCGGCGCGATGATGCCTTTCAGGATCTGATGAGCGAATGGAATCTGGCGGGCAGCGAAGCCGGGCTCACGGCCGTTGGCTGAAGGCAGCCTCGAGACATCCGATCAGCGTGCTGACGTCGACTGGCTTGCGGAGAAAGGCGAAGGCGCCGCCATTGAGCGCAGCTTTGCGCGTGCGCTCATCGTCGTAGGAGGTCACGAAGATCATCGGCGGGCGGTCGCCGCGGCGGTTGAGCTCAGCCAACAATTCAAGGCCGGTAAGGCCGGGCATCTTGACGTCCACCAGCATGCAGTCGATCTCGGCGCGTGGCTCGAAATCGAGAAACTCTTCCGCAGAGGAGAACAGCCGGCTTTGGTAACCGAAGTTCTTGATCAGGTCATCCATCGCTTCGCGAATAGCCTGGTCGTCGTCAACGACGGCAATGGTGGGAACGGAGGGCAATGAGGCAGCCTTTTTTGTTGTTCTATGCCGCCCTTATGCGCCCACGCCCGCTTGAAAGATACCATACTAAGATACAGTCGGCCGGTGACGGTCGCCGAGGATTTCAGCTTTGCGCACCAGATCGGCGACAGACCGGACTTCCATCTTGCGCATGACATTGCCGCGATGGAGTTTCACCGTCACTTCGCTAATGCCCAGTTCGAAAGCGATCTGCTTGTTCATCAGCCCCCTGACGACGGCATCCATGACTTCGCGTTCGCGCGGCGTCAACCTTGCGGCAAGTGAGGCGACAGCCGCGCTCTGCGCGCTCTCCTGGCGCCGTACGGCATCGCGCTCCATCGCGGTCGCCACGGCATCGAGAATGTCCTGCTCCTCGAACGGCTTGGTCAGAAAGTCGACGGCGCCGGCCTTCATTGCCCGCACGCTCATCGGAATGTCGCCGAAGCCCGTCATGAAGACGATCGGCATCTGGTTGCCGATGCGCTCCAGCTCGACCTGAAAATCAAGGCCGCTGACGCCGGGAAGCTGCACGTCGAGGAGGAGGCAGCCTGGTCGGCTCAGATCGGCCTTTTCAAGAAAGGCGGAGGTGCTTTCGAACGCTTCTGCGTCGAATTTCATCGAGCGGAACAGGTCGGTCAACGCCTCTCTCATCGAGATATCGTCGTCGACGATGAAGACGACGGACGCCGCTGGTTCCTTGGCTGCTTTGCGCATATCAGGCATATTCCATCTCCGGTCTGATCGGCAGCGACATTTCAAAGACCGCGCCACCCTCGGGATGGTTGCCGCCTTCGAGCTTTCCACCACGGGCCTCGAGCGTGGTGCGGCAAATGGAGAGGCCCATCCCCATGCCTGCCGCCTTCGTCGTGAAGAACGGCGCAAACAGCTTCTCCTTCGCATCCGCTGCTATGCCGGGCCCGCTGTCGCGCACGGCGACGCGAATATGATCCCTATCCTGCTGCTCGATGCGCACGGTGATGGCGCGCCGGCTGGTGCCGGCTGCGTCCATCGCCTGGATGGCATTGGTGATGAGGTTGATCAATACCTGCTGCAGCTCGATTTTCACCGCCTTCAAAGGCGGGGTGTCCTCTCTTTCAACCAAGACCGTCGTGCCGCTTCGCTGAAGTTCGTGCTCCATCAGGATCAGCGTCTCATCGATGAGCTCGTCCAGGCTGATGGTTTCAAGCGTGCCTTCGGACTTGGCAAGCAGGTTTCGCGTGTTCTGGATGATGTCGCTGGCGCGCTTGCTGTCCCGGATCATCCTTTCGGCCGAGCGGCGCGCGGCCGGAAGGTCCGGCGGTTCGCGGTCGAGCCAGCGCAGCAGCGTTTGCGCATTGACGATGATCGCGCCGAGCGGCTGGTTGAGTTCATGGGCAAGCGAGGCGGACATGGCGCCAACGGTGGCAGCTTTCGACGCTCTGGTCAGTTCCGCCTGCGCCTCGGCAAGTGCCTTCAAGGCGAGCTCGCGTTGAGTAATATCGACCATGCTCACGACGACCCTGTTGAAGGCGGCCGGCTCCTTCGGGAAGCTGATGCTGAGCAAGGCGAGCTTGTCCTCGTTGTCTTCGGTGCGCAGTTCCACCTTGTCTTCGAAGGTGCGTTCACCGTTCATGATTGCCTGCATCACGTCCAGGAACTTCTCCTTGGCGGCGATTATGGACGGCTTGAGATCTCCCTTCGCGGAGAAGCGCGGCCCGAGCAGCTCCCTCGCCGCCTCATTGGAGGCGACGACCTTGATGAGATCCATGCAATGATCGGCAAAACCGGGGTTTGCCCGGGCATGGTCCTTGATATTGAGGACGCCTTGCTGCTTCAGGCTCATCAACGTGGCGTGGAGTTCGGAATAATCGCGTTCCCACAGCGCCACGCGCGTCCGGTCGAAGATGGAGCGATAGCGAGCCTCGCTCTCTTTGAGGGCGTTGTTGATCGACAGCAACGTCAGGCGGGCGGACTCGGTTTTCAGCAACAGCATGGTGGTGACGACCAGCGCCGCAAGCGCGACAACGAGGCGAATCGTCGATTGCAGATCACCATCCTGCCCATGCGTCACAGCGTAGGAAAGAAGCGTCATCGTCGCGCAGGTGGCCGAGATCATCAGCAAGCCAATCCGGGTCACCGCCTGCGCGGCCAGCAGCATCGTCACCACGTAAATGACTGCGATTGCACCTTCTATATCAGTGTAGGTATCGACATAGAAAACGGCAGCTGCGAGCACTGCGGCGAGCAAGGGGAAAGAAAGATGATGCCTTCCGCCTTGCAAGTCGCGAGAGCGAAACATCGTTGACCCGATCGACATTGGTCCCCCAGTACGATTTCCCTCGACACTACAGGTTTCGGGCAAATGCTGACCTACACATTCGTGCGGTCGCTATACCTTGCCCCCGCTTCGGCCACGCGACGGTACCGCGTTTTTCGCGCTCTTGTCTCTCGCATTTATCTTCGGGTTCTGCTGTTTTCCGCCGCCCCGCGTCTGCTCATGCGTATAGTCGGGGTGCAGCGGCCCGAAGGGCATTGCGCCCATCAGGGAAACCAGAAGCAGACCCGATACTGCCGACCAGAAGGACAACATGAATATGTCGGAATAGGCCAGGACATAAGCCTGTGCGCGCAGTTGCGTCGCGGCAATCGACAGTGTCTCGAGACCACCGCGGGCATGCCCATCGAGAAGCGAGGCTATTTTCGACGTCCATGCATGAAGCTCAGGTGAGGCGGCGGTGATCCGGTGTCCGAGCACATTGGAGTGAAATTGCTCCCGCTGCCGCAGCCAGGTGGTCATCAGGCTCGTGGCCAGTTCGACGCTGCCAAGCCTTATGACCTGAATGTAGGCCGATACGGCGGTCGAGCGTGTGGCGTCCGAATTGGCGATGAGATAAACGACGGTCGAGAGAAAGGCGAATGACTGGCCGGCTGTGTACAACAGCACCGGAATCAGGAAATTCGAGGCTGACCATGCCTTGGTCAGCTGAGATCCCAAAAGCGCCCCTGCCGCCATCATCAGAAGACCGATGATGATGCAGAACCTCGAATCTACTCGGCGCTGGAGGACGATCGCCATCGCCGTGAATAGAAACACCGGAATGACCGCGCCTGCGAAATAGAGGTCGGAGGCGGCGATTGGCCTCAGGCCGCCGACATTCTGCAGGAAGCCGGGAACGGCAATGGAACCGCCGGCGCTGCTGAGACTGAAGCAGATGATGACGGCATAGCCGATGCCGATGTTGCGCGACAGGATGACGCTTGCATGCGCCCAGGGCCGCTCGACAAGGCTTTCATTGACGAGGAAGCAGGCTGCGAGAACCGCTCCGCCAACCAGCAGCGAGGTCACGACACCCGATTGGAACCAGTCGAGCCGGTTGCCCTGGTCGAGCGCGACGTAGAGCATCGTCATCGATGATCCGAGCAGCAGCATTCCGCCCCAGTCGGCCTTTTCCAGCAGCCCGATGTTGATCTCTTCCTTCGGCGCACCAACGACCAGCAGGAGCGCGATGACAGGGGCGACGATCACATCCTGCCAATAAAGCCACTGCCAGCCGAGATAGTCGCCGTAGATGCCGACCAGCACGAAGCCGAGGCTCTGCGACAGAGGGACACGCAGCGCATAGAGCCCGATGCCGATCAGCCAGTATTTGGTCGAAAGGTTCCGGAATATCACCATGAGGGTCGCGGGGATGAACACACCGAGCAGAAGCCCCCTCAGCGCATGGAGCACGAAAAGCGCCGTCCCGCCCGTGATCTGAGGAATGGCAAGCGAGACGGCGGCATAGAGGAGCGCGGACGGGATCATGACGCGGCGAATGCCGAAGACGGTGACAAGCCAGGCGACTGCCGAAGCGATGAGAATTTGCGGCGCGTTGGCGATCGTGCTCAGCCAGGATGCCTCGTCGGCACCGAGCGAATAGGCGCCGCGCAGATCCGGAAGGCCGACAGAGAATACCCGCGTGTCGAAGCCGACGACGAAGGATGCCAGGAGGAGCGCGGCGACGATGAGATAGGGACGGCTTGCGGTCCTGCCGCTGGTCAGCGGACCGAACACGAGCGACATCTGGCTCACCGGCTGGCTCCGGCAGGGGTATCGACCGTCACGACGGCCGACATTCCCGGTCTCAGCTGGCCAATCATGGGCTGACCCGGATCAAGCTCTATCCTGACGGGAATGCGTTGGACGACTTTCGTATAGTTTCCGGTTGCATTGTCGGGCGGCAAGAGGGCGAAGATCGCACCACTGGCCGGCGAAAGGTCGGCGACCTTGCCGTGCAGTACCTGTCCGGGGAATGTATCGACGGTGATCTCGGCGCTGCGGCCGGGCGTCATCCGGGCTAGCTGCGTCTCCTTGAAATTGGCAGTGATATAGACGTTCGGCAGAGGAATTTCGGAAACGATGCCGGTGCCGGCGCCGACGACATCGCCCTCATGGACGAACCTGCGGCCGAGAATCCCGTCGAACGGCGCTTCGATGCGCGTGTAGCTCTGGCGGACGTGCGCCGTGTCGAGGTTTGCCTGTGCCGCCCTGACCTCCGCCTGCAAGAGGGGCTCCTGGCCCTGCAGAACCTTAAGCTGCGCCTGCTGTTGTTCGATCGCCGCGGCGGTGGAATTTACCGTGGCCACCGCCTGCAGATAGGCCGACTGGGCTTGCTGAAGTTCATGCTGGGATGTTGCCCCGCCGAGCTGCTTCTGCCGCTGGAATTCCTGTTCAGTTTGCGTCTGCTGGGCAAGCGCCGAGGCATTCTGCGCCTCTGCCGCCCGCAAGACCGCCCTCTGCAATTCGATCTGATTGGCGAGGTTGGCGAGAGAGGCCTGTGCCGAGGCGAGATTGGCGCCCGCCGCTTCGACCGCGGCATCATATTCGCGGGAGTCTATCTCTGCCAGCACCTGACCTTTCGTCACTTTCTGATAGTCGGCGACCGGCGTGCGTTTGATGATCCCGCTGATCTGCGCGCTCAGCGTCGAGACATCGGCGCTGATAACGGCATCGTCGGTGGCTTGGCGGTCCGCGTCCGCAACCCAGCTGTTCCAGTCGACGATCGCCCAGGCAACGGCTGCGCTGACGGCGGCAACCGCGGCGAATGGAATAACGAGACGCCTGAAGTCGGCCGCGGTGACCGCCGGACGTACGGGAGCCGCCGGCTGCTCGGCTTGGGCAGCCGCCTTGGCGGGAGCCGAAGGAAAGTGCTTCGAAACATGATTGGGATGGGTGTCCATTACCGCCTCACACCGTTTTGCGGGCTTCAGCACACACGCTTCTCGTCGCGGTCGCCGGGCTGACAGAGACATGTTCGGTGCGGGGCAAAAGCATCCAGCAAGCGGCCGCCATCATCGTCGCGAAGCTTGGCGGATTGCCGAGGAAAGCGCAGGCAGCCATTGCGCCTATGGCGCAGGCGGCCGCAGGGGCCGTCAAGGAGTCATCCGACTGAGCAGAGCCTCTGACCGAATTCCTGTACATGACCATATCCCCCGCTGCCCTCTTGCCGGCAGCCTGTCTTTCGATGGGGAAACGCTAAACCCGCGCCGAGCTCGGGTGAATTATACATAGGTGTAGGGCGGGTCCGAGGAAGTCAGAAGCAGTGCCATGGCGAATGCCGTTGCGGCCATTGCCTCATGCAATGGCAATGCCGCACGGTCGCCATACATGCTTCATGCCCTGTTACATCGCGGCGGCCGCCACCGTGATCGGCACACCCTTGTAGGACGGCGTGCCGGAAAGATGGTCGTAGTGGTCGATCGCTACGACGACATTCATTTCTGGATAATATCCGGCAACGGAACCGCTTGGGATGTCGTAGGCAACGGCGGTAAATCCCCGCGCGACGCGCTCGGTCTCGTCTTGTCCGGCAAGTCCGCGAATGTCGATGCGATCGCCATCCTTCAGGCCGCGGCGTGCCAGATCGCCCCTGTTCATGAAGATCACGTCGCGCCGGCCGAAGACCCCGCGATAGCGATCGTCGAGCCCGTATATGGTCGTATTATATTGGTCATGGCTGCGGATCGTGGTGAGGACAAGGGCATCGGGATTGTCGAGGAGAGGATCTTCGTCGAGGCCCGCCGACACGAGAAAGTTGGCCTTGCCGTTTTCCGTGTTCCAGCGGCGGAATGAGGCCGCGACATCGAGGCGAAAACCGCCCTGCGCCCGCACCCGCCTGTTGAAATCCCTAAAATCGGGAAAGACGTGCTCGATCTTGTCGCGGATACGGTCGTAGTCGCCGATGAGCCATTCCCAGTCTATCCCGTGGCGATCGCCAAGGGTCGCCCTCGCGATGCCGGCAATGATCGCCGGTTCCGATTTTAGCATCTCTCCGGGCGGTCTCAGGAAGCCTCGCGATGCGTGGACCATCGACATGGAATCTTCCACCGTCACGGCCTGCGGGCCTGAGGCCTGCGTGTCGAGATCGGTGCGGCCGAGGCAAGGCAGAATGACCGATGTCTTGGCAGTAAGGAGATGCGACCGATTGAGCTTCGTTGCGATGTGAACGGCGAGATCGAGTTTGCGCATGGCATCGAAGGTCAGTTCGGGATCGGACATCGCCACGGCCAGGTTGCCTCCGAGGCAGACGAGCGCCTTTGATTTGCCCGCGGCGATAGCCTCGATTGCCTCCACGGCATTGTGTCCCTTCTTGTCGGACGGGCGAAAGCCGAAGGCGCGTTCCATGCCGTCGAGCAGCGCCTGGTTCGGGATTTCCGTAATCCCCACCGTCCGATCGCCCTGCACATTGGAATGGCCGCGGATCGGCGCGATGCCGGCGCCCTGCCTGCCGATATTACCGCGGAGCATCAGCAGATTGGCGATCTGCTGCACATTGCCGGTGCCCTTGGCGTGCTGCGTTATGCCCATGCCGTAGCAGACGATGACATTTTTGGCGTTGGCATAGATGCGCGCTACGCTCTCGAGCGCTTCCTTGGAAAGGCCGCTGACGGAGATGATCCTCTCCCACGGCGTGTTTTCCAGGTCCGATTGCAGCGTCTCGAACCCAACTGTGTGCTCCTCGATGAAAGCGCGATCGAGCAGTCCTGGGCCTCCGGCCTCCCGATCTGCCGCATCCAGCTCGAAAACGGCTTTCATGATACCCTTCAGCGCGGCAAGGTCACCGCCGGCTCGCACCTGGTGATAGGCCGAAGCGATCGGCGTGGACGACAAGGTCGCCATCTCCACCGGATCCTGCGGCGCGGCAAATCGTTCCAGTGCACGTTCCTTCAGGGGATTGAACACCACGATCGGCACGCCTCGGCGGGCTGCATTATGCAGCGTGGTCATCATGCGCGGGTGGTTGGTGCCGGGGTTATGGCCGAAACTGAAGATTGCATCGGCGTGATCGAAATCATCAAGAGTGACCGTGCCCTTGCCGACGCCGATTGATTTCGGAAGACCGACGCTGGTGGCTTCATGGCACATGTTCGAGCAGTCGGGGAAATTGTTCGTCCCATAGGCGCGCACGAAGAGCTGGTAGAGGAAGGCGGCTTCGTTGGAGGCGCGGCCCGAAGTGTAGAATTCGGCCTGATCCGGATCGTCGAGCTTGTTCAATTCTTGCGCAATCAATTCGAAAGCGGCATTCCAATCGATCGGCTCGTAGCGATCGCTGCCAGCGTCGTAGCGCAGCGGCACAGTCAGCCTGCCGGCATCTTCCAGCTTGTGGTCGGTCCATTCCCAAAGCTCCGAGACGGCATGGTCAGCGAAAAAATCCGGTCCCGATCGTTTTGCGGTCGATTCCCAGGTGATGGCCTTCGCCCCATTTTCACAGAACTCGAAAGACGATGTGTGCTTGGGATCGGGCCAGGCGCAGCCGGGACAGTCGAAACCCTCCGGCTGGTTCGCTTTGAGCAATGTCATCGCCCCCTGCGCGACCACTTGTTGGTGCGCAAGCGTTTTTGCGACGGCCTTGAGCGCATCCCATCCGCCAGCCGGGCGATCATACTGCTCGATACCTTCCGGACGCTTATCTTTCATGTCGGCAACTCCTCAAGGCTCTGATAGCTTTGTGATCTGGACGCACGGGCGCGACCGCCAGAAAGATAGTGCCGAAGTCGGACGACGGACATAGTACACTGGGATAGGCCCGCGGGCGCGTTCGCCGTCGCGGTCCGCGAGGCTCATCCCTCGATGCCTCTGTCGTGGAAACCATCCGCGGAGCCCCGACAATATGAACGGACAAGGGCGCGGCCCCTCGATGGACGGGCCGCGGGATTGAACCGGAATTAACGAACCGGCTTGAAGGCCGCCCGCAATTCTTCGGCGAAGAGCTGCGGCTGTTCCCAAGCGGCAAAATGCCCGCCTCGCTCCACCTGGTGGTAGTAAACCAGGGAAGGATAGGCCTGGCGGCTCCAGCTCTCCGGCGCTTTGTAAATTTCCTTCGGGAAGACCGAGATTCCGACCGGGATCTTTATGTCCCTGGTCTTCTGCGCTTCGGAGCTGAAGTTGTTGTTGTTATTTTCCCAATAGAAGCGGGATGATGACGCGCCCGTGTTGGTCAGCCAATAGAGCGTGATGTCGTTCAGCATGTCATCCCTCGACAAGACGCGTTCGGGAACGCCGTCACTGTCGCTCCACTGCGCGAATTTCTCATAGATCCACGACGCTAGTCCGGACGGCGAGTCCGAGAGCGAATAGCCGATCGTCTGCGGCCGGGTGACCATCATGGCGCCGTAGGCGGCGTTGCGGCCGAAAAACACGCTCAAGGAATGGTAGGCTTCCTTTTCGGACTGGGACAGTCCGGCAGGGGCCGCGTCGCCGCTATTGATCCCCCGCATGAGTTCGCCAGGCACCGTCGCCGGCATGTTCAGATGGATTGCCAGCAAACCAGCCGGTGCCTGCCTTGCCAAAGCATCCGAGATCACCGAGCCGTGGTCGCCGCCCTGCGAGACGTAATGGGTGTAGCCCAGCCGCTTTACCAGGACATCCCAGGCGCGGGCGACGCGGTCGGGCCCCCAGCCTTGACCCGTCGGCCGGCCGGAGAAGCCGTAGCCGGGGATCGACGGAATGATCACGTCGAAGGCGTCTTCCGGCTTGCCGCCATAGGCAGTCGGGTCGGTGAGAGGGCCGATCGCCTTGATGAACTCGAACATCGAGCCGGGCCAGCCATGGGTCAAGATAACCGGGAGGGCGTTCGGATGGCGGGAGCGGACGTGAATGAACTGGATGTCCACCCCGTCGATCGTCGTGACGAACTGCGGCAGGGCGTTGAGCTGGTCTTCGGCTTTGCGCCAATCATAGTCGGTCCCCCAGTAACGGACGAGCTCCTGGACGCGCGCGAGCTGGATGCCCTGAGAGATATCTCCGACGGTCTCCTTATCCGGCCAGCGCGTTTCTGCGATCCGTCTCTTGAGATCATCGAGCTGGCTCTGCGCGACGTGAACGTGAAACGGCCGAATACTCTCGTCCGACGCTGGCCGCGTCTGCGCGATCGGCGCGCTCGTTTCTGCCGCGCCAGCGGACTGAACATAAGCCGTCGATATAAGCATGGTCGATCCGAGCGCGATCGCGACCGCGCGTACAAATAACGGGTTCGACCTGGAAAACTGGGCAATATTGGTCACTGAAACTCTCCTTCGCCTGTCGTTCTGCAACTACTCGCAAGGGGAGTGCTAGGCGGCGGAAGTATCACATATGTTTCGTCGCGATATCTCTTTTGTCACGGATTGTACCGTCGAAGTCGTCAGATACGCGTTGATACAAATCCTGACATTACTCGTCCGTTGAAAAAATCCGACATCGTCGACACTGCCTTTCGGCACGCGCCGCAAAGGAGCTCGGCTGAAACGAGCATCACCTCATTCAACGATTTCGGAATTTATCGTTCTATGGAATACGGCGAACCAGATCAGCGGATTATCGTGCGCAGATCGTCCCTCAATCCCGGTGCGCACCCCCCCCTGGTGTCGCCGGGAAAAAAGCTGAAAGATCGAGATTCGGCGCTGGCCAGAGATCAAATAATCGAGGATCGACGAATGCTGGATTCCGCTCCGGAGAAGTCAAACAAGCGTAGTTCCCTGATACTCACCTGTTCCGCGATGAACCGGGGCCTTCGCCTCTGCAGTCGGAGCTGTCATCAGTCCAGCACTTCCGAGGACCGAAACGAGGATCAGTCGGCCGGGGAAGCAAGCGGCACCGGCAATGAAGCGATCAGGGCTCAAGCATCCGTGCTTGTCGACCAAGGCGACCCCTGCTGGGAACACCTATCAAGCCTAAGACTGTTTTCTGAAAGCGACCCGCGCGGCAACCGACTGGCGCACGATCATGTCGCACTCCAGCTTGACCTTGTGATTGTCATGCTGCATCCGCGGCGCGGCGATCATCTCGGCCAGCTTTTCGACCGCATAGCGCGCCATGTCGGCATGGGGCAGCTGCATGGTGGTGAGCGGCGGCAGCATGTCGCCGGAATAGGATTCGTTGTCGAAACCGATGACGGAGAGATCTCGCGGGATCTGTAAGCCGGCCTCCTTCGCTGCCTCGTAGACACCCATGGCGATGCGGTCGCAGAAGCAGCATATTGCCGTCGGCCGGTCATCGAGCACCTGAAGGCGCTTGAAGGCGGCATAGCCCCCTTGAATTGTCCAGCGCCCTTTGATGATCAAATGATTATCGACGGGAATGTCACGCATGGTCAGGGCTCGACGATAGCCCTTGATCCGCTCGCGGGAAGCTTCGATCGAATCCTCTCCGCCGATATAGGCGATGCGGGTGTGGCCGGCATCGATCAGCGCCAGCGTCGCCTTCATCACTGCCGAGAGGTCTCCCGGCACCACGCTCGGCAGAGGTTTTTCGACAGCGTAGCAATTCAAGAGGACCGTCGGCCATTCAGTGAGCTGCGGGGGAAGCGTGACCTGCTGGGTGATCAGCCGCGCATAGATGACCCCGGCAACAGACAGCGTCGCGAGATGATTGAGAGCCGCCTGCTCCGCCTCTCCATCGGCATCCGTCGGCATCACCGACAGCAGATAGCCAAGCTCGTTGGCCGCCTCTCCGGCCCCGTCGATCAGGCCGGCGACATGGGGCGAACTCGTCACCTCATTGATGAGCATGGCGATCAGCGGACGCCTGCCGGTCCGGCGCACGGCCGTGCTGTATCCCATCCGGACTGCCGCACTCAACACCGCGTCACGCGTTGCCGCCGATATGCGGGTTCCCGGAGCATTGTTGAGCACGAGCGAGACCGTAGCCTGCGAAACGCCGCAGGCAGTGGCGATGTCGGACATTGTCGGCTTTTTGATCACGCGCACCCCTCGGAAGACTGGCTACCGATTAGCACGAAGTTTTGTGAACAGAAAAGCGCCGAGGGCTTGCCTGCTAATATTTTTAGTTATAGGTGGTAATTTATAACTAATCACTCTGGGAGGAGTGCATGGCGGGTGTAACGCTGGCGGGAGTGTCGAAGAAGTACGGCGCGGTGGATGTCATCCACGACATTTCACTCGCGATAGAGGACGGTGAATTTGTTGTCTTCGTCGGACCTTCCGGCTGCGGCAAATCCACCCTTCTGCGCATGGTCGCCGGCTTCGAGACCATTACTGGCGGCGACGTCCTGATCGGCGGCCACAAGGTCAATGATATCGCCGCGCGTGACCGCGGCGTCGCCATGGTCTTCCAGAACTACGCGCTTTACCCGCATATGACCGCCCGCGAGAACATGGCCTTCGGCCTGCGCAACATCGGCACGCCCAAGGCTGAGATCGTCTCGCGGATCGACAAGGCCGCGGCAATCCTCCAGCTCGAACCATATCTCGATCGAAAGCCCAAGGCGCTTTCTGGCGGTCAGCGTCAGCGTGTTGCGATCGGCCGCGCAATTATGCGGGAGCCGGATGTCTTTCTGTTTGACGAGCCGCTTTCCAACCTTGATGCCGCCCTTCGGGTATCGATGCGCACCGAGATCGCCAAGCTCCATCACCGCCTCGGCGCAACCATGATTTATGTCACCCATGACCAGACCGAAGCCATGACCATGGCGGATCGCATCGTGGTCCTCAGAGGCGGCAATATCGAACAGGCCGGCGCACCGATCGAGCTTTATGACCGCCCTGCCAATGCCTTCGTGGCTGGCTTCCTCGGCGCGCCGCACATCAACTTGATCCCGGCAACCGTGACGTTCGTGGAGGGTGAAACGGTCGAACTGGCCTGTGCTGGCAACGCTCGCATCATCGCCAAGGTGCGCACCAGGCCTGCCGAAGGCGACAAGGTCACTCTCGGTTTGAGACCGGAAATTCTGTCGCCGGCGGATGAAGGTCCGCTGAGCGGTATTGTCGATGTCGTCGAGCAGCTCGGTTCGGTGCAGCTCGTCTATGCGACGCTTGCCGATGGCACATCGATCGTTTCGGAACTTCGCGGCGGGGCGGCGCCCTCGATCGGCTCCGTTGCCCGTTTCGCGATTGGCCCGGGCACGCGCCACGTGTTCGACGCAGCTGAGGCTTCGATCACCCTCCATTTCGGAGGTGGAGCATGAATGCCACCAGTCAGGCCGCGGCGCGCAGGCGCGATGCGCTCGCCGCCTATCTCTTCCTCGCGCCCTTCGCGGTGATCTATGCCACCTTCCTGGTGTACCCCTTCTTCAAGGGATTGTGGATCAGTCTCCACGACTGGGAGCTTGCCGGTGATTACCGGAAGTATGTCGGCCTGCTAAATTACGAGGATATGTGGTTCGACACGATCTTCTGGAAGGCGGTGGGAAACACCCTGACTTTCGTCGCCATGACCGTGCCGACCATGACGCTGCTGGCACTGGTGCTGGCTCTTGCAGTCTTCGGTCAGGGTCGGCTCAAAGGCGTGCTGCGCTCTGTCTTCTTCATGTCGAGCGTGTTTTCGGTGTCCGTCGTCACGCTGATCTGGTCGATGGTGCTTTCCGCTGACAACGGCTTGCTGGTACCGCTCTTCAATGCCATCGGCGTTAAGCCGATCAACTTCCTCGGCCACCCGACGCTCGCCATGCCTTCGATTGCACTGACAACGCTCTGGTGGGGCGTCGGTCTTCCCATGGCCTTGTTTCTGGCTGCACTCAGCCAGATTCCGCCGGAGCTCTATGAAGCGGCCGAACTTGATCACGCCAGCCGCTTCACGGTCCTGAAGAGCATCACCCTGCCCTCGATCCGTCATACGGTGCTCCTTGTTCTGGTCCTTCAGATCGTCGGGCAGTTCCAGATCTTCGGCCAGGCGCACCTGATGACACAGGGAGGCCCGGCCAATCGCACGCGCACGCTGGTCCAATATATTTATGAGACAAGCTTCCGCGATTGGCAGGTCGGATACGCCACGGCGATGTCCTTCGGCCTATTCATCCTGATGCTGGGCTTCACCATGCTGCAGCTCTGGCTCGGCCGCAGGGGAGACGAATAATGGCAAGCGCCCGCAACCGCGGCCTGCGCCGCGCCACCGATCTTCTCATCCTCGGCGCCACTATCGCCTTCGCGATCCTCTGGCTTGTACCGGTCATCTGGGTCGTCACCATGTCGCTGAAGCCGAATGCCGAGCTGATGCGTTCGACGGCCGGCTTCCTGCCGATCCCGTTTACGCTCGACAATTATCTCGGCCTGCTGAAGCTCGAGACGGTGCCACGCTGGCTGATGCACAGCCTGATCGTCTCGGTCACGATGACGTTCCTGGTTCTGGTCGTCTCGTCCATGGCGGGCTATGCCTTCGCGCGGCTGGAATTCCCCCTCAAGAAGACGCTGTTCATGCTGATGGTCGCCGGCCTGATGGTGCCCGAGCAGGCTGTGTTCATTCCGCTCCACACCATGATCTCGGGCTGGGGATTGCATAACACCCATTTTGCGCTGGTGATGCCGCGCATCGCCGTGCCGATTGGCGTATTTCTGATGATGCAGTTCTTCCGGAGCGTTCCGAAGGAGCTGGAGGAAGCAGCCGCCATTGATCACGCCTCGCGGCTGACGATCTTTCTGAAGATCATGTTGCCGCTCTCCGTGCCGGCATTGACGACGCTCGGCCTCTTCACATTCATCTTCGCCTGGAACGATTTTCTCTGGCCGCTCGTGTCGGCGACCAAGGCAGACATGTACACGGTCACGGTCGGCCTCGCCTCGATCCAAGGCAACTTCGCGTTTTCGGAAGGCGTGGGCGCCGTGATGGCTTCGGCCGTTTTCGCCAGCCTTCCCATCGTTCTTCTATTCCTGATCTTCCAGCGCTTCATCGTGGCAGGCGTCGCCATGAGCGCCGGCAAATAGAGCCGGCCGACCAGCCGCGCCGGAAGGGCTTCTACAACCGCATCGACAAGGAGGATATGATGCACAAGACGAAAATGCTGCAACGTCTGGCGCTCGCCACGACGCTGATGACTGCGCTCCTGGGAGGAACAGCGCAGGCCGTGGAAATCTCGCTCTTTCGCTTCTTTGGCGAGTGCCAGAGCGAGTACGGCGACGTCACGGATGTCTCCAAGGCCAATGGCGAATGCGGCATCATCACTGCGCTCACCAACAAGTTCAACGCTGAAAACACGATCGGTGCCAAGGTCGTGACCCAGACGGCCGAATGGGGTGCCTATTACGACCTGCTGACGGCGACTTATTCCACCGGCAACATCCCCGATGTCGCGGTGATGCATGCCTCGGTCATGCCGAATTTCTCCAACCGGGACCTTCTGACGCCGCTGACCAAGCCGATGGCTGATCTCGGGGTTCAGACCGATGACTTCGTGCCGGCGGCCTTGAAGAACGCCACGTCGGGAGGCGAGGTTTACGCCCTCCCATTTGACCTTCACGCGCTGCTCCTCCATATCAACATGGACCTGATGAAGAAGGCAGGTCTCGTCAATTCGGACGGTTCGCCGATCCTGCCGAAATCGCCTGAAGAGCTGCTCGAACAGGGCAGGAAATTCAAGGAAGCAACCGGCAAGTATTATATCGGCTCGGAGGCGCAGAGCTCCGAAGGCATGATGGTGCGCCTGTTCGACACGCTGCTCTGGCAGCAGGGCGTCGATGTTCTCTCGGCCGACGGGAAGACGGCAGGCATCAACACGCCGGAAGGCCTGAATGCCGCCAAGCTTATCTCAACGATCTTCGCGGAAGGTCTTGCCAATCCGGCGCTCGATTATCCCGGCTCCGAGCAGGCGTTTCTCAACGGCGAAACCGGCATCCTGCTCAACGGCACCTGGGGCGTCGATAACTACGACACCCAGGCCAAGAGCGGCAAGGTTGCGCTCAAGGATTATCGGGTCGCGAACGTGTCGCAAATCTACGCGAAGCCATCCGTGTGGGCCGATAGCCATATGTGGGTGATTCCGAAGGATGCCAATCGCAGCGAGGAAAAGACCAAGGCCGCGCTCGCCTTTCTCAAGTTCCTGAACGACAACAATTTCCAGTGGTCGCGCACCGGCCATCTGTCGATTCGTCAATCGGTCCTGAATTCTGCCGAATTCAAGGCTCTGCCGCATCGCGCCGAATATGCCGACACTGCCAAGAACGCCACAGCATTGCCGCAGATCCAGAACCAGCGTGCGGTATACAACGCGATGATCACGGACCTCAACGCCATGTGGCTGACGGGCACTGACCCTCAGGCCGCAGTTGAAGCGATGCAAGCTGGTGTCGAGCGAGTGCTGCGCCGCAACCGCTGAACGCTTTTTCAACCCCTCCTCAGGGATTGGTCTTCCGCCGGGATACGCAGCCGTGCGTATCCCGGATCCACCGACATACTTGATCTCCAGGGACAATAAGATGACCACACGCTCCCAGTCGCCCGCCCCGGTGGCCACGCCGCTCCGTGCAACGCTTTCCCTTGATGGGGCATGGGAGTTTCGCCACGAAACCGATCAGGAATGGCGGCAGGCGAAAGTGCCGGCGCACTGGCAGGCTTGTTTCGAGGATCTGGCCGTCAGCTTCGGATCGGCAACCTATCGCCGTGGTTTCTTGCTTCCCGCGGAATGGATAGGCCGGGAAATCGCCATCTGCTTCGCTGCCGTCAGCGATCTAGCCATCGTCTCCATCAACGGCACCGAGTTGGGCCGTCATGAAGGCGGCTATCTTCCCTTCGAATTCACCATCCCCGCGGATCTCTTGAAGGCTGATAACACGATCGAGGTCTTGGCCTCTCTGCCGGATGCACATCGCAACGAAAATGGCACCGACTTTGCAGAAATCCCGCACGGCAAGCAAAGCTGGTACGGCCCGCAGGGCGGCATCTGGCAGTCTGTCCGGCTTGAAGCGCGTGATCCGGCTCACATCTCCTCGCTTCGCCTCGATCCGATGTGGCCGGACGGCAGGCTCGAATTCGAAGCCGAGCTTACCGGCTTGACCGAACGCAAGCTGACAGTCGAAATCTCCGGCCCGCAGGGCGAGACCGTTTATACCGGTGAGATTCCAGCCTCTGGTCATAAGATCAAACATTCGATCCAGCTGGAGACTGTGGCGCAATGGTCGCCGGATAGCCCGAGCCTCTATTCGATCAGCGTAACCCTTTTCGCCGGCGGCACCGCGACCGACAGCCGGAAGGACAAGTTCGGCTTCCGGCGGTTCGAAGCCAAGGATGGCTTCCTGCACCTGAACGGTGCTCCGCTTTATCTGCGCGCGGCCCTGGACCAGGATTATTATCCGGATGGTTTCGGCGCTCCGCCGTCTCTCGAACTGCTGGAAGACCAGTTGGGCAAGGCCAAGGCGATGGGGCTCAATTGCCTGCGCTGCCACATCAAGGTGCCGGACCCGCGCTACTACGAGGTTGCCGATCGGCTCGGCATGCTGATCTGGACCGAAATCCCCAATATTGAAACCTTCACCCCTGCCTCCGCCGAGCGTCTGCGCCGGACGATGGAAGGCATCCTCGCACGCGACCGCAACCATCCCTCGATCGTGATCTGGACCCTGATCAACGAAGATTGGGGAACCCGCTTGCGCGAATCGGCAGAGCAGCGGCAGTGGATTTCCGCCATGGTGGACTGGCTGC
This sequence comes from Rhizobium sp. R339, assembly GCF_002211395.1. Taxonomy (NCBI): domain Bacteria; kingdom Pseudomonadati; phylum Pseudomonadota; class Alphaproteobacteria; order Hyphomicrobiales; family Rhizobiaceae; genus Rhizobium; species Rhizobium sp. R339. The sequence continues at coordinate 130,850 of NZ_LOKV01000009.1, forward strand.
GCGCGGAAGACCCGCTGCGTCTGGTCGTCGACAATTCCGCATGCTTCCCGAACGTCCACCTAAAGACCGACATCAACGACTACCATTTCTACCGGACGACGGTAGACCGCCGCGAGGAATGGGAGATGCTCTGCCGCGAGTTCGCCGGCAACGCCGACTGGACCTTCTCGACTGATAAGGAAGCCGTGCGCACGCGGAAAGAGCCACTCATCCTTTCCGAATTCGGCGTCTGGGGTCTTCCCGACCCTGCCCGTCTTCGCAGCGAGGATGGCGGCGACCCCTGGTGGATGGCCCATGGCGCGACCTGGGCGGATGGCACGGCGCTGCCGCAAGGCATCGAAGCGCGTTTCCGCGAACTCGGACTGGGGCAGATTTTCGGCGATCTCGGCCGGTTCATCGAGCAGGTGCAATGGTATCAATACATGAACCTGAAATACGAGATCGAGGTGATCCGCACGCACGCCCCGATCGGCGGCTATGTGATCACCGAGTTCACCGACGTTCATTGGGAAGGCAACGGACTGATGGACATGGCGCGCAATCCGCGCGTTTTCGCCGAGGCGCTGCCGGCCGTCAATTCCGATGTGGTCATTGCTCCCGGGGCCGCACGCCATGCTGTCTATGAGGAAGGCACGGCCCGCTTCGATATCAAGATTTCGAGCGGTGGAAAGGCACTGCCCGAAGGCACGCGCCTTCTCTGGGAATTCGGCGCGGAAAACGGCGCGATAGATTTGCCGGCCATTGCGCCGATGCAGGTTCACAATGCGGACATATCCGCGGCCGCGCGTAAGGTAGCAGCACCGGACGTTCAGAAGGCAGGCTTCCGCATCGTTGCGCCCGACGGAACCATTTTGTCCGGCAACTCCGAGACCATCGCCGTATACGGAAGGCGCCATGCACTTGCGCCTATCCGCTTTGCCGCCGACGATGACGGCCTCTCCGACCGGTTGTCAGCCCTTGGTCACGTGATGGTTTCGCCGAACGAGGCGGATGTCTTCGTCACTGGAGACATCGATGCCGCACGGGTCGAGGCGATCCATTCCGGTCAGCGTGTATTGCAGATCGTTGCGAAGGATCCCGGCCGCCTTCGCGACGACACGCCACCGCGCGACGGTCCGATGTCGATCGAGATCGATGCAGGCGGCGGCGGCATGCTTTCCGGCCCATATTTCAGCTTTCCGGGCTATGGCCTGGTCAACCGTCATAAATCAATCTGGCGCGGCGACTGGGTCGGCAACTTCTCCTGGCTGCGCAGGGACGGCGTTTTCGCTCATATTCCGGGCGGTCCGCTGTTCGACATGTCTTTCACCGGCGTCGTGCCGCACCAGTTGATGACAGGCTTCCGTCCCTGGGAATTCCAAGGTCGCGTCCATGCCGGTGTCGTCGTCGGCTGGGTCCACAAACCTGCCGCCTTCATCATCGAAAAACGGCTCGGCCGCGGCAAGCTGGTTGCCACCACCTTCCGGCTGAACCGGGAAGCGCCGGATGTCGATCCACTGGCAACGGCGCTCTACGACGGCCTCCTCACGCTCGCGGCAAGGCCGTGAGCTGCGCGAAGAACGAGCCTGTCACGACAGGCTCAGCCGGCCTCGGCTTTCCTCCCGCTCACCGATTCGCGGAAATGACGCGGCGTGGTCCCCGTGCGCTCTTTGAATATCTCGTAGAAGCGACTGCTGGAGCCGAAGCCGCAGTCAAAGCCGATCTGCAGGATGGGATCGTCGGTATCCGTCAAAAGCTGCATCGCCCTCGCCACCCGGTATCGGATCAGATATTCGTTGACCGATATTCCGAGGACCTTTCGGAACGCACTGTTTGCCGTGCTCGGATGCATGTTTGCGAGCCGGGCGAGTTCGGGAACGCTGATCGGGTTCGCATAATGAATATTGATCAGATCGCTCAGTAGTTCGACGTGTCCGACGGCCTGGCCTGCCAGAGGCGCCGGAGCTGATTGTGTCGCGGCATTTTCCGTCTCGCCATTATCGAGGATCAGGCGTCGTATGCGCAATCGCACCTCCTCGACAATCAGTTTCCGCCGTGCATTGCCTCCTGACTGCCATTCGCTTTCCCACCGCGGAAACATCGAAAGATCAGGCGTTTCCTGATCTGCCTGCGTCAGGAAGCGCCCCTGCATGATCGATTGCCGGGCTCCTCTGTCTATGGGCAGAGCGAGAAAATCGACGAGTGGGAGATAGACGCACACGAGGGGCGCGTTTTCGGTCACGGCGATCGTCTGGTGCGGGATCGCCGCCCAGAACAGGACCAGCCGCCCGGCCGCCACCTGTTCCTGCCTGCCGTTGAAAAGATAGGTCATCCGGCCGTCCATCAGCAGGTTCAGCTCGACATGGTCGTGCCAGTGCGCTGCCGCCATCGCATCGGCTATGTGGCGCTCGATCAGGAATTCGCCTCTCGATGAGATCCACTCGGTTCGGTCGTGACTGCGCTTCATTTTCTGGTCCCGACTCGGATTCCGGAATTATTCGTCTGGCTGCCGGAAGAAATTCTGATTCAGAAGGAGCATTAAGCAATCACAACCGATAGGGAGATTGCAATGCCGAAGATTTGCCTTGTGGGTGCCGGCAGCACCGTGTTCGCGCAGAATATTCTGGGAGATGTCTTATCCTCGCAAAGCCAGGGGAGCTACGTCATCAGTCTGTTCGATATCGATCCGGAGCGATTGAAGACTTCTGAAATCGTTGCCCGCCGGATCTGCGAAGCGCTCGGGCATTCCAGCGTCAGGATCGAAGCCACCTTGGACCGGCGTGAAGCTCTTCGCGCATCGGATTTCGTAATCCTCATGATGCAGGTCGGCGGTTACAAGCCGGCGACCGTGACGGATTTCGAGGTTCCGAAGAAATACGGCTTGCGTCAGACGATCGCCGACACCCTTGGTATTGGCGGCATTTTCCGCGGCTTGCGGACGATCCCGGTCCTGGAGGCGATCTGCCGGGACATGCAGGAAGTCTGCCCGCAGGCCCTGCTGATGCAATATGTGAATCCGATGGCTATCAACTGCTGGGCAATCAAGGAATTCGCGCCTGACATACGGACGGTCGGCCTGTGCCACAGCGTGCAGCACACTGCCGCCCACCTTGCGGATTGCCTTGGCGAAGACCTCGCCGACATCAACTACCTGTCTGCCGGCATCAACCACGTCGCCTTTTTCCTGAAATATGAGAAGGTCGACAGCGACGGCCGAAGGGAAGACCTTTATCCGCGGTTGAAAGCCTTGGCGAACGAAGACAGCATCCCGGCCGATGACCGCGTTCGCTTCGATGTGCTCAAGCGCCTCGGCCATTTCGTGACGGAGTCGAGCGAACATTTCTCGGAATATACTTCCTGGTACATCAAGGAAGGCCGAAACGACCTGATTGACCGGCTCAACATCCCCTTGGACGAATATATTCGTCGTTGCGAAGTGCAGATAGGCGAATGGCATGCCCTGAGGCGGGAACTGGAAGGCGAGAGGCCGATCGAGGTCTGCCGCAGCAACGAATATGCTGCCGGCATCATCCACGCTGCCGTAACCGGCGCCCCTGCTCTGATCTACGGGAACGTCCCAAACAACGGCCTGATCGAGAACCTGCCCGACGACTGCATCGTGGAAGTGCCTTGCCATGTCGACAGGAACGGAATTCAGCCTGTTCGCATTGGACGGATTCCGTCTCAGCTGTCCGCAGTCATGAACCTGAGTGTTTCGGTGCAGCGGTTGACCGTGGAAGCCGCTCTCACAAAGAGCCGCGAGCGTATCTATCAGGCCGCCCTCCTGGATCCTCATACCTCCGCCGAACTTTCCCCGGATCAGATTTGGGGCCTTGTCGACGATCTTGTCGAGGCACATGGCGATCTCTTGCCCGAATATCACTGACGCGTCAGGCATAGCTGATTCCATGGTACGCGCCGCGATACTCGCGGCGCGTTTTCCTTTGCCTCATCAACAAAACATCAGAAAAGATCAAAAATCTGATTGACTCTGATCATATCAAGTGGAAGTGTGATCGATATGGAGACAATTTTCGGAGGCTTTCGGTGAACCAGGCAGGCGGAGTGAAGGTCGATCGTCTGGATGCAATCCGCAGCCATCTTTATGCGAACGGCTTTTCCACCATCCAGGCACTTGCCGACGCCATCGGCGCGTCGCTTGCCACGGTGCGCAGAGACCTGCAGATCCTCGAGCAGGAAGGAGCGATCGATCGCGTGCACGGCGGGGCCCGCATCGCGGAAGGCTCTTCGGTCGAGGTCGCGTTTCAGGAGCGGGAAAAACGACACCTGTCGGCCAAGCGCGCCATTGCGACTGCTGCCTATGAATTGCTGCATCCGCGCACGGCGATCTTCCTCGATGCGGGCACCACGGTGCTGCAGCTCGCGCGCCTCATCAGGATCAACCCAATACCACTCAGGATCTTCACCAATGGCCTGACCGTGGCGCAGGAATTCCTGAACATTCCGAACCTCGAAGTCGTTCTTCTCGGCGGCCAGCTGCGCAGCGAAAACGCGTCGCTCGTGGGGCCGCAGGCGGAGGCGATGATCGAGACGATCTGGTTCGACCAGCTCTTTCTCGGCGCAAGCGCCATCAGTCCCGATGGGGCGATCTATAGCGTCGACAGCGCCGAAGCGAGCCTCAATCGCCGTATGCTGGCTCGGTCGGCGAACCGCTTCGTCCTCGCCGATTCATCGAAATTCGGGACGATGGCGACCTACAAAGTAGCGCCGCTGAACACCGCAAAGGTCGTTACCGATTCCGCACTTTCGCGCCATTGGCGCGAGGAACTGGCGAATTTCGGTGTCGACGCAACGATTGCGGAGCTGGGAGCCAAGGAATGAGCGGCGAGCTGATCCTCGGTATCGATGGTGGCGGTAGCAAGGTCGTCGTTGCCGTTGCAGATCGGAGCGGCCGCATTTTGCGCAGTTCCCGCGGTCGCGGCGTCAATCCCATGGACAATCCGAACTGGCTGGAAGAGCTGGATCGGCACCTGCTCCCGTTTCGCAACGAGACGAAGTTGATGGCGGTCGCCGCGGGGCTTCCCGCCTATGGTGAGGTCGCGCGCCTGTCCGCCTCGCAGCGCGATGCGATCCAGCGCGCCTTTCCGAATGTTCGCCGCGAAGTCCTGAATGACGTCGACGCGGCCCATCTCGGCGCCTTCGCGGGCAAGCCGGGGATCCTCATTCTCTCCGGTACGGGTTCCATGGCCTGGGCGCGTAACGAGGCGGGCAAATCGGCACGAACCGGCGGCTGGGGCGATCTGATCGGCGACGAAGGCAGCAGTCACTGGATTGGGCAGCGGGCGCTCAACCTCGTCAGCCAAAGCCTGGACGGGCGCGCTCCACCGACAGCTTTGGCGTCGGCCTTGATCGACCAACTCCGCATCGATCCTGCCGATCCGATGAACGGGCTTGGCGACTGGGCGAGTTCGCTCGCAAATCCAAGGGCGGAAATTGCAGCAATTTCAGCTCTCGTGGATCGGGTAGCGAGCGGGGGTGACGAGGGAGCCGTCAGCCTGCTGGAGCAGGCAGCCGACGAACTCTCGAAACACCATCACGCGATTTCGCGGCATTGCCGGGCAGATGCCGATTGGACCTATGCCGGCGGCACGTTTTCCAGCCGGCTGCTGCTGGAAGCGCTCGGACGCAGGATCGGCAAGCCTCCGGCGCCACCGAAACTTCCCCCCATTGGCGGCGCCCTCCTGGCTGCCGCCCAACTTCTCGACTGGCCTGTGGACGAAGGCTGGTTCGGGCAAATCGCGACCACTGCCCACGGCATCGGCACGCACGCAGTTTAATCCGAGCATCAAGAAAACAATGAGGGATGGGAACATGCACAAATTAGTCTTGCGACTACTTGCTTCGGCGGCTCTGGCCATTGCCATGCCCGCCCTCGCTGACGACGCAAAGCCGCTCGCCGGCCAGTCAATCACGGTATTGATGCCGTCACCCCAGGGGCCGACCATCGCGGCAGACTTCGAAGCCGAGACCGGCATTCACGTCGACCTGCAGACGCTCTCCTGGGACGACATCCGGCCGAAGCTGGTGACGGCCCTGGTCGCAGGCACCGCGCCGGCCGACGTGACCGAATTCGACTGGTCATGGACAGGGCAGTTCAGCGCCGCCGGCTGGTTCCTGCCGCTCAACGACGTAATCGATGCCGACAGCGTCAAAGACATCGGCGTGGCGAAGATTTTCACCGTCGATGGCAAGCTTCTCGGCGTTCCCTATACGAACGACTTCCGCGTGATGCTGATCAACAAAAAGCATTTTGCCGATGCCGGCGTAGCGGAAATGCCCAAGACGCTCGACGACCTCGTCGCGGCCGCCAAGAAGATCAAGGAAAAGGGCATCACGCAATACCCGATCGGCCTGCCGCTTTCGGCAACGGAGGGCGCCTCGACGAGCTGGTATCTGTTGACGAAGGCCTTCGGCGGAGAGCTTTTCGACAAGGATTTCAACCCGCTTTTCACATCCCCCGACTCGGCTGGTTACAAGGCGCTCGCTTTCGAACTCATGCTTCTCAAGGAAGGGCTCGTCGATCCGGCATCCACCGGCCTCAAGGACAGCCAGATCAACGAAAGCATGTTCGGCCAGGGCATTACCAGTATCATGATCTCCGGCGAGCCCGGACGCCTCGGCCAGATGAACGATCCCAAACAGTCGAAAGTCGCCGGCCAGGTGGAAGCCATCCTGGTGCCGACCGCGAGCGGCGAAACGCGAAGCTTCGGCCTTCCCGAGGCGCTCGCCATTCCGAACGTCTCTCAGAACAAGGAGGCGGCAATCGCCTTCGTGAAGTGGTTCACGAGCAAGGACTTCCAGAAGAAGAATGCTGCAAACGGCTTCCTGCCGACACGCACGTCCGCGCTCTCCGAGTTGAACCAGGACGGCAAGTTGAACAGCGGCGATGTTCTGGTGGCGCAGTCCAAGACCGTGGAGCCGCTTTTCCCGCAGGGCACCCCGCCTTGGTATCCGCAGTTCTCGAGTGGCGTGAACACTGCGATCAACAGCGCAGCCAAGGGCCAGATGAGCGTCGACCAAGCCGTGGAGGCGATCGCTGCCGCTGCCAAGCAGGCGATGGCGCAATGACCGCCTTCGCATCTGAAGGCCTGTCAAGCAAGCGTGGGGTCGGCTTCAACGCCGACACCACCCTCGGGCTTCTGCTGATCTCCCCGATCGTGATCACGATGGTGGCGCTCGTCTTCTATCCGATGGGCCGAACGGTCTGGGACAGTCTGCACAGGGTCAATCCCATGCAGGCCGGCACGCCCTTCGTCGGTCTGGAAAATTACGCGAGGATGCTCTCCGACGGCCAGCTCGCGACGACCTGGAGCAACACGCTCATGTATGTCGTCCTGGCGGTTATCGCGGAAACTGTCTTCGGCGTGCTTGCGGCGGCGCTCATCAACCAGATCAAGATCGGGCGCCAATGGGTTCTTGCCGCGGTGATACTGCCTTGGGCGCTGCCTGGGGTCGTGAATTCCGTCATCTGGCTTTGGATTTATCAACCCGGCGCCGGCCTGCTGAACGGCATTCTTTCCGCACTCGGACTTCCATTCGAAAATCACGTCTGGTTCAACGATCGCACCAGCGCGATCATTGCCGTGACGATCGTACACGTCTGGCGGATGATGCCGCTGACGATCGTGATCGTTCTGGCTGCAATGCAGAGCATCCCTGCGCATCTCTATGAGGCCGCGCGCATCGATGGCGCCACGCGCTTCCAGATGTTCGGCCTGGTGACACTGCCCCTGGTTCGAAGCGCAATCGCCGTGGCGATGACGAACGCAACGGTAAATGCCTTCAACCTCTTTGATGAAGCCTGGGTCCTGGCTGGAGCCAGCCTCGAGACAAGGCCGGTGCTCGTCCAGATCTACCTGGAAACGTTCCAGAACCTTCGCTTTTCCTACGGGATGGCGCTGTCGGTGGTGATCACGCTCGTCTCCCTGCTGATCTCGCTCGTCTACGTCCTTCGCGTATACCGCAACACACGGTTCGACTGATGAAAGCCACCCTAACCTATCGACTGATGATCTGGGCCGGCGTCCTGGTGCTGCTGATCTGGTCCCTCGGACCAATCTACTGGACCATCGCGAGCTCGGTCACGCCGAGCGAAGACTTCTCGGTCCGACCCATCAACTTCTTCCCGCAGCACTTCACGCTGGATCATTATTCGCGACTGTTCGGCATCGACATTGCCCGAATCGGAGGGGTCGAAGTCTTCAAGCAGTTTCGCGCTGCCTTGCTGAACAGCGTTGTCACCGCGGTCGCCGCCACGCTGCTCTGCGTTGCGATATCTGCGCTCGGAGCCTACGCCTTCACCCGGCTTCAGTTCCCCGGCAGGAAGGCGATCTTCGTTGCCGTCGTCGCGACGCTCGCCATTCCCGCCTACGCGGTCCTGATCCCGCTCTACCAGATCATGATCAAGCTGCACCTCGTCGATACCTATGTCGGCATCGCGCTGATCTACGTCTCGGCGTTTCTGCCGCTCTCGCTCTGGCTGTTGCGGAGCGTCTTCGAAGCTCTTCCGATCGCGCTCGAGGAAGCGGCGCAGCTCGATGGCGCAGGCAGGCTTTACATCTTCTTCAACATCGTCTTGCCGCTCGCCGGACCGGGGCTGACGGCGGCAGCGATCCTGACCTTCCTGGGCGCCTGGGGACAGTATCTTGTCCCACTGATCTTTTCACCGCAGGCGACGAAGCCGTTAACGGTGCTCATACCTGAATTTGTGACGAAGAACTTCATCGACTACGGGCTGATTACGGCCAGCGGCTCGATCGCGATCGTCATCCCCGCCCTCGTCGTCATTTTTCTCAACCGTTATCTCGTCAGCGGCCTGCTGGCTGGTTCGGTTAAATAATCGGAGACTTCATGAATACGACCGAAAAGGTTATTTTCGAGCAATTTCCCTATTGGGAGAAAGCCATCGGTGCAAATCCGGCCGATAGCGGTTCCAGGTTACTGGTCTTCGTAGGCTGCGGCACGTCCTACAATCTCGCGCTCTCGCTTGTAGCCTACTCCAACCTCGCCGGGCGAAAGGCAATTGCGGTGCCCGGCGCCGAATGGGAAAGACGGCCTTCGGCATTCTGGCCCGACTGGCGCGACACCCATGTCGTGGCGCTGTCGCGTAGCGGTGAGACAACAGAGACAGTCGCTGCCGCAAAAGCAAGCCGGGCCGCCGGCGCATTCGTCACTGCCGTGACGGTCGAGCCGGAAAGCTCTCTTGCGAGGAATTGCGATCGGATGATTTCTGCCGAGACCCATTCTGACGAAGGTATCGTCATGACGGTGTCGGCGAGCCTGATGGTCCTTCTTGGCCTGCAGATGATCGGGCAGCATGTGCCGAGCTCCGTTGTCGGCGCCGCCCGCAAGCTCGCCGGCGCTCTCGATCGTGTGCTTCCCGCCATGATCGCCGATCGGACGCATTTCGTATTTCTCGGCGGAGGTCCGTTGTTCGGCATCGCTCTGGAAGGAGCGCTGAAGCTCATGGAAATGAGCCAGATCATGACGCAAGCCTTCCACCCCCTGGAATACCGTCATGGACCGATCAGCCTTGTCGACGAAAAAACCGCTGTCGTGATGCTCTACAGCTCGGACCAGCGGGAGGCCGAGACGAAGCTGGTCGGCGAATTGAGAGACAAGGGTGCGGTCGTCATCGGCCTCGGCGGTCCGGGCGACGTCGAGCTCGCCGTGGATGTCGATCTGTCGCTTACAGGTCTGGTCGTCCTGCCGGCGCTGCAAGTCCTTGGCGAACGCGCCGCTCAGGCCCGGCAGATCGATACGGTTTCTCCCCGTCACCTGACCAAGGTCGTGAAGCTGGCATGACTGCGATCGAAGAGAACCGCCAGACCGCTTTGCAGAAGCTTCTGGGCACGGGAAAACTTGCCCTTCCACGCGGCATCACCTCGGTCTGCTCCGCGCATCCGCTGGTCATCGAGGCCGCACTCCGGCGCGCAGCCGCAGAAGACCGGCCTGTCCTCGTCGAAGCCACCTGCAATCAGGTCAATCAAGAAGGCGGGTATACCGGGATGACGCCGGCGGACTTTCGCCGCTTCATCGAGGACATCGCCGCGGCCGTTGGCTTTCCTGCCGAGCGCATCATCCTGGGTGGCGATCATCTCGGCCCGAACCCATGGAGGAAGCTGCCGGCCGATGAGGCGATGGTGCGCGCGTCCGCCATGGTCGCGGCCTATGTCGAGGCTGGATTTGAGAAGATCCACCTGGACACGTCGATGGGCTGCGCGGGCGAACCGGCTGCACTGGAGGACGAAGTGACGGCCGCCCGCGCCGCACTTCTGGCAAAGGCTGCCGAAGAGGCCGCTCACCGCGCCGGCCGGCGGCCGCCCGTCTATATCATCGGGACAGAGGTGCCGCCTCCCGGCGGTGCAACCCACGCACTTCAGGAAATCGACATCACGAGGGCCGATGCGGCGCTGAAGACCCTGGCTGTCCACAGGGTGTCCTTTGCCGAAGCCGGTTTGGCTTCCGCCATGGAGCGGGTGATCGGCATGGTGGTCCAGCCGGGAGTCGAGTTCGGCAATACGAACGTGGCGCTCTACCAGCCCGACAGAGCGATCGGCCTCATCCGGTCGCTGGAGGAAATGCCCGGACTGATTTTCGAAGCGCATTCCACAGACTACCAGCCGTCCAGTGCCTTGTCGGCTCTGATCGACGGCGGCTTCGCCATCCTCAAAGTGGGGCCTGGGCTGACGTTCGCGCTTCGCGAGGCGCTCTACGGTCTCGATGCGATCGCCGGCGTGCTTGCCGGAACGACGGCGCAAACTACCGGACTGGCCGCTGCCATGGAAGCAATCATGGTGGAGCAACCGGCGCACTGGGCAGGTCACTACAGCGGCAGCCCCGAAGAAGAGCGCCTGCAGCGGCATTTCAGCTATAGCGATCGTATCCGCTATTACTGGCCTAATCCAAGGGCCTCCGCGGCAGTGGACGAACTGTTCAGCCGGCTCCCCGGAGACATCCCCGAGTCATTGATCAGCCAGTATCTGGCAAGACTATACCCCGACGTGGTGTCAAAGCGGATCGCTCCCAACGCCCGCGAACTTTGCCTTGCGGCCATCGACGCGGCTCTGGCTCCCTACTCTGCCGCGACAGCAATGCAATAAGCAATCCTGCGGCCGCTTCCACGAAGGGCTGCCCGTCGAACTGCGAACATCAGCCGGAGAAAATCATGGCGTCAGTAAGTGTGGCGAACGCCCGTAAGAGCTACGGTCACTTCGAAGTCCTGCATGGGGTCAATATCGATATCGAGGACGGCGAGTTCGTCATCCTCGTCGGCCCGTCCGGATGCGGGAAATCGACATTGTTGCGGATGATCGCCGGGCTGGAAGAGATTTCCGACGGCAGGATCTCGATCGGCAGCAAGGTAGTGAACAATGTTGCGCCGAAGGAGCGCGACATCGCCATGGTCTTCCAATCCTACGCGCTCTACCCGCACCTGACGGTCGAGGCCAATATGGGTTTTTCTCTGAAGCTGGCTAAGGCGCCCAGAGAGCAGACCAAGCAGCGTGTTCGCGAGGCGGCCCAGATTCTCGGGCTCGAGCATCTGCTCGAAAGATATCCGAGGAACCTCTCGGGCGGCCAGCGCCAGCGTGTGGCGATGGGCCGTGCGATCGTGCGCAATCCGCAGGTCTTCCTGTTCGACGAGCCGCTGTCCAATCTGGACGCGAAGCTGCGCGTTCAGATGCGCTCCGAAATCAAACAGCTGCACCAGCGGCTGAAGACAACAACCATCTATGTCACACACGATCAGATCGAGGCGATGACGATGGCCGATCGCATCGTCGTGATGCGAGACGGATTCGTGGAGCAGATAGGCTCCCCCTTGGACCTCTATGACGAACCGGCCAACCTGTTCGTGGCAGGTTTCATCGGATCTCCGGGCATGAATCTCATTCGCGGTCAGGTCAGCGCATCGGGACCTCTTGAATTCCTCGCCGATGGTGGCGGGAGGCTGCCTCTGCCCCAAGGCGCAGCGTTGACGCGCGGCGTCGAAATCATTTACGGCATCCGGCCTGAGCATATGACGATCGGACAAGGCCCTGTGACGGCAGAGGTCGTCCTTGTCGAGCCGACCGGAGCCGAGATCCAGATCACTGCCAAGCTAGGCGCCGATACCCTTGTCGCGACGGTGAGGGAGCGCCTCGAACTGCGCGCCGGCGACCAAGTGGTCCTTGCGCCTGACCTCGGCAAGCTGCATCTATTCGACGCCAAGACTGAACGGCGGTTGATGCCGCTCTGATCGTCTGAGCGACCGGCAGCAGATCCCTGGGGATAATTGGTTGACTGATATCGCGATCTGAGTGCTACGCAGGTCAAATATGCGATTAACAATGCGATCGGAGAGCTTGTTGGCAGCAAAGATGTCCGGGAATTCAAGGCAGTCATCGATCGGGAAAGGGCAGAGATGGGCCTGTTCATCTGCCTCAATGAATCAACTCGCGACATGAGCACTAAGGCTGCTGCTTTCGGTCTTGTACAGACCGCGCACGGCCATCTCCCAAAGCTGCAGATCGTGTCGACAGCCGAGTGGTTCCCGGGGAAAGCGCCCTCACCTGCCGTCCTTGGGTCACATATCCCGCGAATTCTTCGAGCCCGAGAAGCGCGTGAAGCAGAAGAAGGGGTCGGCTCCCCGATCCCAACGCACCTGAATTTACATTCAGCTTTCCGGGAACCAAAGCTGACAACACCGTCGTCCATTTCAATGGCTATGAAAGCCGAAAGCCTCTCAAAGTGAAGGCTGGCGCGGGATAATGCTTCCGAGTTGTGCGTGTCGCTCAGGATTAGTGACGCCATTTGGCGACGCGTAAAGATGCGCCAGGAGAACTGGCGAGCGGGCTGGGGCAGAGTTTCGTCACCGGATGGCCTCAATCTGCACAAGTGCCAAGGATCGGTGTCATCAGCCGCACATGCTTATCGATGCGCTCGAGAACTTTCTCCGGAACGACTGTGCGTTCCGGCAGTGGCCACCAAAGTTCGTTCACGCGCTCTACCGTGTCGGCCACAGCCTTGAGTACGGCCGCTTCCGGCAAGCGCGCACGATTGGAGAAAGCTTTCCAGCGCTGCACATTCAAAGCTTTGAAGGAGCGCTCGCCGGCGAGTGACAGAGCCATGGCATCCGCAGGGATGTAAGGGATTGTCGAGAGCACGTCGTAGACAGGCGCGAGTTGCGGTCTGTCGCCGGCCCCGCGGTAGATCAATGACCAGTTCTTCAGGTGCATGTCGCCATTGCCGGTTATGGCAGCGAGAGCCAGTCGGCGGGCGAAATCGAGCGCCGCGGTGGGCGAAACGGCGACATTCAAAGCTGCGGCGATATCATGATAGGCAGCTCCTTCGTACTTCCGCGAAGGATAGACGCCGAACACCTGCGCGAAATCCTCGATATGGATCCGCTCACCATTTGCGCCACGATCGAAACGTCTGACGAGCAGGACTTTTCCATCCGACAGCGTCTCGAATTCCGTTGGAATGCCTTCGAACTCCGACTGCTCAACAAGCTCGCGTTCCGGAACCTCCATACCGATTGCTTCAGCCAGTGCCAGATTGGCATATTCATTTTCCGACACGCCAGGAAACGAGGTCGATGGAAACTTGGCTATGTAGGATCCCTGCTCGTCGCCGAGCGGCAATGTCAGTCCACCGCCCTTCCCCGTATTCTTGATAACCGAAAGCTTCATCTGGACGCCAGCGAGCGAAAAACGTGCTTTGGGCTTGGGAGCAGACAAGTTGTCGAGACGCACAAGCGTTCTCCCGCTCGGGACGACGCGGACTGCACCAGGCAGATCCGACCCGAGAGCGACGAGCAGGTCGAAATCGTTTCCCACACGAACGCTTCCCGCATGGTGTTTTTCCATCGCCTCGCGCAACTTGTCTTCGGGGAGCAGATTGGCAAAGAATGCCGGCAAGGCTCTGGCCACGGGTTTCGGGTCCTTGCGTAAGCCGCCAGTGGCTGCACGAAAAGACAGGCTGAGCACCGGAAAGCCGCCGGTTGCGCGATAACTGTCCTCGAAGCTGAAGGCGTTGAAATCGCCGGGTGTCCTCACGATCGTGCCGATCTTCACATCGTTCAGCAGCACCTTGAGCGACGAGATGGATCTCGGATCGGAAGTAGCCTCAGACATTCTCATCCCCGTCTGGATGCGCTATGAATGCAGGGAGATCGTCGAAATCGTCCTGCGGCCGCAGCAGCGCGCCAACGGCAGGAACCATCGACTGCGGTATGAGCATCAATTCGAGCCCGAGAGCGCGGCCGATGTTGATCAGTGTCGTCGTGCGCGCGGCACTGCTTCCGGCTTCTATCTCCCGATAGCGGGGACGCGATATGCCCGCCATGTCGGCAACCTGCTCCTGGGTCAATTGCCGGCCTTTTCGAGTAGCCTTCAGCAATTGCCCAATTTCCAACAGAGCATCTGACTCAGACCGCGCCATGCTACCTTCCCAAACGTTCTCCTCAGAGCCGTGTAACTATCTCAGACATTCTCAGCTCGGTCAACACAAAAGATACTAATACGGATCATTGCGCATAAATTGATCCGTTTATGTATCATTCACGTTGTTTTTTCCGAATGGCCGCGCCAAAGTTGGCAAGTCGTACTGATCATACATGCTTTGTTAAAGCCGCTCCCTATTCCCGCTCGCGCTCGACACTGTTGCCAGAGAGAAACGGTCCAAGGCTGAGACGTAACGACGTAACTGGGCGGCGCCCCATTGCGCACGAGTGTAGCGGATCACCGAACGTAGATCCGATTCCGCCTCCGCCGTCAGAATGTAGGTCGTCAAGCACGATCCTCGGCAATCTCCTCGGCGAGGATCTCACCTACAGTTTTAGTCGATAGCTTTCCGGCGAGCCCGTCAGTGATGCGCGCGTTCACAACGTCTTCAACTCCTCCCAGGTTCGTTCTCCGTCTGCGTCACCTGGAAAAAGGCGCTCGAGCGCATACTGCTTGATAGTCTTGCCCTGCAAAGCGGCGAGCGCCTTTAGGCTTTGATGTTGTTGGTCCGTTATGTCGATCGTCAATCGGCTCATTGAAAAGGTGCTCCCGAGCTGAGAAGACCCACATTAGCGATATGTGGGTATGTGGCCACTGCAGCGATGCTCACGTCTCCGCCGAAATCCTCGAGATCGCCAGCCGCACGGATGACCGCCTGGCCTTTCCCCAAGGCGTACCAACTGCGACAATTTTGGGTTCGGAGGGGCGGCCGGGCAGCCGCTGGCGTGCCGCCGCTCCGGATTTATTGCACTACTACGACGACGAGCGGGGCTTTCCCGTCGATGTCGTCGACCGCCGCTTGTTCTAAAACCTTAAGCTCAACAAGGCGCCTAGGTTGATCGGCGGGAACATGGCGGCGCTGAAAGGCGCGAGGTAAAAGCACGAGAGGTGAGCGCCGTCGGCGCAGGTACGGCGGCGCAGCTGCACAGGCTCTACGGAGATTGCACCAGCTTTACCGTGCCGAGATAGCTTCTCGGTTGCCGGTCGATCAGCGCTAATCAGGTTCGCCTCGCCCGCCGTTTCAGTCGGAGCGGAAATAGGCAACGCCCCGGCGCAACCTTATCGGTCGAGCCGCTTTCTCTCTTTTGTTCGCGTCCCGGTGAGATCAGCCGGGCAAGAAGTTTCCAAGGAGACGCCATCGATCCGACCTCGCGCTTGATCCGGAAAGTAGGCAGTGAGTGTTAGCTTCAGCCACAGCGTTCATCGTTGCCAAATTGCATGTCTCGATGAGCATGGAAAAACGGTCGGCGGTTCACCCAGCTGCTTTATCAATCGAGCTTGAGCCGTTTGCGCAGATCGGCATTTTCAGCGCGAAGTTTTTCAGCCAGAAGCTTGCGTAGCCGCCGATTTTCCTCTTCCAACTGCAAAAGGTCTGCCATCCCATCGATCTCGGTCATAGGCGCGGCCGTCTCTGCCTTCACGGCCTTTGCAGCACGGCGCACAGATCCGCGTTTGACGCTCGCCGCAGCTTCGATCACCTTCGCCTTGCGCCCTCTCCTCTTCACACCGCCGGCACCAGCCAGAGCAGCCGCTGGCTCTGCCGTAGTGCCAGCTGACGCGGCCTCAAGTGCCGCGGCTTTCTTGGCGCGGGGTTTTCGCTGTTTCTTGGGCGCAATAGGCGTTTCGCCAACGGTCGGTCCATCGGCATTGGTCATCGTAGCCGTCTCGTTGGCCATGATTATCTCCTGTCTATCTGATGCTGTTGTCGACGCCGCGAGAGGCGGTGTCAACAACGGATTGGCCTGATCGGCTTTTGGTAAAGACATGTCGTCGGATTTGCCACTTTGAGAGCTAGCCGACAGAAAAGACATTGCCTCTTCCTCCAGGTCTCGAGCGGCGGACTTTAAATCCACGTTGCCCCAGATCGAGTTTGACCTGGGATCGAGTTTTCGCCTGCCGCTTTTGTACTCGACGGCAAAACTGCGTTGCACTTTTTTCAATATAGGAGGCCTTGGAGAATTTACGGGATGGTTTGGTGATGTGCTGGTCCATCACGAATAGCGCCAACCGGACTGCCAGTCTATACCACCTCACATCCGATCCACCGCAGCATCTCTGGGGTAGGAATATGTGGCGAATTCAATAGGGGACGCTATACGCTCAAAGCTCCTAAAAGGAAGCCGCGGCCATTAGTTCGTCCCGAGACATTTTTTCTAAAAGGTTCCCGACGATCCATTATGCGATCTTTTTGGCCTAATACGTGAACTCCATAGGAACAAGCCGGACTCTGGCCTGCACAGCTCTCGCCGTGCCAGAACCGTTGATCGCGCTCTTCCAGTGTCAGTGGCGTAAACGGTATGGAATTGCGCGGCGCACATTCGGCGCCGAGGAAGCCGGATGGCGGCCGCCCCTTGGCCAATTGCGCTCACCGCCGCAATTACATAGCTGGCAGCAGCGTAACTTCATTTCGCCCAAGATCGACCTGAACAATAAATTCTGGTGGGTCGGTCACGGTATTTGGATCAGATGCTCCCTCAACAGCGAACGTCACAAGATACTGGTCGACAGCAAGATGACGAGCGGAGATGGGTTCCTCGAATAGAAGCCCTTTTTCGGTCGCGCCGGCAACCAGCCCAGACATCGCGTCAAATTTCGTATGGCACTCGTATGTCCGGCATTTCACGAGGGAAATCCTTCGTGTTTCGGGTGATCAGCAACATCGAGTGAACATTGGCCGTTGCCCAGATGATGGCATCTGGAAGCTTGATACGATGAAGTTGTCGCAGAGAAACTGCTCGTTCGGCTATGGCGTTATCGACAGCGATGACTGCAAAGCCGGCCAGGAAAGCGCGCGTTCCGATTGCCACCTCAGGCTTGGCACCGACGAGAACCTCCATCCAGGTAGTAATGCTAATCGCCTTTTCGCGATATCTCCTCAGTTCGTCTCGCGCTTGTGGAACTGCGTTGAGATAATCGATCAAGACATTAGTGTCGAACAGAGACTTTACCATTCGCTGCGCATGTTTTCCTGATAGGCCAAACCATCGATCTTTCGATCGCCCCAGAGCCCGAACGCTTCTGCTTCGACACCGGCATTGTTTCTTGCCAGAAAGTCATTGATCGCCTTTCGGATCAGCGCTGCTCTCGACATTTTTTCCCGCTGTGCCAGCCGGTCCAGCGCTTTGACTTCTGGGTCGCCGATATCTACCAACGTTCTCAAGAGATAAGCTCCGATATATGATATCGGCAGTATATATCATCGCTCATCGGAATCTTCAATGATTCACTAGGTCGTAAGCGACGGAACCCTGCATCATTTCGCCAACAGGCCCGGTGTTGGAAGTGGCTGGATCCTGTAGATCATCCTATTTGGCTCTACGCCAAGAGTGGCTGGGTGGATGAACCCTTCACAACGAAAGGCTAGCGGGCGGATTTCGACCTGCTGATCATCGTCAACAACGGGAAGCTCTGCGAGTCCGCCGAGTATTGGTATAAGGCTGCCGACCGTCTGAGGACGGTGGTCGTCGGAGTTTTTCAGCAGCTTATTGATGTGCGACTTGGGAAGCTGCTGCCATCAATTCTTCGGGACTCGGCGCCCGGCATATATTCTGCCCTTCCTCTTCGGCTTCTGTGAAACTCCATCGCACAGTGCCTTCCCGATCAAGCAGGAACTCCCCGATAAGCGGCATGTGACCGGCAATCATAATCTGCCGGTCGGCCGCCGTAATTTCATACCAGTCCTTTTTCTCAAGAAAGTCGCCCGCCGCAGCCGGGTTCATCGGCACGGGCAACTCACCCGGCAGATCGATCCGCATTGCCATGACCGCGTCCATACCGAGCTTGTGCGGCCATTCGGTTTCATTCTCCGTGAACTCGACGATGGGTAGACCAAAGGCGCGATGCGAACCCCCCTCCGGGTCGGATGCGCTAAGAAGGTCGGGTAGCGGATGGTAACGGAAGTAGAGCCGCGCCCGCTCGACCGGCGTCTTGACCACGGCGAGACATTCGATGCCTTTCTCCTTCAGGGCCGTGTTGAGTTGCGCCATCGCCGAGACATGACGCCGGCAGAACGGACAGTGCAGGCCTCGAAACAAACCGATCAGTAACGGGCTGCGGCCTCGAAAATCATCGAGCGCGATCTTGCCTTCGCGCGAGATCGCGTCGAATACAACATTCGGTGCCCGGTCACCCGGCTGCAGCGGGCGGTCGACACTACTCGGGGACATGAACAACCTCCTCGCCTGGGATCAGCAAAAAAGCAGCACACCCAGCGCTCCGGGGCTCGAGTCCCTGGTGGGAGCAAACTCCCTACGCCCGGGCAAAGTAGCTTTCGGCCACATTGCCGACGTCGAGATTGAGCCTTGCAAGGCTATCATAGCACGGAAAAGCGTCTGCGGGCGAACATTCAGGCTGGTCAGCAATCCGCAGCGTGCTATGTCCTCTGCGAGATCTTCGGATGGCACGTCCAACACTGAGCGTGATTTTCTCCTGTACCATGTCATTTCTCCGTGACGGGCCGGCGGGAACTCTATCCAGCTTCTAAACACCCGTCGGAAAATCCCCCTCCTCTACCTCTTCCGCGTGCTCGCCTGGAAACATCTCAGATGATGCCAACACGCCCGAGTATTTTCGAAGTCGCGAGTTCTTCTGGTGGAGTTGCTGGCGAGAATGGCGTCTGGCGCGGCAGAAGAGCTCGCAAAGTTCGAGGCACCTTAGGTCTCATTTTGATCGACGACGTCGCTCCGCTGGTTTCCGGCGTGTCTTTGTTTAGAAGGTCGTGGCAAAAAGATCGTCAAGGTGTTGACCGTGCGGAAGGTCTCTCACCGAAAAAGATAGGCCGAAAGGTGGATGCCATCCCATCGACAAAGGTGCCGTGGTACTAGGACCGGAGACCGGTCACGCGGTTTGGCGCAGCTGAAAGGATTCGGACCGCAGGTCACTACCGCGAAATACCTGAGTGCTTGGCAAGCAGCACGTTTTTCTGCTTCGCAACTATGGCCAGTTCCCTTCGATCCATTATGCGATCTTCCTGGCCTAAAACGCGAACTCTATGGCAACAAGCCGGTCGCTGGACTCGAGAGCTCTGGCCGTGCCAGCGATGTCCTCAACGCGCTGCATAGGCAGCGGGCGCCTTCCTCGATCTTCCCAGAAAGAATACGAACGCGGCGAAAAAATACCAGTATGGCACGCGTCGTCTTCCCTCTCATTGAAAACTGTCAGAAACTTGCATATATTTCTGACAGGAGACATGCCATGCAAAAGCTGACATCGCAAATCATGGGACATGCTGAACGACTGCCGGAAGGATCCGCGCTTTCGGCAAAGAGCTTTCTGCACCTCGGAAATCGTCCCGCCCTGGACCAGGCTCTGTCGCGCCTGGCCGAGCGTGGCGAGCTCGTCCGGGCGGGCCGTGGTATCTATATGCGGCCCGTCAAAAGTCGCTTTGGCAGCCGGCCGCCGACGGTCGAACAGGCCGTAGAGGCGGTGGCGCAGCAACGCGGTGAGGTCATCGTCTCGAATGGCGCCGCCGCGGCAAATGCCTTGGGCCTGACCACCCAGGTCCCGGTCCGCTCCGTCTACCTGACATCCGGCCGCAGTCGGACGATGAACCTTGGACAGCAGACGGTCGAGCTCAGGCATGTGCCTCGCTGGCAACTGGCCTTGGCCGATCGGCCCGCCGGCGTGGCGGTCCGTGCGCTCGCCTGGCTTGGGCCCGAGAAGGCCGATGAAGCACTGTCGCGGATCAAGCGAAAGCTGCCGCCAGACGCGTTCGGCGAGCTGGTGGCGGCGGCACCGCAGTTCCCGACCTGGCTTGCAAGAAGCGTGGGAAAGGCTGCGCATGGCTGATCAGTTCCTGACTTTGTCAAAGGATGACCGACGCGAAGCCTTGGCCGTGGCGGCCGATCGCACCGGACGGCCCATTCATCTGCTCGAAAAGGATGTCTGGGTCGTCTGGACGCTGCAGACGCTCTTTTCGTCCAAGCTCGGCGAGCACCTCGTCTTCAAGGGCGGCACTTCGCTTTCGAAAGCCTACGGCGTCATCAAAAGGTTCTCCGAGGACGTCGACCTGACCTATGATATCCGCGCCCTGGCGCCGGACTTAGTTGGCGACAATGATGAGGCGCTGCCGAAAACCCGCAGTGAGGAGAAGCGCTGGACCAGCGAAGTGCGAAAGCGGCTTCCGGTCTGGGTCTCGGACTCGGTGGAGCCGGTGATCGGCGGCGCGCTGCGCGATCAATCTCTTCCGGCGACAATTCGCATCGAGGATGACACGCTCTATCTGGACTATGACGCGGTGAGCAGCGGATCCGGCTATGTGGCCCCGAGCGTCATGCTCGAATTCGGGGCCCGATCCACCGGCGAGCCAGCCAGTATTCGCGATGTCGACTGCGACGCCGCGGGTCAGGTCGATGGTGTCGAATTTCCGAAAGCGAGTCCTCGCGTCATGCACGCGGAGCGGACGTTCTGGGAGAAAGCGACCGCAATCCATGTCTTCTGCCTGCAGGAACGTCTCCGCGGTGATCGGTTTGCGCGCCACTGGCATGATGTCGTCCGGCTGGACGATGCTGGTTTGGCCGACAAAGCATTCGCGGATCGGCAGCTTGCCAATGCGGTGGCCAAACACAAATCCATGTTCTTTGCGGAAAAGGCGGCGGACCGCTCGCCCATCGACTACCCCGCAGCCGTCAACGGCGATCTGGTCTTAACGCCATCCGGAGAAGGTCTGCGCGCGCTCGGCCAAGATTACGCGCGTATGGTCGACGACGGTCTGCTGCTCGGCGATTCCGAGCCGTTCGAGCACCTATTCGAGCGATGCACGCAGATTCAGGCACGCGCCAACAAAGCCGATACGCCGAAATAGCCGCTTGCAATTTGAGGGAACAGAACCGTCCACCCCGAAACTTTCAGTGCCCTCTGGCATAAGAGGTATTTATGGAACCCACGCCCCTATCCGCCTGATTGGCGGCATACCGTGTGTCTATTTGCTCAAGACCCGACGCGAGAACCTCTTTTGCGCGAGGACCGGTGCGCAGCCTTCTTCGCATCTATGACCACGCCGGCGGCTTAGGCGCGCTGGTTGCGACAAGCTCGTCCGCCGCCCAAGCCGCGACCGCGTCGATAAAGGCGCGCACTTGAGGCGGCAAGAACGCGCGCTCGGGGTAGACGAGGGCGATCTGCATTTCGGCGCCAACGACGCCGGCAAGCACCTGCACGAGCGCGCCGCTTGCGAGGTGCGGCGACACGAGACCACGCGGCAGAAGCGCGATGCCCAGCCCGCTTACGGCGGCGTCGCACAACAGGGCGATGTCGTTCGCGAAGAACGCGCCGTCCACCTGGAGCTTGCCGCCAGAGATCAGTGGCCAGTGGGTCTCCGGCAGCTCGCCGCGTGCAAAGCCAAGAAGGCAGCGGTGGGTCCGCAGATCGCGTTGCGTACGCGGCGTGCCGCGATCGGCCAGATAGGCGGGCGCCGCGACAGCGATCATCGGGTCACGGAAAAGCGTGCGCGCGATAAGGCCGGGCTGGAGTTGGCTGCTGGCACGTAGCGCGACGTCATAGCCGCCGTGGAGAATATCAACGAGCTGGTTTGCGGTGTGAACATGGACGCGCAGCTCGGGGTAGAGCCTCGCAAATTCGCAAAGCATCGCATGGAAGCTTCCGCTCACCATCGGCGGCACCGACACGCGTAGATCGCCGCGCACGACATCGTCGGTCATCCGCACGCTCTGTTCCGCGAGCCGCACCGCCTCAAGCGCGATGCAGGCCTGCCGATAGAACAGCTCCCCGATATCCGTGAGGACAAGGCTGCGCGTGGTGCGGCGCAGCAGCCGCGCGCCCAGACGCTCCTCGAGGCGAGCGAGACGGCGGCTCACGGTCGCGCGCGGAACGCGCAGCTCGGCGGCGGCACGAGAGAGGGACTTGGCGTCGACCGTCTTGGTGAAGGCAACGAGTTCGGCGGTCTCCACGGGATCGCTCATATGAATCAAATCCTGGCAAATGATGTCAACTGTTGAAGCATTGTTACGAATTTCAATCCGCCGCAAGATGGTGCCGCAGATGATCGACAGGCCGTTTCCGCATCAGTGCGGCACGCCTCAAGCTGAAAGTGAAAGAGCTACAGATGGTATCCAACGAAAAGAAGCTGATCGCCGTGTTCGGCGCCACGGGAAACCAGGGCGGCGGCGTTGTGCGAGCCTTGAAGACGAGCGGCCAGTTCAATGTGCGCGCGCTCTCGCGCGATCCGGGCAAGTACAACGGCGTCGCAGACGAAGTCGTCGCGGCAGATCTGGACCGGCCGGAGACGCTTGCAGCGGCCCTCGACGGCGCGCACGGCGTCTTTCTCGTCACCAACTTCTGGCAAGACGGCACCGGCGAGATCAAGCAGGCGACAGCGGCAATTCAGGCCGCGAAAGCTGCAGGCGTCAACCATCTCATCTGGTCGACCCTTCCAAACGTCGAGGCGATCAGCGATGGCAAGTTCAACGTTCCCCAGTTCACTGGGAAGGCTAAGGTTGACTCGTTTGTGAAGAATGCTGGATTTCCACGACATACCTTTGTCATACCGCCCGCCTACTATCAGAACTTCGCGGGGCCATACGGTCCGCGAGCGCAGCAGGATGGAAGGTTGGGCTGGACGCTGCCTATCGATCCGACGGTACGTTGCCTTCACGCTGGTGACATCAACGAACTGGGCAACATCGTGGCTGGTGCATTCGCACATCCGGAAGAAACTGGCAACGGCGCATATCTGCCGCTGGTCGGCGCCTTCCTGAGCTTCAATGAACTCGTAGACACGTTGAATGAGTTGGGCCACAAGGTCTCGTTCACCCAGGTTCCTCGGGAGGTATATGCAGGCTTCTTCCCGGGGGCTGACGCGTTAGGTGATACACTGGCCTACTACGAGACCTACACCTATCTTGGACCCGGCTCACACGACGACCAGATCGCGCGCGCGAACATGGTAGCAGGCAAGACGCCGACGACATTTGCGTCATGGGCTCGGGACAACTTCCAGCTCGGAGCAGCGTCCGCAGCTTGAACATAACGACTTTCAAAACCACGAAAACGGTGCACGCGGCGAATGCCTCACCCGCTCGTCGCGAGCGCGATTCGATCATGCCTGTGCTGAGTATCTCTCTAGATTCCGCCTTAAGAGATCAAGCAGAGCATCCCTCTCCGGATCACGAACTGCTTTCATCCAGGCAACTGCCAACGGCAGTTTCTGCGTAGGCTGGTCGGCCCCTTCTTCCACTGGCAGAAAGCGGACGCCGGCTGAAGCAAGCGATGATGTCCATCTTGGGACGACGGCGAGACCCAGCCCCGCCGCCACCATACTGACGATCGTTTGTTTTTCGTCCGCGACCTGGGCGATGCGTGGGTGCAGGCCTACCGCCGCGAACAGCTTCAGCGTCAGATCATAGCTGTGAGGTCTGGACCGTCTGTTCGGTACGATCAGCGGCGCATTCGCCAGATCAATAAGAGAGACGCTCTTACGGTCGGCGAGTGCGTGCGCGGCCGGCACCGCCACGACGGCCGTTTCGAAAAAAAGGTCCTCAACCGCAATGCCACGGTTTACGCCTGAGTGCGGCCTGATGAACGCCAGGTCCAGCCCGCCGGCCAAGAGCTTCGGCACCAGCCGAACGGATTTGTCCTCCATCAGCTGCGTCTTGACGTCGGGCGCGATTGTCCGAAAGTCCTGGATCAGCGTGGGCAGGAGGCCGGCGGCCGCGCTGTCGATTGCGCCTATGCGCAAGACATGACTGCGTCGACGCGGATTGGCGCGAAACCGTTGTTCAAGCTCATCCAGCCGGACCAGAAGCGGTCTGACCTCTTCTAGGAGAGCGACCCCGTCCTCGGTTAGCGAGACGCTTCGGGTTGTGCGGTACAGCAACTGGCTTCCCACTGACTCTTCGAGCAAGCGGACGTGGCGTCCGAGCGATGCGGGAAGCAGCCCTAGTCTTTGAGCCGCCCGACCGAAATGAAGCTCCTCGGCAACAGCGATGAAGCAGCGCAGTTGTTCAAGCTCCATGTGCGTCTCCCATTATATCGCTAATTTATATAATTTTTTTGTGATTGAGCCAACCGGACGCCCGGCCCTACGCTTTATTAGCGCGGAAAGCTTTGTGCGGTGAATGGAGTAGATTGATGCGTGAACATTCTATTGCAGCCATCCCGGCGGATGGCATCGGACCCGAGGTCATTGCTGCCGGACAAACGGTGCTCGCACGTCTGGGAGAACGCATCGGTGACGTGAAGTTCGCCATCGAACATTTCGACTGGGGTTCCGAATATTACAAAAGGCACGGCGCAATGATGCCGTCGGACGGCCTTGAGCGGTTGAAGAAATTCGACGCGATTTATTTCGGCGCTGTCGGCGCGCCGGATGTACCCGACCATATCACTTTATGGGGGCTCAGGCTGCCGATCTGCCAGGGCTTCGACCAATATGCCAATGTCCGACCGACCAAGATTCTTCCGGGGATCACCCCTCCCCTGCGCAACTGCGGCGTCGGCGATCTCGACTGGGTGATCGTCCGCGAGAATTCCGAAGGTGAATATTCCGGCAATGGCGGCCGTGCCCATCGAGGCCTGCCAGAAGAAGTTGGAACCGAAGTCGCTATCTTCACGCGCGTCGGCGTCACCCGCATCATGCGCTATGCGTTCAAGCTGGCGCAGGCGCGGCCGCGCAAACTGCTGACGGTCGTCACCAAATCTAACGCTCAGCGCCACGGCATGGTCTTGTGGGACGAGATCGCCGCCGAGGTGGCCGAGGAATTTCCCGATGTGACCTGGGACAAGATGCTGGTCGATGCCATGACCGTTAGGATGACGCTGAAGCCGAACAGCCTCGATACCATCGTTGCGACCAATCTGCATGCCGACATTCTCTCCGACCTCGCTGGTGCGCTCGCCGGCAGCATCGGGGTCGCGCCAACGGCCAATATCGATCCGCAACGCCGGTTCCCCTCAATGTTCGAGCCGATCCACGGCTCAGCCTTCGACATCGCTGGCAAAGGCATTGCCAACCCTGTCGCCTCCTTTTGGACTGCAGTCCAGATGCTCGAGCATCTCGGCGAGGAGGACGCAGCGGGGCGCCTGATGCGCGCGGTCGAAGCGGTCACCGGCGCCGGCATCCTCACCCCGGATGTGGGCGGAACGGCCACCACCAAGGAAGTCACTGATGCGGTTTGCGACGCGATCCACTCCTCCAACGTCTAAAGGCGGAACGAACGTGACCTGGGACGATCAGGAGACGCTGCCATCGCCAGCGCCGCTCCCCCTGATCGTCCCGCAGCATCTGTCACTTCCAGCAGAGGGCATCGCATCGTCGGTGGCGCCGGAAAGGGCGCCGATGACGTTCGCGCGTTCTTCCCCGCAGCGATCCAGAAGATCGACCAGGTGATGGAATGCCACCTCGTTTCAACAGACTAGGACTACCTTTCGAAGTTCCTCACGACGGGAATTCAGGAGTACCAGACCATCGTCGAGTGGCTCATCGACACGGAGATCGCGTTGACAAAAATTTCAGTTTCATCGTGCTCAAGACCCCGCTCGTGAAAGCGCGAACGCCCCTGAGCTTGTTTCTGCTGAGGCACAGGATCGGAGACGGCAGCACAAAAGCGCGTTCCTGCAATTTGCCGCAGTCGCTCGTTCCTACCGAAAGCTCGAAACGCAATCGACATGTTGGTCCAACGTGTTACTCTGACGGTCCGAGACGAGGCAGCACAACATGCTGCGCCCTTGCAGCTCGACAGGCGGAGTGACGCAATGAAACTCGACCGGATCGATATAAAGATTCTACATGAGTTGCAGAAGAATGGGCGCGTGACCAACGTAGAACTCGCCGAGCTCGTAAACCTTTCGCCGAGCCCTTGCCTGATGCGAGTGAAAAAGCTGCAGTCGCAAGGTTTTATCGAAGGCTATTCCGCTCAGATCAATGTTGCCAAGCTCGGCCAGATGCTAACAGTGTTCACCGAGATTACCCTGAAGAACCACCGGCAGATCGACTTCGCGCGTTTTTTGGCGACGGTCGAAAAGGTTGACCAGGTCATGGAATGCCATCTCGTCTCGGGCGGATATGACTATCTCGTGAAATTCGTTACGGCCGGGATCAGCGAGTATCAGACGATCATGGAGCGACTGTCCGATATGGAGATCGGCATCGACAAATATTTCAGTTTCGTGGTGCTGAAGTCGCCCATCGTCAAAGCGCATATGCCGCTAACGAGCCTATTTCCTCTGTAGGCTGGCCACGCGCTTTCAGCATGAGGACAGATGCTTGACAATAGCTCTCCGACCGCTCGGAAAGTTGCCGAACAATCCTCTGACCTGACGGTTGTGCCGCGGCACCTCCATTCATTGCTATGAAACCCGTAAGCGGCGGCGCTCAGCCTTGCTCGTTGCGCGGGTCACCCAGCGCCTGGTCGCTAAGGCAAAGATGGTGGAAGGGGATCACGGCGGCGGTATCGATCCTGAGAAACTTGCCGGGCGGCGCGGCAATAAATAGGAAGCGAGCGCTTTGGCATCTTCGAGCTTGGTGGCGACCACAGGACCAATAATCTCGCCACGGCCGAAGGCGCGAAGGAAGGCGAAACCCGTGACCTTTCCATTATGACGTACCACAACTAGTTCACCGGCTTTGGTGAGATAGATGAGATCAGATCGCTGCGGTCGGCGCCGAAAGCCTTCCGATTGCGTTCTTCCATGACAGCGAAATCGGTTGCCGATGCGGCCATCGCGGCTGTCGGCGATTCTCGGCTGTTCCATGCGGCACTCATTCTGCATTTTCCGGCCGGGGCCTTCGTCGGATCGGTCAGGGCATCAAGTCCTTTATTCGGTAATAGGTGCCTACAACAGGCAGGAACCAGGGATTCCCCGTGTGCAATGGCACCGCGGGCCAGGCAAAACCGTCAAGCGGGTTGGCGTCCTTCCGCCCCATGGCCATATCGGCAAGGGCGTTACCCATAAACGTCGATAACTGGGCTCCGTGGCCGGAATAACCCATACTGTAAATCACCCCATCGGCGCTGCCCGCTCGAGGATAACGATCTTGCGTGCAACCGACGAGGCCGCCCCAGCAATAGTCGATTTCGACGTTTGCGAGCTGCGGAAATATGCCAACCATCTGCTGGCGCAGAAGTTGGCCAGAGCTAACGTCGGTTTTCTGGTTCGATGCCGCCGAAAATCTGGCCCGCCCCCCGAACAACATGCGGTTGTCGGGTGTGAGGCGGAAATAATTGGCAATGTTGAGGGAGTTTGTGAAGTTGCGGTTGCCCGGAAGGGTCGCGGCAGTTTCCTGCGGAGTGAGCGGCCGCGTCACGATTATGAAGGAAGCGATCGGCATGAGCCTTCGCCGGAAATAGTTGAAGGTGCTCGGCGTATAGGCGTCTGTTGCCAGAATGACCTGGCGGGCGGTTAGTGTGCCTGTCGGCGTTTTCAGTCGCCAGCCATTCCGCTCGCGTTCCCGCGCTGTGACGGGGTTACGTTCCCAGATCTCAGCGCCATGGCGGTGGGCCGCCAGCGCCAGGCCGTTGGCGTAGCGTCCCATGTGCATCATTGCCGATTTCGGAGAGAGAATACCACCATGGAAGGCATCAGATAACACCTCCTTGCCGAGCTCCTCACGCGTCAGCCATTCGGCGGACGGGTCAACCTCCCGCCGGATTTCTGCGCACATCGTTCGGAGCTTCGCCACGTGGGACGGCTTCGAGGCCAGCTTGATTTTGCCGCCCCGGCGAAAGTCGCACGCGATCTTTTCATCCTCGATGATGCGTTCGATCATATCGATCGAGTCATCATAGGCTCGCCACAGGCGGTGTGCCCGGTCTTCCCCGAGATGCTGTTTTGCGGCGCTGAAACTTGCGAAGTGACCGCTGTTGAGGTGCCCACCGTTGCGACCGGACGCACCGTATCCAACGTGTTCCGCTTCCAGCAGAGCGACCTTCACCCCTTCTTGCGCCAGTTTGCGCGCAGCGCTCAGGCCCGTGAAGCCCGCACCGATCACCGCCACCTCGAAATCCCCCGAGACCGGGGCAGCAGTCCCCCTAGCAAAGGGGGTGGAAGTTTCATGCCAGTACGAAGCAGTTCTCATCGGCGCAAGCCCTTATGCTCGTCTCATCGAATACACCAAGTATAGCCCTGCTTGCGCTCAATAGTGCGGGACGATCCGTTGCGTTCCGAAATAATTGGCTTTCTTGCGAGGGGCAAACGACAGGATATTCTGTCTGCGTGTCACGCGTCCCAGATGCCGCAGATTTGAAGGTGCTCGCTGCCTTCCGGGCACGCAAACATTGTTTTACCCAGCGTTTCGAGGGAGGTTCACTCTGCCTTGCTGCCGGTTGCGACATAACAGGAGTGCAGGCCCGATTGTCGCGCACCGGGATGGAGAGATCCCCTTGCCTCCTCGTCCGGCGGCAGTAGCCCAATCCGCGACACCTCCGCTGGAGGTGTGCAGGACGGAGGAATTGCGACCATTGGCGAGAACATCTTTGGCCTTCATGCGCGGACGGTTGCCGTTTTAGTCGCCTTGGATGATACCGCTCTAAGCGGAGCCCGAGTGCTTCTTGCCGAATTGCGGCTTTGTTAAATAAAAAATGCTGATAATGGCCGAAAGCAAGCCGAACCTGCCGCTCCTTGCATGCAAATATTCTAACAATTGCAACCTAAGCCGGGATCAGAGACACTGTCAGCGCGGTGTGCGATCCGGAGAACGGAGCGGATAGCTGAAATGCAAAAATCGGTGCGCCTGAAATCGTTCGAACTCGTCGCCCAGGATATCAGAAGCGTTGACGTAAGTCTGCTTCATGCCTTGTCGACCGGCGTGGGCTGGCCGCACCGTCCCAAGGATTGGGAGTTCCTGCGCCGCGCCGGCCGAGGCATCGTCGCGGTCGACGGAATTGGACGGGTCTTCGGAAGTGCAATGTGGTTTCCTCATGGAGACGATTTTGCCACCGTCGGGCTCGTGATCACATCGCCTCGGACGCAGGCAGAGGGAAACGGCCGCTGGTTGATGCAACAAGTTTTCGAGCAGTGCGGCGACCGGAATCTGGCTCTGAACTCGACCGAAGCGGCTTATAAACTCTATCTGTCGCTCGGCTTCACAAAGGAAGCGACGGTTTACCAGTACCAGGGGGAAGTTCCTCCCGCGCTTCCCGCGCTGCCAGCTTTGAATGGCGATCTGAGCGCGCTGTCGATCGAAAAGATCGAGGACATAACCGCTCTGGACACATCTGCCTTCGGGACGAACCGAACACAATTGCTTGCCCTCCTCGCAGAAGGTGCTGCAATTTGCGTGCTTCGGCGCGGCGGTGAAATTGTCGGCTATTCCATGTGTCGCGAGTTCGGACGGGGTCATGTGGTCGGCCCTATCGTGGCAAGCAATGATCACGATGCGATGCATCTCGCGGCCGTGCATCTTAAAGATCTGGCTGGTCAATTTGCTCGCGTCGACACACGGGAGAAAGGTCCGTTTGCGGACTTTCTTCAACAAAGCAGGCTGGCTATTTCCGAGACCGTTACCACCATGTCTAAAGGCCGTCGCTTCCTGAATCGACAAGCGGACGAACCGACCGTGTATGGCCTCGCCGGCCATGCCTTGAGTTAAGCCCAGACGAGCGAAAATTCAAAGCTGACCATCTAGCACGACGGTATCCCGCTGATCTGGCGCGCAAGACACGCAGACGATCGTGCAGTCACTTGCCTCCTCCGGGGGGCGATCAGCACGATATCACGATGATTGAACCGGCCCTACGGCAATTTGGACTTGCGAGTTGCGCCGGTTCCTTCCTGGCAGTATCAGCTGACGTTTAACCGTGGTCCTCCAGCACCTTGGGTGCGGGTTTTGTCGGCGGGCGCAAAAAGAGTTGTGCCCGACTTGGCGAGTTTCGACCTTGAAGGCAATATCACCCACACGTCACGGGCTCCAAAACTGTCCGAACAGAAGTTACGCCCAACATGAACGTCGTGCGCCTCTCCTCATCATGTCGGGCGAGTGGTGGCATGATTAGGAGCCATCGGTGCGTGATGAGGTAGCCGTTTGCCCATTCTGCCGGTTGGCGATCAGATCGTCGACGACGGCGGGATCGGCGAGCGTCGAGGTATCGCCGAGAGCGCCGAAATCGTCCTCGGCGATCTTGCGCAGGATGCGGCGCATGATCTTGCCGGAGCGGGTCTTCGGCAGGCCCGGCGCGAACTGGATCTTGTCGGGAGCAGCGATCGGGCCGATTTCGGCGCGCACGTGTTTCACCAGTTCCTGGCGAAGCGTGTCCGTCCCCTCGTGGCCGGCCATCAGCGTCACGTAGCAATAAATGCCCTGGCCCTTGATCGAATGCGGATAGCCGACGACCGCGGCTTCCGAAACCAGATTATGCGAGACGAGCGCGGATTCGACTTCCGCCGTACCCAGCCGGTGGCCGGAAACGTTGAGCACGTCGTCGACGCGTCCGGTGATCCAGTAATAGCCGTCTTCATCGCGGCGGCAGCCGTCGCCGGTGAAGTACTTGCCCTTGTAGGTGGAGAAATAGGTCTGGATGAAGCGCTCGTGGTCGCCATAGACCGTGCGCATCTGGCCCGGCCAGCTGTCGGTGATGCAGAGATTGCCGTCGGCCGCCCCTTCCAGCACCTTGCCCTCGTTGTCGACCAGCTGCGGCTTGACGCCGAAGAACGGCATCGTTGCCGAACCCGGCTTCAGATCGGTGGCGCCCGGCAGCGGCGTGATCATGTGGCCGCCGGTCTCCGTCTGCCACCAGGTATCGATCACAGGGCAGCGTTTGTCACCGACGACATTGTAATACCACTCCCAGGCTTCCGGATTGATCGGTTCGCCCACAGTGCCGAGCAGGCGCAGCGAAGAGCGCGAAGAGCGCGTGACGAATTCGTCGCCCGCGCCCATCAGCGATCGGATCGCCGTCGGTGCGGTATAGAAGATATTGACCTTGTGCTTGTCGATAACTTCCCAGAACCGGCCCTGATCGGGGAAATTCGGCACGCCTTCGAACATCAGCGTCGTGGCGCAGTTCGCGAGCGGCCCATAGACGATATAGGAATGGCCGGTAACCCAGCCGACATCGGCCGTGCACCAGTAGATGTCGCCATGATGGTAGTCGAAGACATATTCATGCGTCATCGCCGCATAGACGAGATAGCCGCCCGTCGTGTGCAGCACGCCCTTCGGCTTGCCGGTCGAACCTGACGTGTAAAGAATGAAGAGCGGATCTTCCGCCTTCATCTTCACCGGGGGGCATTCCGGCTTCACCGTCGCGACTTCCTGGTGATACCAGAGGTCGCGGCCCGGCGCCCAGCCGGTCTTGCCGCCAGTGCGGCGCACGACCAGCACCTTATTGACATGCACATGCTGGCGGGCGGCGATGTGGATCGCCGTATCCGTATTGTCCTTCAGCGGCACCGGTTTGCCGCCGCGCAGACCTTCGTCGCAGGTGATGACGAAGGTGGATTCGCAGTCGACGA
>NZ_LOKV01000010.1:0-145619 GCF_002211395.1 Rhizobium sp. R339
TCTACATCCTCGCCGGCCGCTACTTCGTGCGTGGCCTGATGGCGGGCGCAGTCAAAGGGTAACCCATGGCTTTCCTCGAAATCTCCGGCCTCAGAAAGCGCTTCGGCGCCGTCGACATCCTCAAGGGCATCGACCTCGAACTCGAAAAGGGCGGCTTCCTGGTGCTGGTCGGCCCGTCCGGCTGCGGCAAGTCGACCCTGCTCAACACCATTGCCGGGCTGGAGACGATCACCTCCGGCGAGATCCGGATCGATGGCCGCCCGGTCAACGGCCTGCATCCGTCCAAGCGCGACATCGCCATGGTGTTCCAGTCCTATGCGCTCTATCCGAACATGACGGTGGCGGGCAACATCGCCTTCGGCATGGAGATGCGCGGCGTGCCGCCACAAGAGCGCAAGCAGGCGATCGACAAGGTCGCCAAGGTGCTGCAGATCGGTCATCTGCTCGACCGCAAGCCGAGCCAGCTGTCGGGCGGCCAGCGCCAGCGCGTCGCCATGGGCCGGGCGCTGGTGCGCGATCCCAAGCTCTTCCTGTTCGACGAGCCGCTCTCCAACCTCGACGCCAAGCTGCGCGTCGACATGCGCATCGAGATCAAGCGGCTGCATCAGGCGACCGGCAAGACCATCGTCTACGTCACCCACGACCAGATCGAGGCGATGACGCTCGCAACCCGCATCGCCGTCATGAAGGACGGCATCGTCCAGCAGTTCGGAACGCCCGCCGAGATCTACAACAATCCCGCAAACATGTTCGTCGCCGACTTCATGGGATCACCGGCGATGAATTTGCTTTCCGGTACCGTCGAGAAAGATTCCAATGGTCTCGCCGTATCGCTGACGCGAGCCGGCGGCGATGCCATCAGGCTGCCTGTGGCGCCGGGGAGGGATGCGCTTGTCTCCCATGCCGGCAAGCAGATCGTCTTCGGCATCCGGCCGGAGGCGCTCACCGATCCGGAGGGCGCCGATCGGAATGCCCGCACCATCGCGGAAAGCGATTGCCTGATCGAAGTGGTGGAGCCTGCCGGTTCCGACACCTTCGCGGTGACGAAGCTCGGCGGCAAGGAGGTCGTTGCCCGTCTGCGGGCTGACGCGCGCATCAGCGCCGGCCAGACGGCGCGGCTCGCATTCAATCTCGACAAGGCGGTGTTCTTCGATCCTCAGACACAGGCCCGGATCGCGTGACGATTGGTACGAACATGAGCAGCGCACCAGACATCGTCATCATCGGCTCGGGAGTCGGCGGCGCCACGGTCGCCGCTGGCCTCGCCGCCACCGGCGCCCGGATATTGATCCTTGAGGCGGGCGACCACATCGCCGACCTTCCCGTCAATCGCGACCAGCGCGCAATCTTTCAGCGTGGCCATTTCCGGCCGAAGGAGACCTGGTACGAAGCGGACGGAAAGGGCTTCAACCCCGGCAACTACTACAATGTCGGCGGCAATTCGAAGTTCTACGGCGCTGTCCTGTCCCGCTACCGCAAAGAGGATTTCGGCGTCATCGAGCACCGGGAAGGCGTCTCGCCAGCCTGGCCCTTTCCCTATGAGGAATTGGAGCCCTGGTACTCGAAGGCCGAACGCCTCTACCATGTCCGCGGCAGCCTCGGCGAAGACCCGACCGAGCCGTATCACTCGGCTCCTTACGAATACCCGCCTGTTCCGGATGAGGCGCCGATTGCCGATGTCAGGGCCCGTCTCCAGGCGAAAGGCCTGCATC
This sequence comes from Rhizobium sp. R339, assembly GCF_002211395.1. NCBI lineage: Bacteria > Pseudomonadati > Pseudomonadota > Alphaproteobacteria > Hyphomicrobiales > Rhizobiaceae > Rhizobium > Rhizobium sp. R339. Next base: position 1,713 of record NZ_LOKV01000010.1, read on the forward strand.
CCTCTTCCCTGCCGCTCGGCCTGGATCTCGATGCCTGGCTTTCGAAGGCGCGGACGCCATGGGACGCGCATCCGAATTCCCGGGATGGCAAGATGGATGCCGAAACCGCAGCACTGGCGGCGGCGCTGGAGCACGAAAACGTGCGGCTCGAAACCAATGCGCGCGTGACGAAGCTCGAGACGGCAGCGGCGAGCCGGATCGACCGCGTGACCTACGTCAGGAACGGCCAGACGCTGACCATCTCACCCGACATCGTGATCCTCTCGGCCGGCGCGGTCCAGTCGTCCGTGCTTCTCCTGCGCTCGAAAAACGACCGCTTCCCAAGGGGGCTGGCGAACTCTTCCGATCAGGTGGGCCGCAACTTCATGAACCACAATGCATCCGCGGTCATCGCGGTCTCGCCGAAGTTCAGGAACACCGCCGTCTACCAGAAGACCTTTGCCTTCAACGACTTCTATCTCTCCGACGGGGAGGGAGGACCGCCGCTCGGCAACGTGCAGCTCTTGGGCCGCATCTCCGAAAGGGTTCTCAAGGGCTCCCTGCCGCAAGCGCCGGAATGGCTCTTACGCTTCATCACGAACCATGCCATCGACTTCTATGCGATGAGCGAGGACGTGCCCAATCCCGAAAGCCGCGTCATGGTGGATGGAGACCGGATCGTCCTGCAGTGGCAGCGAACCAACTGGGACGCCCATCTCGCCCTTGTTGCCAAGCTGAAGGCGATTCTGAAATCGATCGGATTTCCGATCGTGCTGTCGAGGCCCTTCGACAAGCGCACGCCTTCCCATCAATGCGGAACGATCCGCATCGGCAACGACCCGGCGACCGCGCCGCTCGATCCCTACTGCCGTTCCTACGACCACGAGAACCTCTTCGTCGTCGATGCGGGGTTTCTGCCGACGTCGGCCGCGGTCAATCCTGCGCTCACCGTTGCCAGCCAGGCGCTCAGAGTGGCCGACCATATTGCATCGAAGGACTTGCAGGCGCGAGCCGATCCACTGGCGCGTGCCGGCCTCAAATAGGACAGTAAAATGGCATTCGACTACATCATCACGGGCGCCGGTCCTGCAGGATGCGTGCTTGCGAACCGTCTGAGTGAAGACCCTGATATCCGCGTTCTCCTGCTCGAAGCGGGCGGCGGCGACTGGAATCCGCTTTTTCACATGCCGGCCGGCTTCGCCAAGATGACCAAGGGCGTGGCCAGCTGGGGATGGGAAACCGTTCCCCAGAAGCATATGAAGGGCAGGGTGCTTCGCTATACGCAGGCGAAGGTCATCGGCGGCGGCTCGTCGATCAACGCGCAGCTCTATACCCGCGGAAACGCGGCGGATTACGATCTTTGGGCCCGCGAAGACGGCTGCGAGGGCTGGGATTACCGTTCGATCCTGCCCTATTTCAAACGCGCCGAAGACAACCAGCGTTTCGCTGACGACTATCATGCCTATGGCGGTCCGCTCGGCGTCTCCATGCCTGCCGCGCCGCTGCCGATCTGCGACGCCTATATCCGCGCGGGGCAGGAACTCGGTATTCCCTATAATCACGACTTCAACGGTCGACAGCAGGCCGGCGTCGGATTTTATCAGCTGACGCAGCGCAACCGCCGCCGTTCGTCGGCTTCGCTTGCCTATCTCTCGCCGATCAAGGACCGGAAGAACCTGACGGTGCGCACGGGCGCGCGGGTCGCGCGGATCATTGTCGAAGGAAGCCGTGCGACCGGCGTCGAGATCGCAACGTCAAACGGCTCGGAGATCGTGCGCGCCGAACGCGAGGTCTTGATCTCCTCAGGCGCGATCGGCTCGCCGAAGCTTCTTCTGCAATCCGGCATAGGGCCGGCCGATCATCTGACGTCGGTCGGCGTCAAGGTGGCGCACGATCTGCCTGGTGTCGGCGGCAACCTGCAGGATCACCTGGATCTTTTCGTCATCGCCGAATGCACCGGCGACCACACCTATGACGGCGTCGCAAAGCTCCACCGCACGCTTTGGGCCGGGATCCAATATGTCCTGTTCCGCACCGGCCCGGTCGCCTCGTCGCTCTTCGAGACCGGCGGCTTCTGGTACGCCGATCCTGATGCACGGTCTCCTGATATCCAATTCCACCTCGGTCTGGGCTCTGGCATCGAAGCGGGCGTTGAACGCCTCAAGAATGCCGGCGTGACACTCAATTCCGCCTATCTGCATCCGCGTTCGCGCGGCACGGTTCGGCTGTCGTCGTCCGACCCGGCTGCGGCACCACTGATCGATCCGAATTACTGGTCCGATCCCCACGACGTGAAGATGTCCCTGGAAGGGCTCAAGGTTGCGCGCGAGATCATGCAGCAGGCGGCGTTGAAACCCTTTGTCCTAGCCGAAAGGCTTCCCGGGCCGAAGGTCATCACCGACGAGCAGCTCTTCGACTACGGCTGCGCCAACGCCAAGACCGACCACCATCCGGTTGGCACCTGCAAGATGGGAACAGGGCCGGACGCGGTCGTTGGGCTCGATCTCAGGGTCCATGGCCTGGAAGGTCTCAGGGTCTGCGATTCCTCGGTCATGCCCCGCGTGCCCTCGTGCAACACCAATGCGCCGACGATCATGGTCGGCGAAAAGGGTTCCGATCTCATTCGGGGCCTGCCGCCGCTGCCTTCCGCCATCTTCGCCTACGAACGCAACGATACGAGGCCGCGCGCCCGTGCCGAAATCCGGTAAAGCCCTTTCGAGAGGAGTAACGACAATGTCTGAAGTGAGGGTTGCTGTGCTTGGCGCCTCGGGCTGGATGGGCAAGGTCCACACCATGGCCTACCAGACCTTTCCGCATTTCTTCGGCGTGTCCGATGGAACGGCGCGGATCGTGTCCCTTGTCGACGGCAATCCGAACGTCGCAAAGGACCTTGCCAGCAGGGCGCCGGGTGCAAAGATTCTGCAGGATTGGCACCCGGCCGTTGCCGATCCAGATGTCGACCTGGTCGACATCTGCCTGCCTGATCATCTTCATTATCCCGTGGCCAAGGCGGCCTTGCTGGCCGGCAAGCATGTCTATTGCGAAAAGCCCTTGGCAAATACCGCCGATGAGGCACGGGAGCTTGCCGATATTGCAAGAGAGAAGGGTGTCATCACCCGTGTGGGACATGCCTTTCCCCGCAACCCCGTTCATGATCTGGCGAAAGACATCATCCAGTCGGGCGAGATCGGCGAGATCAAGCTGTTTCGCGGCTGCCAGCACGTCGACATGTATGGTGATCCCATGGCGCCCTTCATGTGGCGTGCCGATGGAAAGCTCGCGCCGACGGGGATCGTTGGCGATACCGGTTCGCATATCTTCAGCTTCATGGATTTCCTGGTCGGCCGCGTCAGCTCCCTAATCGCCGACAATCTCATTGTCACCCCGCAGAGACCCGTTGTCGAAGGACTTGCCTATGGCGAGCAGGTGAAGCTTACGGGAAGCGAATCCTGGGCCGATATCACCAACCCTGACGCAACGAATGTGCTGTGCCGGTTCGAGAACGGCGCCGGAGGCATCGTCGATTTCAGCCGTGTGGCGACCGGCCGCAAGTTCATGCAGACCTATGAAGTTTACGGAACGAAAGGCAGCATCGCCTATGCCTATGACGAGATAAACCGGCTGCGCTTCTATTCGAATGACGATCGGACGGGACGGCGCGGCTTCCGGGAGATCGACGTAGGACCGGAGAATCCGACGTTCCGTGCTTTCCTTCCTCTGCCGAATTTCGGCATAGGCTACAACGAAAGCAAGATCATCGAGGTTGCCGAAGTCATCCGCTCGATTGTCGCCATGAAACCGATGTGGCCGACATTCGATACGGGCCACCACATCTGCCAGATCGTCGACGCCTGCATGGAATCCTCCCGGCAGAGACGCTGGATCGATATCCCGCTCAACTGATCGAGACGCGCCGATGACCATAGACGTTCCGCAGGACATTCTTGACGCGCTGACCGACGTCGACATGCCGCGGCTTCCTCCCGAGGCTGCGCCTTCGGAAGTAAGCCGGCTCGCCTGCGTCGAAGTGCCGGTCTATCGAGCCGGCTGCGTCGTCGTCGGATCGGGTGCGGCGGGTCTGCGCGCGGCGGTGGAAATGAAGCGGCGCGGCGATGATGTCGTCATCGTCAGCCAGAGCGCATGGGGTGGAACCTCGGCCTGCTCGGGATCGGACAAGCAGACCCTCCACACTGCAAACACGGCCGACCAGGGCGATAATTACAAGGCTATGGCCCGGGCCATCCGCAGTGGCGGCGCCATGGACGAGGATACGGCTTATGTCGAGGCGGTAGGCTCGTCCCGCATGATGGCATCGCTGCAGTTCCTGGGATTGCCGCTGCCGCAGGATCCGCTTGGCGGAACGCTGAGATATCAAACCGACCATGACGAGGTCGGCCGCGCCACGAGTTGTGGGCCACGCACCTCGCGGCTGATGGTCAAGGTGCTGGCCGAGGAGGTGATCCGGCTGGGCGTGCCGTTCTATAATCAGACCACAGCCGTCAAGATCCTCACCGAGGGCGATGGAGCGGGCCGTCACGTCGTCGGCATGCTCGCCATGCGCGCGGGCGACCGTACCGAGGAAAACCCGCTGGGCATCGCCCTCTTCGTCAGTGATGTGATCGTGCTTGCGGCCGGCGGACCGGGCGAGCTTTATCGTGACAGCGTCTATCCAAACGGCTGTTTCGGCTCGCTGGGGCTCGCCCTGGAGGCGGGCGTCGAGCTCGTGAACCTGACCGAAAGCCAGTTCGGCATTGGAACCCGGAGGGAAGGGTTCCCATGGAATCTCTCCGGCACCTATGTCCAGGCGATCCCGCATATCTATTCGGTCGATGCCGAAGGCGGAGAACACCATTTTCTGGCCGAATACTATCGCAGCACGCAGGAGCTGGCGTCGAACGTCTTTCGCAAAGGCTACCAATGGCCTTTTCACGCGACGCGCATGCTCGATTTCGGATCGAGCCTGGTCGACCTCGCCATCTACCGCGAGACCGCCGCCGGCCGACGCGTCTTCATGGATTTCAACCGCAACCCGCTGCCGGTGCCGGGCGACCTGCCGTTCGGCCTGGAAAGGCTGGACGAAGACGTCCGAGCCTATCTCGGCAAAGCCGGCGCGAGCCAGGCCATGCCGATCGACCGGCTGAAGCATATGAACCCGCTCTCGATCGAGCTCTATCGCCGCTACAAAATCGATATCGCCGAGGAGCCGCTGGAATTTGCGGTCAACAACCAGCACATGAACGGCGGCATTATGGTCGACACCTGGGGCCGCAGCAATGTCGGGGGCTGTTACGCGATCGGGGAGGCGGCAGGCACGCATGGCGTGACGAGGCCCGGTGGGGCGGCGCTGAATGCCGGGCAGGTGTTCGGCACGCGGGCGGCCGAGCACATCAGCGCGAGCGGCAGGGCGAAGCGGGCCGCGGCAGAGGATATAACAGCGATCGCGGAGGTCGGTATCGGCAGCCTTCTGGGCGCTCTCCGCGCCGAGAGCCCGCTGACCGCCAAATCGCTCCGCGCGGAAATCCAGGCGCGCATGAGCGAGAAGGCGGGCATCCTCTGCGATCAGGAAAGCGTCAGCGGGGCTTTGATCGAAGCACGCGAGTTGAATGCTGAAATCCGCAAGAAAGGCGTCGCCTACAGCCGCGGCGCGGAAGCGGTTCGAGCCGTGCAATGGCGGCATATGGCGCTGGCATCGGAAGCTGTGCTCAGCGCGCTCGACTTCTTCATCCGCAATGGCGGCGGCAGCCGCGGTGCGCGGGCGATATGCGACGTGCAGGGCGAATCCCTTCCGCTGGCGCGCTCTGGTCCGCTGCAGGACTACCGCTTCCGGAAGGAACGCCCGGCGCATCGGGAAGAGCAGATCGTCGTTCGGCTGGATGGGGATCAAATCGGGCTTTCGACCCGTGTGAACCGCACCTTTGATGAAAACGCCAGATCCTTCTTCGAGCGTGACTGGCCGGCCTGGTTGACTGGCCGCATCTACGATCTTGATGGATGAATGCCGTCTGCCGATCAATCGGGATTAGGAACCGGCGGCGGAACCCGGACGCGTTCGGTGTCGTCGGAACCTTCGGCGACGGCTTCCTCGCTTTTGCGCACATGCCTCGGCGGATCCTTTCCCTCAACGGGCTTCGGTGACAACTGGTCGTCGGCCTGGATCTCGTCGGTGTTCAGGTAGTTCTTGCTCTCATCCATGGCGGTCACTTCCGGTTGGAGAACTGCGGGGCAGGGATGCGGCCCTTCGGATCGGCGCGACCTGTGTGAGGGTCGGCCTCGGTGGCCCCGTCGCCCGCCTGGCGGCTATTACCCATATTGATCGGCGGCTTGCGCTGGTCGTCGATATTGGTTTCAGGCAGCTCGTCGTCCTGGGTGTCCTCATTCAATGACTTCGGCGGAATCTTTGCAGACTCGGGGATGGAATTGATAGGCATCGGCAATCTCCTTTCATGCGTAACTCCAGCCGCCATCGTGGGTTCCCTGTCTCCCTCGTTGTCGGCGGCAGCGCAGCTCACAGGCCTTCAGCTCCGGAAACGTCGAGCTCGATCATGACGGGCGCGTGGTCGCTCGTATGGTCCCAACCCCGCGGCTTTCTCCGGACGCTTGCCGATCGGAGCCAGGGTGCGACTGTCGGGCTGAGCAGGAAGTGGTCGATCCGGAGCCCGGCGTCGCGTTCGAAGCTGTTGCGCCAATATTTCCAGAACGTGTAGATGCGTTCGCCCGGGTGCAGGTGCCTGACGGCGTCGGTCCAGCCCTGGGCGACGAGACGAGCATAGGCCTTGCGGACTTCCGGCCTGAAAAGGGCATCGTCCAGCCAGCGCTCCGGCTTGTAGACGTCGATCTCCGTCGGCATGACGTTGAAGTCGCCGGCGAGAATCGCCGGCACGCCAAGGTCGAGGAGTTCGGCGGCATAGCTGTCGAGGCGGCGGAACCAGCGGAGCTTGTAGTCGAATTTCGCGCTCGGGAACGGATTGCCGTTGGGAAGATACAGGCACCCGATCACGACGCCGTCGATAACGGCTTCGATATAGCGGCTGTGGGTGTCGTCGGGATCGCCGGGAAGCCCGCGCCGTGTCAGGATCGGTGTCTGGCCTCTTGCAAGGATGGCGACCCCGTTCCAGGATCGCTGTCCGTGCCAGACGGCGCCGTAGCCGGCCCGCTCGATCTCATTGCGCGGAAATCTGGCGTCGTCCGTCTTCAATTCCTGGAGGCAGACGATATCGGGAGTATCCTCCTTGAGCCAGCGCAGCAGGATGTTGAGGCGGCCGTTGATCCCGTTGACATTGTATGTCGCGATCCTCATGTGACCCCCGCCGGTCGACGCCTTGCCCCGCGCTCTAAAAACGCTCCTGAGTTTCTTCCTCCGGAAGCCCGCCCCCGCAATCGGCCCAATCCAGGCGGCTTTCCACGCCGTAATGCCCGGCCGGCCGGATCTTCTCCGGCGTGTCGAGGGAACCGACCGTCACCCGGATCAGTTCGTCGCCGTCATACTGGAGATAGAGCGGCGTTCCGCATTTGCCGCAGAAACCGCGGGTCGCGATCGGCGAAGATCGATAGGAGGCCGGCGCGCCCTGTGTCCAGACAAGATCGGCGATCCTGGCTTGGACGAGCACCGCGAAGGGACCGCCGGTCGCCTTTTTGCACATGTCGCAGTGGCAGTATCCCGAGTGCGGCGGCTCGCCTGCGAATTCGTATCGGCAGGCGCCGCACAGGCAGCCGCCGGTCCAATGCATCGCCGTAGCCGACATTACCGCGTCGCGCCGAAGACGAAGGCGATGCCGGCAACGATCGCGACCGCCGTCAGCGGCTGCTCGCGGATCCTGTCTTCGATGTCGCGCACGACGCTGCGCGCTTCAGCCTTTGCCACGCGGGCGGTTCCCGAAGCCAGCTCTGAAGCAGATTCTGCTATCCGCCCAGCTTCCTTTCGAAGCGCGCGCATCTCCTGATGATCGGTTTTGAAACCGTCGGAGGAGCCATCGGTCTCGCCGGTGGAGCGCAAAGCTTGATCCACGAGCGGGAATTCCTCGTCGAGCTGAGAGAGATCCGGCTCCCGAGCCACGCGCTCAACAGCCTCGGTGTCGGCGCGGCCGGCGGGTATGGATGTGTGAGTGGCCGACACCGGGTCGGACGCCGGAAAAGTGGCCTCGATTCCTCTATCGAGCTCGCCTTTTCGAGCCCGGCTCCGCTGCTCCGCCTGTTCCTTGCGCAGGGATTGGACTGCCGGAGATTCGTTGGGATTTGCCATCAGGGATTCCTCCATTGTTCTTCGACAATGAAAGCGACGACGAGGAAAGAAGTTCCGGAAGAATGCATTTTCGCCTTCGACGATAACGGCTATCGGAGGGGTGGCCGAAGTGCCCGCACGCTGTCCATCGTCGCCAGCATATCCGGCGGTTTTTGCCGGCTTGGGGGCTCTCCATGAGGCAAACCAGACCAAAGTCTTGCAATGTTTGGCACTTAGGTCCGGTTGCATTCGATGCTAAAAAAAACGAAAATATAGAGAGTTGTAATAAGGCTGAGTACGCATGAGTGAGGCTGTGTGACTAGTATCTCGAAACGCGATTTTCTGAGATTGAGCGGCGGCGCTGCCGTCGCCCTCGTGGCTGCCGCATCTCCAGCGACACTGAATCTTACCGGCTTTCTTCCTGTCGTGACAACGAAACGCGCCGAAGCAAAGGACGGCAATGGCGGCGGCAACGGCAACGGCGGAGGAAACGGCGGCGGTAACGGCGGGGGGAATGGCAACGGCGGAGGCGGCGGCAACGGCAACGGCAACGGAGGAGGGAGCGGAAGCGGCAGTTCCGGCAGCAGCAGCGGAAACTCCGGATCTTCGTCCTCGTCGAAAGGATCGTCAGCAGCGAGAGCTACCGAGGATTCCGATGGTTCGATCGATGTTCGTCATGCGAACGGTATCACCGAAACCCTCCAGAGCGGCCGCTACACCATGAAGGACTCGAAAGGCAGGACGATCATAAGCCGGCAGGCAACCACTAACGATGCTAGGCGACTGAGCCGCTTCTTCCGCTAAGGCAACTCCGGCTCTAGTTCTGTTCACGCCACCGCAGGGCCGCTTCGGTCCTGTTTGTGACGCCGAGCTTGCTCAGAATTTGTGTCATATGGTGTTTCACCGTTTTTTCCTGCAGATCCAGACGCAAGCCGATATGCTTGTTCGACAAGCCTTGCGCGACCAGATCCATCACCTCGCGTTCCCGCGGCGTCAGGCTGTTTTTTTCGGAGGGTTCGATCTTTAACGACTTCTCCATGACCTTTGCTGACATCGTCGGCGAAATATATCGCGCTCCGCCCATGATGGTCTGGATCGCCTCGGCGAGACCGCGAGACCCGACGCCTTTGAGAACATAGCCCTTCGCGCCGCGTTGCAGAGCGCCGACCAGCGTGTCCACCTCCTCCGACACTGTCAGCATGAGCACCTTCGTCGAGGGGCTGCGCGTCAGGACGTGGCCGATCGCAGACAGTCCGCCGCCAGGCATCGAGACGTCGAGAAGCATGACATCGGGGCGGTTATTCGCCGCGATCATCGCCGCGTCATCGCTGCTGGCGCCTTCACCCACGACGACGAAGTCGCTGATCTCGGACAAGCTGCGCGTTACGCCCTCGCGAAAAAGCGGGTGGTCGTCCACGACGCCGATTGTGATTGATGCCATTTTTAATCTCCCACTTCCATAGGCTCGAAGATCATGGTCACGGTCGTCCCTCCTTCGCCTGTCTTCACGTCGAAGGACCCTCCAAGACTGTCGATCCTCTCCCGAAGTCCTACGAGGCCAAGGCTTGACGGCCTTACCTCGTTCGGGTCGAAGCCGTCGCCGCGATCGCTGACCTCGACGCGAACGTGACCATTGCGCGAGACCGCCTTGACAGCCTGCTGAATGCCGCCGCCGTGACGATAGGCGTTGTTCAAGGCTTCCTGGACGAAGCGATAGATACAGATCTTCACGGCGGTAGCAAGTTCGGGTCCATCCTCATCGACATCAGTCTCGACGTGGGTTTCCGTCTTGTGCTGATGAACTTCGACGACCCGGGTGACGATTTCGGTGATCGAGGATTTCTCGATCTGCGGCAGCACCAGCCCGCTGCAGATATTGCGGATCTCCGTCATTGCCTCGGCAAGGCTGGAGCGGATCCAGGCAAGCTCTTTTTCCCGCGCCTCGGGCTGGGTGGAGGCGTTGACCAGCAAGTCGCTGTCGAGGCGCAGCGAGGCATAGGCGATATGCTGGGCCGGACCGTCGTGCAGGTCGGCGCCGATGCTGCGCAGATAGGTTTCGTTGAGCGCCGCCGCCCGCTGGGAAGCGCGCTGCAGCCGCCGCTGAAGCCCGCGATTCTCCGCCAGCAGCGCCGACAGTTCCTGGACCCGTCCTCTCAAATCCTTGCGCTGCGCCTCGATCATGCGGCTGCTGCGAAACACCAATATAGAGAGAACAAGGAAAAAGACTGCCGTGAGGGTGGCAACGGCGGCCCAGCTCCGGAGCCTGGCGTGCGCCAGGCTGTCGCCGAGCCCTTCCGCCGTCTCGTAGAATTCGAGTACGGCGACAGCCTGGCCGGACCAGGGCTGGAGCACGGGGTTATAGATTTCCATCAGCGGCTTGCCGAGTGCGCGCTCCTTGCTGCTTTCCGGATCGTCGGCGATCTCGTAGCGCGCGACGAGGGATCCCGCGAACGCCCTTTGAAGCTTGTCATTGACCGGAAACTTTTTCCCCATCAGCTCCTTTTCGTTCGAATAGAGGATGGTGCCGTCGCTTCTCCAAAGCTTGAACGAAACGAGGCGCTTGCCGAGCGCCCCTTGGCCGAGCGTCTCGTCGAGCGCCTGAGCGCTGACTTCGTCCAGCATGGATTCCTTCTGCATGTCGGGAAGCAGCGGCGCGACCACGCTATCCACGTACAGCGCCGTCGCCGCGCCGGAATTATGGATGACGGCCTCCTCGATGAGGTGAGTGACGAAAATGCCGACCAGCACCGTGGCGGCAATCGAGATCAGCCCACCCGTAATGAAGAACTGGGAGGCGAGGGAGCGGGCATTCCAGCGGCGAAGCCAATTCATTTTGATACCGGCCAGGATTTTCCGCTAAACTATCGCGTCTTTAGAGTTTTCCAAACAGTGTCATGGGATATTTCTGGTATCGAAGACATCGGCGCCTTTGACGCTTTCGGTCAATTGGCCGGTATCGCCCGACATGGCTGCGCCGAAGACATAAAGAAGGGCGGCAAGAACGATAACGAGGGCGATGACGGACGCGCTCCAGGCATTGTTCACTCTGGATCTGCTGCTCTGAGCCATATCAGGATCTCCTTCGGTCTGTTTCGAAAACGGAGCCAATCGTTGCGCGTTCCACGCGATGGACTTCGGTCGGGCAGCGGTAGGACCATGGTCTGAGCCCTGTGGACATCAGCAGATCCAGGCATATTTCAAGTCGAATGAGCTGAGTTTGGAGGCCTCTGAGTGACGATCTCCGCAGATATCGAATATGACGCCGGCGTCGCGCCCGCCGCGTCTTCCGCGCCGTTCGGAGAAGGGGTTGCCGACCTTTACGAGAGCCTCCTCGTGCCGATACTTTTCGAGCCTTATGCATTGGAGCTGGCGACGATTGCCGAACGGTTGAAGCCGACCAGCGTTCTCGAGGTCGCGGCGGGGACCGGCGCTCTGACGCGGGCTCTGCGGGCAAGGCTCGATCCGGCAGCGGAGATCGTGGCGACGGACCTGAGCCAAGCCATGATCGACGTCGGCGCGCCGACGCTGACGATGTCGAGAACGCACTGGATGCATGCGGATGCCCAGGATCTCCCCTTCGCACCCCAGATGTTCGATCTTGTCGTCTGCCAGTTCGGCGTGATGTTTTTTCCGGACAAGCCGAAGGCGTATGGCGAGGCCGCAAGAGTGCTGCGCAGCGGAGGCCATTTTCTATTCGCGACGTGGGATTCAATCGCAGCCAACGATTTCGGAAGATGCGTGGACGAATGTCTCGCAAATCTCTTCCCGTCCGATCCGCCGGACTTTCTGAGGCGCCTGCCATATTCCTATTTCGAACCTCGTTCGATCAAGGCGCAGGTGTCTTCGGCAGGGTTTGACGCAGTATCCTGCGATCGGGTCGAGCTGACCTCCATCGCAGCCGCCCATGATGTGGCTGCTGCCTTTTGCCTGGGCTCTCCGCTCAGGGCGGAAATCGAAGGGCGGGCGCCGGGGCGCATCGGCGAGATCGTCGATACGGTCGCCGCGCAGGTGGAATCGCGATACGGGGTTCGGCCATGCGGCGGCATGAGCGCCTTCGTGGTCGTCGGCCGTATTGCATAACGGTGGCTGCGTACGCCCGCGTACCAATCAGCGATACCGAAAATCCACGCTCTTTCTTATAATTATTCTTAATTCGAACATGGTTCACTCAGGCGAAATCTGGGGTGATCATTTCATGTCGATAATATTCCGACTTTTGTTCGCGGCGTCGATCTTGCTGACGACAGCCGCATTCGCGGCTGCCGATGACTGGCGGGTGGTCAAGGCGACTACTCAAGCAAAATATACTGTCGATAGGGCGAACTGGCTGGATCTACACGCCGGCGAGGTGGTCCCGAACCGGGCATGGGTGTCGACTGGTCCGCGCGGGCGCCTTCAACTTGCCAGGGGCGTCGAGAGCATCACATTCCAGCCGAATACACTCGCCTCGATAACCACCAGCGGGGTCATGGCGAGGAAGACCGAGGTCGTCCAGCAGGTCGGATCTCTGGATCTTGAAATCGAGAAGCGCAGCCAGCCTCATACGACGGTGCAGACGCCCTACCTCGCGGCCGTCGTAAAAGGAACCGTCTTCCACGTAACCGTTGGCAAGACGAAGGCGTCTGTCTCCGTTGATCGTGGGCTGGTCCAGGTCACTTCATTCGCAAGCGGCCAATTGTCGAATGTCGGGCCGCGCCAGAGCGCGACCGTCGACAACAAGGCGGGCATGACGGTGAGGGGCGAGCTGTCCAAACCGAAAATCACCTCGGTTGCTCCATCGGTCGCCAAGGTTCCGGCCGTCGCCACCACCAAGCTTGCCGGCGCAGTCGAAGCATCCGCAGCCAAGAATACACCTTCGGCAGCAGCCAAGAACACCAACTCCAGCAAGGCCGGCGTGGGCGGAAACGGCAAGGGGAGTGGAAGCAGCAGCAATGGCACGGGCGGAAACGGCAACAGCGGCAGCAACGGTAATGGTAACAGCGGGAAGGGCGACAGCAATAGCGGCGGCAAAAGTAACAGCAGTTCCAGCGGTCACGGTAACAGTGGGAAGGGCGATAACGATAGCGGCGGCAGTTCCAGCGGCCACGGCAACAACGGGAAGGGCGACAACAATAGCGGCGGCAAGGGTAAGGACTCAGGCGGAAGCGGTAAAGGCAAGGACAAGTGAAAGTCATCGCTAAGGCGGCTGGAGATTATCTCTCCGGTAGTATCAGCACCGTCACGCTTCGTATTTTGCTTATCGCCGCAATGCTGGCGCTGCCGCTGGCCGGGGCTGATGTCCTTCGGGGAGTGAACAACAGCCTATTTGCCAAGCGGTTCGAATGGGCGCCCCGCCAGGCCACCGGCAACATCGTCTTCGTTGCCATCGACAAGCATTCCCTCGACGCCGTCGGAACGTGGCCGTGGCCGCGGAGCACCTATGCGACACTGCTCGACAAGCTGGTCGCGTCGGGCGCCCGGGATATCTTCCTCGACATCGATTTCAGCGCATCTTCCAGCAAGCAGGAGGACGATCTCCTCGCATCGGCGCTGGAAAGGTCGGGAGGCGGCGTTCTCTTGCCGGTGTTCCGGCAGCAGGAGGCGGCGTCATCGTCTGAGACGGCGGTGACAAAGCCGATTCCGAAGTTCCTGCGAAATGCCTGGCCGGTATTTGCCAATGTCGCGATGGATGCGGACGGGTTCATTCGCCGCTTCGATCTGGGAGGTCAGGTTGATGGCAATCCCATCCAGTCCGCGGCTGCCGCGCTCGGCAGGATCGACGGCGGCGCCGGTTCTTTGCTGATCGACTACTCGATCAGGCCCGACACCGTTCCGACCTTCTCCCTGTCCGGCGTGCTTGATGGAACCGTCCCGGCCGATGCGATCAAGGACCGCTCTGTCGTGGTGGGAGCATCTGCGGCTGAGCTGAAGGACATTTTCGCCGTGCCCGTGCATGGAGCGATTGCCGGTCCGCTCATTCACGTGCTCGCTGCCGAAACGCTGCTTCAGAACCGCTTTCTCAGGACATTTGATCAGGCGCCGCTGGAGCTTCTGTTTGCAGCCCTGCTCATTCTCGGCGTGATCTGCACCCGTTCGGCCGGAATGATCACGCTCGTGGCGGCCGGACTGGCCATCGCCGTGACCGGCGAGGTCGCCGCATTCCAGCTGCAATGGCGATACGGCCTCCTTATCGGAACCGCGGTTCTGTGGTCGATGCTGTTGCTCGCCTGGATGCTTGCCCTCAACGAGCGTATCGACCTTGGCCGGATGCTGGTGGCCATGGCCAATACGGAGGCGCGCAATACAAGGCGTCTTATGAAACGGATTATCGCCGACAGTTCGGACGGCGTCGTCGCTTTCGACGGTGATCTGAGGATCGTCGAGGCGAGCCAATCCGCCAAGGCGCTGCTGCAAGCCGATGTCGGCATGTCTCTTCTCGGTGACGCTGGCGCCGCCATCACCGACGCTGTGCGCAGGCTCATTTCCGAACACGAGGCTGAGCCGGACAAGGTGCACACGGCCGGCGTGGAGTTCTCCAGCAGCAGAAGCTCGGAGCCCGCTCACTACGAAGCCTCGATCACGGTCTCGCCGCTCGAACAGCCGAATGCGCGTCGGACAACAGCGCGCTCGCGATTTGCCGGTTGGCTGATCATAAGGGATGTCACCGCACGGCGTGACTATGAAGAGCGGTTGCAGAGATTGTCCGAGCTGGACGAACTCACCGGGCTGCTCAATCGTCGGGAATTCGCCTCCCGGCTAGCCACTCTTCAGGGCGAGATCCTCGTCTGCGTGCTGGATATCGAGCGTTTCTCCTCGCTGTGCGCCACGCTTGGGCGCGACGCGGGGGACGAGCTTATCGAGGCCGTAGCGGCGAGATTGGAAAATGCCTTCGCCGGCGATCTGCTGGCGCGGCTGGATGGCGATCATTTTGGCATTGCCATCCCCGCGACCGGCGCACGTCCGATCGAAGACTTTGCGGATGCTCTTTTGCAGCTGTTCGGAAAACCTGTCCTGATCCGAGACGTTGCCGTGCCGATCTCCGTCCACCTTGGAATAGCGCGCTCGGGAGACGCTGCTCCAGGCGCTCTTCCGGGCGCTGCGCAATCGGCGCTGGATGCTGCCAAGGCGGCGCCTGGCCGGCGATGGTCATCCTTCGATCCCTCCACCGCCGTTCGCCAGGCACGCTCTCGCCGGCTGGAGCGGGACATGCATGAGGCTCTACGCAGGCGCCAGTTCTTTCTGCTGTTCCAGCCGCAGGTCGAACTTGCCGATGGCCGTCTTATCGGCGCGGAAGCCTTGATCCGGTGGAACCATCCGGAGTTCGGATTGATATCTCCGGCGGAGTTCATACCGATCGCCGAATCCTCCGGCCTCATTTGCGATATCGGCCGCTGGACGCTGATCGAAGCCTGCACTGAGGCGGCGGTCTGGCCTGACGGACTCAGCGTCTCCGTCAATGTCTCGGCGCTTCAATTCGAGCGCTCCGACCTGGAGGCCGACGTGAGCGCCGCGCTCTCCTCGAGCGGGCTTCCTCCTTCGCGATTGTGCATCGAGTTGACGGAATCCGCCTTTATCGACCAAGGCGGGCCTGCGATCGCAAAAATGCGCGCCCTGCGCGAGCGAGGGGTCGTCATTGCCTTGGACGACTTCGGCACCGGTTACTCCTCGATGAGCTATCTGGCCGATCTTCCCCTCGACAAGCTCAAGATCGATCAGTCCTTCGTGAGGCGGATGAGCGGCAATACGGGCGCCTTCGAGATCGTGCGGGCGATCATTTCCCTGGCGCACGGCCTGAACCTGCAAGTTGTCGCCGAAGGCATCGAAAGCGAGCCGGAGGCCGAAGCGCTGCGTCGCCTCGGATGCAGGATGGGGCAGGGCTATCTCTTCGGGAGACCGGGCGAGCCCGTTGCCATGCTGACCAGATGGGGCGAAGAAAAGCTTTTATCCGCCGGGAGATGACAGCTTGGAAGCGCAGTCTATCCGTTGGAGATCTGCCCGCGAGACGGCTCACTCATCGTGCGGATGAGGTCCTGCTCGATTTCGCTGCAGGTTTCGTTATACTCCCTGACTTGGTGCGCATGCGATGATTGTCCGCGTAGGGCTTCGCGCGCTTCGACCGCAATCTGGTAGGCTTCAAAGAGCTCGAGTTGCCATGGGTCGCGCGCCTCCATGATCAGTTTCCGTATCTCTGGTAGGCGCATCGCCAGCCGTCTGCGTCCAGCCTCCCGACGATTGGATCGTGACATCTTTCTTCAGGCTCCTCCTGGATTGCGAGGCTGGGCCTCTGAATCCTGAGATAGCGTCCGGCGCGGTTATTGAAATGGAATTAGGCCCTATGGCCGGTGCACATCAGACTGAGGTCTGAGTCATGGAACGACGCCAGCGCTAACTAGTTGGGTTGGCAGCGATTACGAAGATCGCAAACGAAACAAAAGGAGGAAAATATGATCTCCAAGCTACTCATCGGTGCGGCAACAGCCGCGACCCTAATGTCGGGCGTGGCGTTCGCCCAGTCCTCTACGGTGAATGGCGCGGCCGGCGGTGCGGTCACCGGTGCGATCGTCGGTGGGCCTGTTGGCGCTGCCGTCGGCGGTGTTGCCGGTGCGGTCGTTGGTACGGCGATCGATCCGCCGCCGGAAAAGGTGGTCACCTATGTCCGCGAGGCTCCGGCACCGTCGGCCCGCGTAGTCGTGAAGGAAAAGATCGTGGTCGGCCAGCCCCTGCCGGAAACAGTCGTCGTCACGCCTATTCCGGATGACCCGACTTATGCTTACGCGGTGGTCAATGATGAACGTGTCATCGTCGAACCGTCGTCTCGCAAGGTGATCCAGGTTATCAAATGACCTGATCCCCGACGCGGCCTACCGCGTCCTCCCTCCGGAACTCACCGTTAGAACCTGAGAACCGCCGCACGATGACGGCGAAGTCGTCGTGCGGCCAAAAACAGAGAGATTGTTATGAAGATCAAGACACTAGCCGTCCTCATGACGGCATTGTCGATCGGCGTCTCGCCAATCGGTATCATGTCCGCCTCGGCTCAGGATGCGCCGATCCTTCCCAAAAAAGGCGCCGCACAAAGCGGCCAGTCCAGCGATGGTGCGACCCAGCAGCCCGACGCCGGCGGTGCTTACTCCTCGGGCGGCGCAGCCACATCGAGCGGCGAGGGAGCGCAGCAGCCTTCCGACTCAGACGCGAGCGCGCCGGACACTTCGACTGGAACCTCTTCGGACGGTTCTGCAGGCCAGACCGGGACCCAACCGGATGCCAAGGCGCAGTCCGGAACCACCGAAACCGGCTCCGGTAACACCGGCACCGATACATCAGGCGGAAGCTCGGACAGCTCGAAGACGTCCGAACCGGGGCAGTCTTCGACGGAAAGCCAGAAACCCGCCGGCAGCCAGGACACCGGCACATCGACCGGTACCGGCGAAACCCAGAAGTCCGGCGACGCTCAGAAGTCCGGGGACACCAAGTCTTCCAGCGGCTCGACCGAGACCCAGACGAACAGCAAGACGAATGTCGAGAACAGCAACACGAAGACTGAAACCAGCAACACGACCAATGTGAATATTTCGGTCGAGCAGCAGACGGAAATCCGTCAGGTGGTGAAGGAAGTTCAGGTCGAGCCGGTTCGGGAGGTGGACTTCACGGTCTCTGTCGGCACGAGCATTCCGAAGACGATCAGGCTCGAGCCATTGCCGCCGCGGATCGTGGAGATCGTACCGCAGTACAAGGCCTACCGCTTCTTCATCCTTGCGGATGGCCGGATCGTCATCGTCGATCCCTCTGCATTCACGATCGTCTACATCATCTCGGCATAACAGCCGCCAGCCTGGTGGCGGCCTCCGCCGCCGGGCCCGAGGAGAGGAAGCATGATCTATTCCGAAGAAAAATCCACCGGGCTGGCCATGCCGCTGATCGCCATCCTGCTGGCGATCGCAGGCATGCTCGCAGCACTCGTCGCCACCGGCGGTCAAAGCAGCACGGCCGGCCGGGTCTGGGTCCCCCAGGTTCAACAGCAAGGGCTGGGAAAATGAACGCCATCGCATCCGCCGCCTTCGGCATCGTCAGTTCGGTCGGAGCCTGCATAGCTGCCGCATCCATCGCATCGCATGTCGTGGCCGATACCAGACCTCACACCTTCAAAGATCTGGCCTCGCCCGACTTGTGGACGACGAAGCCGATAAAAGTTGACCCTCGGCAGCAGGGTTACGAACGTATTGCCCCCCTCTATTCCAGCTATGTCACGGAGGCCCCGGCGGTCGTGGCGTCGCGAGCGGCGCCAGAACCCGTGCATTCTCTAGTTGAACCTCAGACATCGCAGCCGAAGCTCTCGGTCCAGCACCTTTCCTGGTGCAGGGAGCGCTATCGGTCCTTCGATCCCGAGACCAACAGTTACCGAGCCTACAGCGGCGAGGTGCGCGAATGTTCCTCGCCGTTCCAGCAGACTGTCGCTGCGGCCGATGCACACATGGGTGGATATTTAAACCCGCAGGCTGCAGCCTGGTGTGCCGCCCGGTACAGATCTTATCGGCCGGAAGACAACACCTATCAGCCATGGGATGGGCCGAGACGCGTCTGCCAGGCTCCAGATGCCGTGGCCGAGATCGTCGCCGCCAGGAACTGATCATAGGTGACGGTGGCGGCCGACGTACCATAACGGACGGATCCGCACGGTCAGACTAAGGTCCATGTTCCAAACGCTGCGGTTGTGTTACCGGTTGTGTTCCAGGTCGGGAGATCGGAATGGCAACGACGCTGTTAACAGAAATCCAGCAGGCGCAGACAAGGCTCAGATTTTTGAGCAGGGCGGAGCGAGGTGCCCTGATCGTGCGCATCCTTCACGAGCTGAAAACGCATCGGAAGGAGGTTCTCGGAAACGTGCCAGCCGACCACTGCGTCTGGATCGACACGCTGATCTCGTCCGTTTCCTCGACGATCTCCGAAATTGCCGGAATGCAGGATGCCGAGTTCAATCGTGTCCTGAACGAGTTTGAAAAACTGATGGCGACGCTCCAGGGCATTTCCCGTGCGAGGAAGGTGCCGAAGACCGTTCATTGAGAGGAGACGCCGCGCACTTCCGTTGCCCCGGCATGCAACCTCCGCGGATTCCCTCTAACGGCGAGCGACGTGGCCCAATTCTCCAAAGGAGCGAAGGCGCGTGCTCCATCGATCTGACCGAGACGACCCGAGCAAACGAGCAGGAATCTCCTATTTTGGCGCAGCCCGTGGCGGTGCGTCAAACGGGCATACTTTGCCCAAAATGTGAGACGCTGGACCTTAGTCCGATGCTCCTCCGACTGAATGCCTATCAGAGGAACAGTCAGCAAAAACCGTAGTTTGCCAAAGAGCTATCCATCCAGAACGGATGCGACGGCACTCATGACAAACGGAGGAATACACGATGATGAAGGTAACGCATGTAGCACTTGCAGCAGCACTTCTGGCAGGTACGGCGGTGTCGGGATTCGCACAGTCGTCGAGCACTGTCGGCACCGGCGGATCGACGGCGGGCGGCGGAACTGCGAGCAGCACGATCGGTACTGGTGGCAGCTCCGCCGGCGGCGACTGCGCGGCAGGATCCACCAATTGCCCGTCCGGCTCCTCCTCTACGGTCGGCACAGGTGGCTCATCGGCCGGCGGCGGCACATCAAGCAGCACTGTCGGCACCGGCGGCTCCGCGGCCGGCCCTGGCTCTGGCTCGGCTTCGACCCTTGGAACGGGCGGCTCGTCGGCGGGCGGCGGCACCTCCAGCAGCTCGGTTGGCACGGGCGGCTCAGCAGCCGGCTCCGGTGATGCCAATTCGGCCTCCAGCGTCGGGACCGGCGCCTCGTCCGCCGACGGCGACAAGACCGGCAGCACGGTCGGCACCGGCGCCAGCTCGGCCGGCTCGTCCGACAGCAAGGGCAAGAAGGGCTGTGCCCCCGGTCAGCTCAAGAAGGACGGCGCAGACAACAAGTCCTGCTGAACGTCCCGGCCGGCGCCTCGACAGGCGTCGGCCAACCCAGGAGATGAACAATGACACGTTTTTCTAAAGCCGCATGGGCCGCCGCCACTATCCTGGCCGCCGGGCAGGCGATGTCCGAAGAGATAAAACTCGATGACGGCACCAGCTGCACGGTGGTCCAGGGCGAGGCTTCCGCAAGCGGCGGTACTTCCACGACGGTGACAGCAGGCAATGGTCACGTCTCGTCATCGACGACGACAGGTGGCGCAGCGACGAGCTCCGGTTCCTCATCGACATCCTCGGCCGGCGCTTCGGCGGGATCTGGAAGCGTCGATAGTTTCTCGACGGCCAGCGTCACCCGCCCTGATGGCACGATCATTACCAAGCGTTCCGACGGAACCTGCTCGGTGATGAAACCGAACAAATAGGAGATCGCCATGAAACTCTCGAATATGATCGGAGCCATCTCGATAGCACTCTTGGCCTCCACGGCATCAGTGTCTGCGCAGGAATGCAATGCCGCCGGAACAGTCGGCACCGGCGGGACGGCCGCTGCCGGCGGCACCTCGGCGAGTTCGGTAGGTACGGCCGGAACATGCCGGACGGATGGCGGAACGACCTCGTCGATCGGATCCGGCGGAAGCGCTGCGACTGTCGATGGGAAGGCCAAGAGCCAGACCCATATCAACGATGGCGGCGACAAGCTGAAGGCGCAGACGAAAGCGCAGGCCGTCGATCAGGGAACGTTCAGCAAATCACGAACCAAGACCAGCGTGGGCGGAGATACGCTGCAAAGCACGACCCGCACCATGTCCCACGTCCCGGGTGAAAAACCGGTCAAGAACACGACCAACCAGAAGATCATCCTGCCGGAGGAGTAGCGCTGGATGGCGCACTCGCCTTGAGGCCGGCATCCTCGATGTCGGCCTTTTCTCGCCGCCTACCGTCAGCGGTTCACGAAGCTTTGGCTTCGAAAGCCGGCGCGAAATCACCGAGCGATTTCGCCTTGAGGATCATGCCCTCGATATCCTGCTCCACGATCGCTTCCAGATCGGCGAAACTGTCGATGACATAGTAGATCGGCTGAAGGATATCGATCCGATAGGGTGTTCTGAGCACGCTCATGAGATCGAAAGGCCGGAATTCGCATGCCGTGCCTTCCATCGCCGCCTTCGCTTCGCTGGGCGATGAGACGATGCCGGCGCCGAAGCAGCGGCGGCCCTGAGGCGTATTGATCAGGCCGAATTCCACGGTGAACCAGAAGATGCGGAACAGGTGCCACGAATAACCCTTGCCAAGGCGCAGGGCGGTTTCGCCGAAATGTCTGATAAAATTAGCGTAGCTCTGGTTGGTCAGCATCGGGCAATGGCCGAAGACCTCGTGGAACAGATCCGGCTCCTCGATATAGTCGATATGTTCGCGACGGCGCAGGAAGGTGGCGAGCGGGAACTTGCCTTGCGACAGAAGCTCATAAAAACGCGAGGGCGGTATGAGCGCCGGCACGCCTTCGACGCCGAAGCCGGTGGTCTCGTTCAGGCGCCTGTTCACGTCGAGAAGCTGGGGAACCTTGTCGGGGCGGAGGCCCAGCATTTTCACGCCGTCCAGATATTCGCGGCAGGCCGTATCGGCGAGAATCTTCATCTGGCGCCGGTAGAGTTCGCCCCAGATCGCATCTTCTTCAGGAGTATAGTCGTAGAGACCGTCCGGTCCGGGCAGTTTGGCGGTGTAGCTGCTTTCCTTGGTCATAGGCTGATCCTCCCAGGCACGGCGCTGTTGCTGCCATTATGATCCGGCTTTGGAGGATTTTCTTTTCTTTCGTGCTGGAGATTGCCATACTGTTGGAAAATATTCCCGAAGATGGATCAAGAAATGAAAGAAACTGGGAATTTTCGTCGCAAGCTTCTGCAGCTCATCCAGGCCGACGGCAGCCTCTCCTTGGCGGACCTGGCGGAAAAGGCCGGCATGTCGCAGAGTTCGGCCTGGCGAAAGATCCAGGAACTGGAAGCCGACGGCGTCATCCGCAAGCGGGTGACGCTGCTCGATCCCGGTAAACTCGATCTCAAGCTCTGCGTGATCGCGCATGTGACGCTGGAGGATCACCATGAAGAGGCGGTCGCCTCCTTCGCGTCGGTAGTGCTGGATCGTCCTGAAATCATGGAATGTTACGCCTTGTCGGGCGCCTTCGATTATATGCTGAAGATTCGGGCGCGCGACGTCGAAAGCTACGAAGCCTTCATGACGCGCTATCTCATGCGCAACCCGCATGTACGCACCGTCGTCTCCAGCTTCGTGCTGCGCGAGCTGAAATTCTCGACCGAACTGCCGATCTGACGCTTGAAACGAGGCTCAGCGTTACCGCGCATCGCCATGCGCGCTGCCCGGCATATGGATCGGAAAGCCCTCGAATGTCTTCAGCGTATTGAGCACGATCGACGTCTTCACGTGCTGCACCGATTCATGCGGCAGCAGAACATCGTTGACGAATTTGGAGAGGTCGGCGAGCCCGCGGGTCGCGACCTTGAGATGGTAATCCATTTCGCCGGTCAGCGCATAGGCTTCGAGAACCTCCGGCAGACCGTTGATAAGCTGGGAAAAGCGGCGGGCATTGTCTCTGTTGTGGGTCGCAAGCGTCACGGAGATGACCACGAGCATATCCAGGCCCAGTTTCTGCCGGTCGAGGTAAGCGCGATAGCTGCGGATGTAACCTTCAGCCTCCAATCGCGTGCGCCGGCGCGAGCATTGTGAGGGCGAAAGCGCGATCCGTTCGCCCAGCTCGTTGTTCGTCAGCCTCCCGTCCTTTTGGAGTTCCTGAAGCAGGCGAAAATCCAATCTATCGAGTTGCTCATCCATTGCGCGAAATCTCCAAAACGCTCACGAAACGTGCATAATATCTTCCCCCGATATGAAGAATGCAAGAACTTTGCACGCGTTTTGGGCCACACTTTGCGCAGTCAAAGTTCAGTCCTCGAGGAGGAGAAAATGGGCCCTTTTCCGCATGATGCGCCGCCGTCGGAAATCACCGGCGACAACCCGGCTGGTACCGACGGCTTCGAATTCGTCGAATTTGCCCACCCGGAGCCCGAGAAGCTCACCGAGCTTTTCACGCGCATGGGCTACGTCGCCGTCGCCAAGCACAAGACGAAAGACATCACCGTCTGGCGCCAGGGTGACATCAACTATATCCTGAATGCCGAAGCCGGCAGCCATGGCGCCCGCTTCGTCGAACAACATGGCCCCTGCGCCCCGTCGATGGCATGGCGTGTCGTCGACGCCAGGCACGCATTCGACCATGCGGTGTCGAAAGGCGCGGTTCTCTACGAAGGGGATGACAAGGTGCTCGACGTTCCCGCCATCGTCGGCATCGGCGGCTCGCTACTCTATTTCGTCGAGGCCTATGGTGCCAAGGGATCGGCTTACGATGCCGAGTTCGATTGGCTTGGCGAGCCCAATCCGCGCCCCAAAGGGATCGGCTTCTATTATCTCGACCATCTCACCCACAATGTCTTCCGCGGCAACATGGACAAGTGGTGGGATTTCTACCGCAACCTTTTCAATTTCAAGCAGATCCACTTCTTCGATATTGATGGGCGCATCACCGGCCTTGTCAGCCGCGCCATCACTTCGCCCTGCGGCAAGATCCGCATTCCCTTGAATGAATCGAAGGACGATACGAGCCAGATCGAGGAATATCTGAAGAAGTACAAGGGCGAGGGCATTCAGCATATCGCCGTGGGAACGGAGGATATCTATGAGGCGACCGACAGGCTTGCCGATAACGGCCTGCGCTTCATGCCGGGTCCGCCGGAGACGTACTACGACATGTCCTATGAGCGCGTGAACGGCCATAGCGAGCCGATCGACCGCATGAAGAAGCATGGCATCCTCATCGACGGCGAAGGTGTCGTGAATGGCGGCATGACGAAGATCCTGCTCCAGATCTTCTCGAAAACCGTCATCGGCCCGATCTTCTTCGAATTCATCCAGCGCAAGGGCGACGAGGGCTTCGGCGAAGGCAATTTCCGCGCGCTTTTCGAGTCGATCGAGGCCGATCAGATCAAGCGTGGTGTCATCGGCACTGCAGCGGAGTAAACTCCAGGCGATCCCGCGCGCCTGAAAAAGGCGCGCGGCGTTCTGGGAATGTCGGGGAGGAGTGAGGAATGGACCAGACATCGATCCAGCCTGCCGAGGCCGAGGCCGCGACGGCAAACAAGCTGGAATATATGCCGGGTTTCGGCAACGACTTCGAAACGGAGTCGCTGCCGGGCGCCTTGCCGCAGGGCCAGAACAGCCCCCAAAAATGCAATTACGGCCTTTATGCCGAGCAGCTTTCCGGCTCGCCCTTCACCGCGCCGCGCGGGACGAATGAACGGTCCTGGCTTTACCGTATCCGCCCAAGCGTGCGCCACACGGGCCGCTTCTCGAATGCTTCCTACCCGCATTGGAAAACCGCGCCTTGCCTTGACGAGCATTCGCTTCCGCTCGGTCAGCTTCGCTGGAATCCCGTGCCCGCGCCCGCGGAGAAGCTGACGTTCCTTCAGGGCGTGCGGACCATGACGACGGCGGGCGATGTCACCACCCAGGTGGGCATGTCGGCGCATGCCTATGTCTTCAACGAAGACATGATCGACGACTATTTCTTCAATGCCGACGGCGAAGTGCTGATCGTGCCGCAGCTTGGCGCCATCCGGGTGTTCACCGAAATGGGCATCATGGATGTCGAGCCGCTGGAAATATGCCTCATCCCCCGCGGCATGATGTTCAAGGTCCTGCGCATCGGCGAGCAGCCGGTCTGGCGCGGCTATATATGCGAGAATTACGGCGCGAAATTCACGCTGCCGGATCGTGGCCCCATCGGCGCGAACTGCCTGGCCAACCCGCGCGATTTCAAGACGCCAGTCGCCGCCTTCGAGGACAAGGAAAAGCCCTGCCGCGTGCATGTGAAGTGGTGCGGGAAATTCTATGTCACCGATATCGGCCACTCGCCCCTCGATGTTGTGGCCTGGCACGGCAACTATGCCCCGTACAAATACGACCTCCGTACATTTTCTCCGGTCGGCGCGATCAGCTTCGATCATCCCGATCCGTCGATCTTCTCGGTGCTGACCGCCCCGACCGAAGATGCCGGCACGGCCAATGTCGATTTCGTGATCTTTCCGCCGCGCTGGCTGGTGGCCGAGCACACGTTCCGCCCGCCTTGGTACCACCGCAACATCATGAGCGAATTCATGGGCCTGATCCATGGCCAGTACGACGCCAAGGAGGAGGGCTTCGTGCCCGGCGGCATGAGCCTGCACAACATGATGCTTGCCCACGGGCCGGACGCGCTCGCCTTCGAAAAGGCATCCAATGCCGAGCTCAAGCCCGTGAAGCTGGATAACACCATGGCCTTCATGTTCGAGACACGATACCCGCAGCAACTGACGAAATATGCCGCCGAGCTCGAAACGCTGCAGGATGATTATCTCAAGTGCTGGGACGGTCTGGAACGCAAGTTCGACGGAACCCCCGGTATCAAGTGAAGGTCGGGGACCGGATATGAAGCTCGCAACGCTGAAGGACTCCACCAGGGACGGCCGGCTCGTCGTCGTCTCCCGCGATCTTACCCGCTGCTCCGAAGTCGGTCACATCGCCCGCACCCTGCAGGCGGCACTCGATGATTGGAAGCATGTGGCGCCAAGGCTTGCGGAGGTTGCCGAAGGCATCGAGACCGGAGCCCAGCCGACGATCCGCTTTCACGAACACGACGCCGCATCGCCTTTGCCGCGGGCCTATCAGTGGGCCGACGGTTCGGCCTACGTTAATCATGTCGAACTGGTGCGCAAGGCGAGGGGGGCGGAGATGCCGGCGACGTTCTGGACCGATCCGCTGATGTACCAGGGCGGTTCGGACGGTTTCCTCGCACCGCGCGACCCGATCCCTGCTGCCGACGAGGCCTATGGGATCGACATGGAAGGCGAGGTCGCCGTCATCACCGGCGATGTTGCGATGGGTTCCGGCCCGGATGTCGCCCGCAACGCCATCCGCCTGGTGATGCTCGTCAACGACGTCTCGCTGCGCGGCCTCATACCCGATGAACTGGCCAAGGGTTTCGGCTTCTTCCAATCCAAGCCCGCCTCGGCATTTTCTCCCGTCGCGGTGACGCCCGAAGAGCTAGGCAGTGCCTGGGATGGCGGCAAGCTGCATCTGCCGCTGCTGGTCAGCCTGAACGGCAAGCCGTTCGGCAAGGCGAATGCCGGCATCGACATGACCTTCGATTTCGGCCAGCTGATCGCCCATGCCGCCAAAACCCGCAACCTCTTGGCCGGAACGATCATCGGCTCGGGGACGGTGTCCAACAAGCGCGGCGGCGGGGCGGGCAGGCCGGTCGAGGATGGCGGCGACGGCTATTCCTGCATCGCCGAGATGCGCATGATCGAGACGATCGAAACCGGTTCGCCGAAGACGCCATTTATGCGGTTCGGCGATCAGGTCCGCATCGAGATGAAGGATCACGCCGGCCATTCGATCTTCGGCGCGATCGAGCAGACCGTGGAACGATATGCAGGAGCCGAGCCGCAATGAGCGAGGTCGTTCTCTACGATTACTGGCGATCATCGGCGAGCTATCGCGTCCGCATCGCCCTCAACATTCTCGGCATCGAGCATAAGACGGTGCCGGTCAATCTGCTGGAGGGAGCGCACAGGAAGCCGGACTATCTAGCCCTCAACCCGCAAGGGCTCGTGCCGACTTTGATGATCGACGGGCAGGTTCTGACGCAGTCGCTGGCAATCATCGAATATCTCGCCGAGCTTCGGCCGGAATCCGGATTGCTGCCGGCGGATATCGCCGGTCGCCAGAAAGTCCGCGCCCTCGCATATGCCGTCGCCATGGACATCCATCCGATCTGCAACATGCATGTCGTCGCCCATCTCGCTACGATGACCGGGAAGGCCGACGCCCGCGAGGAATGGATGAAGCACTTCATCGGAGCCGGGCTCGGAAAGCTGGAGGTCATGATCGGCAAATACGGCGGAGAGTTCAGCTATGGCGATCGGCCGACGCTGGCGGACCTCTGCCTTGTCCCGCAAATCTACAACGCCCGCCGCTGGGGCGTGGATCTCACGGATTTCAAGCGCATCGTCGAGATCGACGCCCGATGCGCCGAACTGCCGGCCTTCCAGGCCGCCCATCCCGACCGCGTCGCCGAAGCTTCTCGCACCATACCAGGCTAAGGCGCGCGTGCCGGATGCAAGATTAGGCATCCCGCCATGAAGAGAATATCGCCGCCTGACCCAGCCGTTGCCCGCGTTCATCGATCAACTGCCAGACGGTCACGTCCTCGATCCAGAAACGCCGTCCCGATTTCGCAATCCTGATACCGCGCCCATTCTCGACAAACCCATCGCGCGTGACGGCATCCAGCAGCCGCTGCCGCTCGGCGCGATCAGGCTGCTCGGCTGAAAACCGCGAAGGCAACGCGATGAATTCATCCCAGCTGTATTCGAAGCAGGCCTGCGCGGTTCGGTTTGCATAGATGAAGCGCGGGTCGGGCTCGGTATTGTGGGCGAGGACCACGAAGGGGGCATGGTTGTAAAGCCAGTCTGGGCCTTGGCCGTCGCCGGCGAGAGAGCGGCGGACGAGGTGAGTGTAGCTTCCGGTGAGGAGGGAGAAGAAATCGGGATCGAGTTTCAGATCGAGGGAGGGAGTGTTGCAGGCAAAAGTCATGAAATATCTCTTCCGTCAAAATGAACGATGTGGGCGATATACCCGGTATTCTGCGCCGGCCTACACGTGCGCTGTTAGGGGGCATGTATGACGGATTGCAAAGGCATCGTCGATATTGACGTCAAAATGCGGCAACCTACCGATCTTCCGGCGGTACATCCCGAATGAGCGAGGCCGCAATCAAAAGCCAGAAAACGGCGACGAATTCCAGTACAGTTGCGGACTTTTGGTTGTAAATTTACCTCGGCGATAAGCCGTCATTATTTGTGGCGATTGGTGAAAGCCAGATAGGATTCGCTAACAGAGTAGCGGAATCGTGGATCGTGTGTGTATCTTATCTAAAGTTGTAAATCGTCGCTGGCGCGCCATGGTGATGCATTTTTCATTCTGCTACCTATATCGCAATTAGGAGTTGGGATTAACATCACAATGAGCGGTAGTGACGCACATTTCTCAGTGAATACCCGCCTAACCCGCCTGTTGGGCGAGACCTATCGCTCAAGCGAGGCTGCATTAAAGGAACTCGTCGACAACGCCTGGGATGCCGATGCCAGAAATGTCTGGATTACTTTACCGTCTCCTATGACGAGCGAAGCAATCATTGTGCGGGACGATGGCGCGGGGATGACCTCTCTCGAAATGCAGAACGAGTACCTGAACATCGCGAGTGACAAGCGAGCGCGGACTGGCGAGCGGACGCCGTTCTTGAAGCGAAAGGTCAAGGGGCGCAAGGGTATCGGAAAGTTTGCAGGTCTGTCGCTTGCTAACCGCATGGACGTAATCGCTGTGGCTCGGGGGCGCAGATGCCACCTGACCATTGACAAAATGGCCCTTACCGAAAACGAAAACGACCTGGAGTCCGTGCCACTACCTTTCTTGGAACAGGAAGCCGCAAGTAATGAGGTCGGCACCTCGATAGTTTTGTCACATCTCGACAATCGTTTGAATTTTCCGACACCTGATCGTTTTCGGGAGTTGCTGGTTCACGAGTACGGACGCGAAGATAGCTTTAAAGTGTTCGTCAACGATGTTCGGTTGTCGGTCGAAGATGTGCCAGGCGTTTCCAGGCAGGTTGAAGAGGTGCTGGCCGAGAGCGGAGTTGTCCGATTACATTTTACGATCGCGGACGGCAAAAAAGCTCCAAAATCCCCTGGCATTGTGCTCAAAGTCGATGGGAAGGTCGTCGGAAAACCCATGCTCTTCGGATTGGATGATGACGACGAAATCCCACTAAAATTGTCGAAGCGCGTTTTTGGCGAGGTCGAATTGGATGGCAACGATCACTTTGTCACCGCCGACTGGGGCGGAGTAATCGAAAACAGCAAAGCATTCCAGGAAATCCAAGGCTACGTGCAATCGATAGTAAAGCAGGGGCTGCAGGAAACGCACGCTCGCGACATGCAATTGCAATTGGCTCGATTGAAGCGGCAGATCGATTTGCGGCTTCAGCAGCTCCCGGAGCATCGTCGACGCTATGCGGAGGAGGCGCTGAACCGCATACTGCGACGCTTCTACGGTGAGAGTGAAGATCGGATATCGACGATCGCCGAAGTGGCCTTGGACGCGATCGAGCACGATGCCTACTGGGCTGTGCTCGAGCGAATAAACATGACAAGCCGAGGTGATGTCGGTTCATTCGCTGAGGCGCTAGAACAGTTTGGGCTTGTCGAACTCTCCGCTATCGCTGCTCAAGCCGCTCGCAGATTGCAGTTTCTCGATTTCCTGGATGAACTCATTCAAAACGACGCAACGCTTGAACAAAACATGCATCAAGCGCTCGAAACAAATCTCTGGGTGTTAGGCCGACACTACGCCACGATGGCATCGAACACGACGTTGAAGAGCATCATCGCCAAGTACGGAAATGCGAAATTCACAGGCGATCGTGCCTCGAAACGACCGGACCTCCTTTTGTCGCAGGATCTCGGCGATAGCTTCTTAATCATCGAATTCAAACGTCCCAGTCATCCCATCAGTCGCGACGACATCGCCCAGGCAGAAAAATATAGAGATGATTTGTCGACCACAGTGACTTCGAAGAGTCCTCTCAAAATCTTGATGATAGGGAAGGGACGAGCGGATTCGATCGATGCCCGTTACGTGCCGGACACGATCACTATCAACTCCTATGTGAGCTTAGTATCGGCTGCTCGAACTGAACTGAACTGGTTGATGAATTCGCTTGCCCGTTGAGATGAGGTTGACGCCCCTTCCAATTCGGTTTTCGAATACTCGATTGATCCATTTCTGAGGCGCCGGGTCATTAAAGCATGTCGCGCAAAAGTGTGCTGCGGTTTTGCGATAACGACATGCGTAAAAATAACGACCCAAAGCGCGGGAAGCGAATCTGAAAGATCGCGACGTGCTTTAGCCGTGCTGGCATTTCCTGGTGGTCTTCAAGCGATCAGCTGCGGAACCTCAGGACCAATTGCCGGAAGCCCAAGTTCAGTCCGCGCCAGTTCGCACTGCGTGTCCAGCATTGCGAGCAGATTTTCACCA
Organism: Rhizobium sp. R339; assembly: GCF_002211395.1. Taxonomy (NCBI): domain Bacteria; kingdom Pseudomonadati; phylum Pseudomonadota; class Alphaproteobacteria; order Hyphomicrobiales; family Rhizobiaceae; genus Rhizobium; species Rhizobium sp. R339. Next base: position 32,039 of record NZ_LOKV01000010.1, read on the forward strand.
AGGGCGGTATGCACTTTTGTCGCGTCCGACCAGCGGTAAAACCTCCCGTCTTGCAAAGATAAGACTGCAAAATCATCCGGCCGACGTTGAAGTGGAAATCGACCTGCCACAGTGCATAATGCGGCTAGCACAAGATTTCCGCTTAGTTGCTGCTGAGTATTCCAAACATGAACTGCGGTTCGTCGCCCGTCGAGTTCCAATAATAAGTCAGGTTGAAAGGTTACCTTAAAAAAGCCGCGTGGACTCAAAAAAGTGAGAGCAGGACATGCTTCGAGTGCGCCTGGATTGTCCTCTCGCCATTTGAAAAATCGTTCAAGCCCTCGTTTGGCGGAGGCTCGCTCCGGAGCCTTCCTTATCTGATCTGTCGACGCTAATACCTGTACCTCTGACAGACCCTCGAAAGCAATCTGCTGAATTCGTAGTCGGAGGCTTCGGTGATAATCGAACCCGCCTTTGCTCGGCTTGTGTCGTTCGCGGATCGTTCGCTTCTGCGGTTTAGGATTAAGGCAAACCAACTTCAACAAAAAAGAGAAGCCAAATGTCTTTATCGGTGCCATCACCAATCCCTTCGAGAGTGGAGGACACTCAGGGTGTCCGCGGGTCATTCCTGTGCTGATTTCTACCGAGTATCTTTGTTTTCTGTTTGTTCCAGGTTGTCTTCCGGACGCCCGAAGCGCCCGGAAAATCATAACTAGAGAGGTTGACCAATTTCACCGCTCATTGGGCCAACACCATGTTGATCAGCACTCAGCCCCAGAACTGACCAACCTTCTCAGCTGCACCCGCTCGTAGCACCGCACGTATCGCACTTCTCGCAGGTCCCATTCCGCACCATCGTGAAGTTCTGGCACTCCGAGCACATGTTGCCGGTATAACCCTGCATGATCGAACGCTGGCGGCGTTCGGCTTCCATCTTCTTGGCTTCGGTCTTCGCCGTTGCGGCGTCCGCTGCCGCCTTGTCGGAGAAGAGGGCGGTGGCGTCGCTGGTAACTTCCTCGATCACCTCTTCGGCGATCTCTTCGGCCAATTCCTTGGCGCGCTCCTCGTAATCGCGCTTGAAGGCGACGATTTCGGAGGTGGAGATGGCGGTGGCCGGCTCCAGCTTGCGGGCAGCACTGCCGGCAAAGGCGGTGACGGTGCCGGTGGAAGCGGCGCGGGCAGGGGCGGCGGTCGCCGCTCCCTTGGGTTCGCCCGCCTGGCGTTCGCTGCCGGCGCCGGAGACGAGCGTCGGCTTGTAGCCGCGGGTCCAGCCGGTGGAGAGCAGGTTGGTCTTGCCTTCCTGGATGCCCTTGCCGAGCGCCGTGTTCGAGAAATCGGACGTATCGACATGGGCGAGGTCATGACGGCCGAGATAGGAGACGGCAAGCTCGCGGAAGACATAATCGAGGATCGAGGTGGCGTTCTTGATGGCATCGTTGCCGATGACCATGCCGGCCGGCTCGAACTTGGTGAAGGTGAAGGCCTCGACATATTCCTCGAGCGGCACGCCGTATTGCAGGCCGAGCGAGATGGCGATAGCGAAATTGTTCATCATCGCACGGAAGGCAGCGCCTTCCTTGTGCATGTCGATGAAGATCTCGCCGAGACGACCGTCGCCGAATTCACCGGTGCGCAGATACACCTTGTGCCCGCCGACGGCAGCCTTCTGGGTATAGCCCTGGCGGCGGTTCGGCAGCTTCTCGCGTTCGCGCGAGACGCGTTCGATTACCCGCTCGATGATCTTCTCGGTGATGGTGACGGCCTGGGCGGCGACCGGCGCCTGCAGCAGTTCCTCCAGCGCATCCTCGTCGCTCTCATCCTCGATCAGCGAGGCGTTGAGCGGTTGCGACAGCTTCGAACCGTCGCGATAGAGAGCGTTGGCCTTCAGGCCGAGCTTCCAGGACAGCATGTAGGCGTTCTTGCAATCCTCGACGGTTGCCTCGTTCGGCATGTTGATCGTCTTGGAAATCGCGCCCGAGATGAAGGGCTGGGCGGCAGCCATCATGCGGATGTGGCTCTCGACCGAGAGGTAGCGCTTGCCAATCTTGCCGCAGGGATTGGCGCAATCGAAGACCGGCAGATGCTCGGCCTTGAGGAAGGGCGCGCCTTCCAGCGTCATGGCACCGCAGACATGGATGTTGGCGGCTTCGATGTCCTTCTTCGAGAAGCCGATATGGTCGAGCAGGCTGAAGCTCATGTCGGAGAGCTGCTCGTCGGAAACCTTCAGCGTCTCCTTCAGGAAGTCGGCGCCGAGCGTCCACTGGTTGAAGACGAACTTGATGTCGAAGGCGCTCTTCAGCGCGGCGTTGACTGCTTCCACCTTCTCGTCGGTGAAGCCCTTGGCCCTCAGCGTCGACGGGTTGATCGCCGGCGCCTGGTTCAGGTTGCCGTGGCCGACGGCATAGGCCTCGATCTCGGCGATCTGGCTTTCCGAATAGCCGAGGGTGCGCAGCGCTTCCGGCACGGCGCGGTTGATGATCTTGAAGTAGCCGCCGCCGGCGAGCTTCTTGAACTTGACGAGGGCGAAGTCCGGCTCGATGCCGGTCGTGTCGCAATCCATGACGAGACCGATCGTGCCGGTCGGCGCGATGACCGAGACCTGCGCGTTGCGGTAGCCATGCTTTTCGCCGAGTTCGAGGGCCTTGTCCCAGGCCGACTTGGCATGGGCGGCAAGATCCTGATCCGGGTTTTCCGAATGGATCAGCGCGACCGGGTCGATCGACAGCGCCTCATAGCCGGAGGTTTCGCCGTAAGCGGCGCGGCGATGGTTGCGGATGACCCGCAGCATGCTCTCGCGGTTCGGCGCGAAGTTCGGGAACGGCCCGAGTTCGCCGGCGATTTCGGCCGAGGTCGCATAGCAGATGCCGGTCATGATCGCGGTCAGCGAACCGGCGATGGCGCGGGCCTCAGTGGAGTCATAGGGAATGCCCGACGACATCAGCAGGCCGCCAATATTGGCGTAGCCGAGGCCGAGCGTGCGGTATTCGTAGGAGAGTTCGGCGATCCGCTTCGACGGGAACTGCGCCATCATGACCGAGATTTCGAGCACCACGGTCCACAGGCGCACAGCATGTTCATAATCGCCGATATTGATGCGCTTGGTGGCCTTGTCCTTGAACTGCAGGAGGTTCAGCGAGGCAAGGTTGCACGCCGTGTCGTCGAGGAACATGTATTCCGAGCACGGGTTCGAGCCGCGGATCGGGCCGCCGGCCGGCGAGGTATGCCAGTCGTTCATCGTCGTGTTGAAGTGGATGCCCGGATCGGCCGAGGCCCAGGCGGCATAGGAAATCGTTTCCCAGAGGTCGCGCGCCTTCAGCGTCTTCATGACCCTGCCGTCCTTGCGGGCGGTCAGCTTCCATTCGCCGTCATTTTCGACGGCACGCAGGAAGTCGTCCTTGATCGAGACGGAGTTGTTGGAGTTCTGGCCCGATACCGTGAGGTAGGCTTCCGAATCCCAGTCCGTGTCGTAGGTCTTGAATTCGAGGTCCTTGTAGCCCTGGCGGGCGAACTGGATGACGCGCTGGACGTAGTTTTCCGGAACCTGGTCCTTCTTGGCGGCGCGGATTTCGCGCTTCAGGGCAGGGTTCTTGGCCGGATCGAAGCAATCGCCGTTGTCGCCTTCGCAATTGAAGCAGGCCTTCATGATCGCCTTCAGATGCTTGGCGACGATCTTCGAGCCGGTGACGAGAGCAGCAACCTTCTGCTCTTCCTTGACCTTCCAGTTGATGTATTCTTCGATATCGGGATGGTCGATATCGACGACCACCATCTTGGCGGCGCGGCGCGTCGTGCCGCCCGATTTAATGGCGCCGGCGGCGCGGTCGCCGATCTTCAGGAAGCTCATCAGGCCGGAGGAGCGGCCGCCACCGGAAAGCTTTTCGCCTTCGCCGCGCAGCATCGAGAAGTTGGAGCCGGTGCCGGAGCCGTATTTGAAGAGGCGCGCTTCACGCACCCAGAGATCCATGATGCCGCCTTCGTTGACGAGGTCGTCTTCGACCGACTGGATGAAGCAGGCATGCGGCTGCGGATGTTCGTAGGCCGACTTGGACTTGGTCAGCTTGCCGGTGAAGGGATCGACGTAGAAATGGCCCTGGCCGGGGCCGTCGATGCCGTAGGCCCAGTGCAGGCCGGTGTTGAACCACTGCGGCGAGTTCGGGGCGACGCGCTGGGTGGCGAGCATATAGGCAAGCTCGTCCTTGAAGGCGGCAGCATCTTCTTCCGAAGAGAAATAGCCGCCCTTCCAGCCCCAGTAGGTCCAGGTGCCGGCGAGACGGTCGAAGACCTGGCGCGCATCGATTTCGGAGCCGGTCTGCTCATCCTTCGGCAGGTTTTTCAGCGCCGCATCGTCGGGAACGGAGCGCCACAGGAAGGAAGGAACGTCGTTTTCCTCGACCTTCTTCAGCCGGGTGGGAACGCCGGCCTTGCGGAAATACTTTTGCGCCAGAACGTCGGTGGCGACCTGGGAGAACTGCGCGGGAACGTCGATATTCTCGAGGCGGAACACGATCGAACCGTCGGGGTTCTTGATCTCGCTCGTCGCCTTGCGGAATTCGATATCCGCATAGGCGCCTTGCCCGGCCTTCGTGAAACGACGTTCGATGCGCATGGTCTTGACCTCGTGTTGGCGCCCGGTCCCCGCGACCGGGGCGCAAAATTTCTATCCGGCGGCACATTGTCGTCGTGCAGCCAGTCTCGTTTCCGTATTGTCACAGGGGTGTCATCCGGAGATGTCCTTCCTGTATCTTGTGGTGATGGTGGCTGCAAACGCTAAATATAGTATTAACAGCTTATTATCGCCAGTCCCGACGTCACTTTTTTTGGAGGCTGAAAATCGCGCAGAGATCCTGTCAGGACTGACACCGTTCCCGGCACATCGCCCTGATTCCGCGTCCTGGTTTTCAATAGGGAACCGGGCTCGTTACCTCCGGTCCTGTCGCCGCCGCAACATCAGTAACAATAAAGTTTGAAACGGGTGATTCCGTCAAGGGCTGGCCGTTAATTGATTGCTAACCACAACATCTTGTGGATGCGCCTGTGGAGATTGGGGAAAGCCGGGGAGTGCTGAAATTACAAGGGCTTGCAGGTGATGCCGGCTAAGAAAAACGGCGCGGCGGCAAAAAAGCGCCCTGAGGCAAATCTTGTGATGGCATTTTCAGTGCAAATGCGCATGCCGATTCGCGCCTGCGCAAACACCCTTCAGAGCGCATCGATGGCGATGGTGACGGTCGCCACGCCGATCGGCTTTTCCTGCTCGTCGACGACGACGAAGCTCGCCTGCGTTTCGAGCATCTGGGTGGTTTCGTTGCGTTCCGCCCGGTCAATGAAGATCTCGCGGGAGCCGTTGGCGAAGGTCTTGAGATATTTTTCCTCGTCACCCTGCCAATAGTCGGCGGTGATCGTACTCTGCCCGACATTCAGCCCATGACTGTCGGTGACGAAAAATTCGACGATCGCGCCCTGCGAGGCGTCCTGCTTGGATTTCAGATAGTGCGAGACCGACTTGTCGAGCAGCAGCTTGACCATATGCGGGTGAGGCTGGCCGATCTCGGACCGGTAGGCCTCGTCGAGAACCCGCATATCCATTTCGCTGACATTGCCGAATTCCGTATTCTGCTCGCCAATGGCATTCAGCACCAGCGGCGTTTCGACGATCGGCCTGACCCGTCGTTCGACATAGTCGCGCACGAGGGGCACATAGGCAGGCTCGGCGCGGGCCGGGTGCAGCGGAAGCAGAGATGCCGCCAGCCCGACAGCCATACTCACTCTGAGATGCCCCCACTGCGCCATCTTGCTTCCTCGTACCATATTTCCAACTGCACCTTTTAGGCGCAACCTGACACGATTCTCTCGCCGCCCGAGTCTATGAGCATAAGTTAAAATAGATGGGGGCAAGCCGATAGCGGAATCGGGAGATCCCGCTGACAAAATCTGGAACAATTTCAAGTGGTAAATACAAGGAGTGCGCGCCGCCGTGGCGGCGCTCAGCGTGCGCCCTTGGCGATCGGCTCTTGATAGGTGAAGCCCATATCCCAGGGGAAGTAGATCCAGGTATCCTGGCTCACCTCGGTCACGAAAGTATCGACCGTCGGCACGCCTTTCGGCTTGGCGTAGACGCAGGCGAAATGCGCCTTCGGCAGCATGCCGCGCACCTGTGCCGCGGTCTTGCCGGTATCCGTCAGGTCGTCGATGACAAGCACGCCTTCGCCCTCATTTTCCGTCAGCTCGGGTGTGATCCCCTTCAACAACACCATGTCGCCCTGGTTCGCATAGTCATGGTAGGAGGCGACGCAGACGGTTTCGATCAGCCGGATGTTCAGCTCGCGCGAAATGATCGCGGCCGGAACAAGGCCGCCGCGGGTGATGCAGACGATCGCCTTGAAGGTCTGACCGACGCCGGCAAGCCGCCAGGCAAGCGCACGCGCATCGCGGTGGAACTGATCCCAGGAAACGGGAAAGGCTTTATCGGGAAGGGACATCGGGCTGCTCCGCGGCATGATAGAGATAACACGCCGTTTGCCGGCGACCGGACGGGTTTGAAACGGCGATCGGCAGAACGAGAAACGCGCAAGCTGCAACTGCGCGAGCTGCTACTGCGCGAGACGTGGCCGAGGCTCAAAGCCGTCATCGGTCGCTGCAATTAGCGGGATTTGCCGGTAAAAGGCAAGAGCGACCAGCTAGCGCGATAGCAGGGTCAGCGCCGTCATCGATTGCAGCACGGTCTTTGTCGTGCCGCCGAAGATCGTCTGCCAGAGCCAGGAATGCGTATAGGCACCCATGACGAGGAGATCGATGCTGTGGTCCGAAAGCCGGTTCTCGATGATGTCGGACGTGTGCTTGTCGATCGTTTCCGCCGTCGAAAGCGTCGCCTTCACGCCGTGGCGGGCAAGTGTGGCGGCAATCTCGGCACCTGACGTCAAAGGCGATTGCAGCGCCGTATCGGCCGGATCGACCGAGAGGATTTCCACGTCGTCCGCCAATTTCAGGATCGGCAGCGCGTCGAAGGTCGCGCGCGCTGCCTCCTTCGAGCCGTTCCAGGCAATCAGCACGCGCTTGATCGGCTTGGGCTGGCGGATGATATAGGGGATCATCAGCACCGGCCGGCCGGTCTCGAAGAGGAAGCTGTTGACGTCGACATGGCTGTCGGAGGGTTTGGCGGGGTCGGCCTGCGACGCAATGAGCAGATCGGCGCTGCGGGCGCTTTCGATCAGCGGCGAGGCGCCGTAGCCGGTCGATGTGGCGAAGCTTCGCCACTCGGAAGAGCCGCCTGCCGCCGCCGCTTTCTCTTGAAAGATGCGCTCGACTGCGATCGTTTCACTATGCGCCATATCCTGCAGCGCCTGCACGGCTACAGGGTCGGGAATTTCCATCGGCGCCACGAGTGGCACGGCGGAGATGATTTCGGCATGCAGGCCGATCACATGGGCGTCGTTTTCGGCGGCGAGGGCAAAGGCGAAATCGGCAACGGCGCCGCTATTGTCTGTCGTATCGAGAATGGCGAGAATGGTTTTGTAAGACATATCAATTCTCCTTGCGCTGAAATGGTTTGCGCGAGGGAGGAATGCACCGGCTCCTTCTGCTGTTCCTTGACCGATATCAAGGACGGCCGGCTCTCCTAAGCCTCGGCGGAATGGTTTTCGGCGATGTCCTTCCTCCGGCGGATGGCGTCGATCATTGCATGCACCTCGGCGCCGGCCGCATCGATCACCGTCTGCGAGCGGCCGCGAACGACGATCTCGGTGAAGAATTTCTGGCCGACATATCTGGGGTAGGAACCGATACTGGTTTCCGGATGCGCTTTCTGGATCGCCGTCAGCGGCGTGCCGATCTCGCCTTCGCCGTAAGGGCAGGGGATCGCCAGCGAAAGCACCGGCGTACCGGTCCGCAGCGTCGGCAGCACATTATCGACCATCGCCTGGAAGACCTGCGGCACGCCGGCCATGACATAGACGTTGCCGATGATGAAGCCCGGCGCCGTCGAAACAGGATTGGCGATGTGGGCAGCGCCCCGCGGCATGCGCGCCATGCGTTGACGCGCCTCGGTGAATTCCATCTCGCGGCGCCTGTACATATCGGCAAGCAGGGCCATCGCCGCTTCGTCATATTCGCAGGGCAGGCCGAAAGCCTTGGAAATGGCATCGGCGGTGATGTCGTCATGCGTCGGCCCGATGCCGCCCGAGGTGAAGACATAGTCGTATTTGCCGCGAAGCGCGTTCAGCGCGTCGACGATCGCCTCCTCGTCGTCGGCAACGATGCGCACCTCTTTCAGGTCGATGCCGGAGAGCGTCAGCAGATCGGCGAGATGGCCGATATTCTTGTCCTTGGTGCGGCCGGAGAGAAGTTCGTCGCCAATGGCGAGCATGGCGGCGGTGACGACGATGTCATGGCTCATGGGATGTTCCGTGATGTGAAGCTCGCAAATAGGTAGCGCCCTTGCGCCACTTTGCAAACAGCCGCCGGTGCGTTGCTTCGTCTCAGAGAAGCAAAGCAAGTGAATTTTCGTCTACGGCCGTTGAACAGTGCGTTCCCGACGGCAGGGCTGTGTTCAACGGGGCTCGCTGCTAGAACTCCCCCGACCCATGAATTTTAACCAGCGCTCCAAGGGAGATTGAAGATGGCGAAGGTCCTCGTCCTTTATTATTCGGCTTACGGCCATATCGAAACCATGGCTTACGCCGTTGCCGAAGGCGCGAAGTCGGCCGGCGCAGAGGTTACCGTCAAGCGCGTGCCCGATCTGGTTCCGGAAGAGGTGGCCAAGGCTTCCCATTACAAGATGGACCAGGCCGCTCCGATCGCCACCGTGGACGAACTTGCGGACTACGATGCCATTATCGTCGGTGCCGGCACCCGCTTTGGCACGGTTGCCTCGCAGATGCGTAATTTTTGGGATCAGACGGGCGGCCTCTGGTTCGCCGGCAAGCTGGTCGGCAAGATCGGTTCGGTCTTCACCTCCTCGGCAACACAGCACGGCGGCCAGGAATCGACCATCCTCGGCTTTATCCCGACCTTCCTCCACCAAGGCATGGTCGTCGCCGGTCTTCCCTATGCCTTCCAGGGCCAGATGGGCACCGAAGAAGTCAAGGGCGGCTCCCCCTACGGCGCTTCCACCATCACCAACGGCGACGGCTCCCGCCAGCCTTCCGAGATCGAACTGGAAGGCGCGAAATACCAGGGCGCCCATGTCGCAAAGCTTGCCGCCAAGCTCGCCTGATCTTTGCTGCGGAATGTTAGAGGCGCGGCGGGTGCGAGCCCGCCGCGTCTTTTCTTTTACCCCATGACGCCTGGCGTCCACCGATCGTCGTTGCCGTCAACTGAGAGGTGATTTTTTACGCCTCGCAGCTCTTCCCATCGCCAATGACGCAAGATATTGAAAACGCAGCAAGCGGGCGTGGCGAAATTGGTAGACGCAAGGGACTTAAAATCCCTCGGCCTTGGCTATACGGGTTCGATCCCCGTCGCCCGCACCACCTTCATACTCCGGTTTGAATACGCTGCTATTGAATATGCACATATATTGTGCATAAAGGTTGGTTGTCGCTTGACAAAGACATTTTCGGTGCAAGCATTGCGCCGCGACGGTGGAGTAAGTGTTGTCTTCTGGGAGTAAGACGATGGTTTACGATTGGAGTGGGACTAGGGCCCGGCGCATCCGGATCTTTAAAACCAGTGCCGCGCTTGTTCTGGGAACTGCGATGGCCGCGATACTGCTGTTCTTCTGGGCGGTTCAATTGCGCGGATTTTAGAGCGTCCTTAGTGCGTCCGAGATGACGCGCTAAGGACGCTCTATCGATATTCAATCAGCACATCGTCCCGAAATCGATTTTCGGGACGATGTGCAGCCTGTTCCTGACAACAATCACCGTTCTGCCAATGGAAGCGCGTTCGATACTTTTGCGTCGCGCCATCTGTTGATCACCCAGCCGGCCACAAGTCCGATCGCGGCGCCCATGGCCTTGATGCCGGCATCGTGCAGGCGCGCATGACGGGTCGGCACGAGATATTGCAGATATTCGATGGCAACTGCGCCTATGATCACCAGCACGGCAACCGTCTTCCATTGTTTCGGATAGGCGAGCGCAAAGGCCAGGCCGAGGAGCACATAGGCGCTTGCGCGGTCGGTATTGACCGTCGTGACGGTCTCCGGCCTCAGCCCGATCGGCGAAACTGTCACGAAGAGGATGAAAGCGAGCAGCAGCCAGGCAAGCGGCTTTGCGAATTTGAGTATAGTCATGCGCGCTATATTAATGGCCGCCGCTTTCATTGACAGTTAAAATCAGTCCATGTGCCGCCGATTTTGCATTTGGCTTAAGAAAACCTTGTCCAAGGGCAATATGGAGCCCGCTCGCGAGCGAACCGGAAGCCGCCAAAACAGGCTTTCATTTTCCGGCCCGCTCGTGCGATAGCGGCGGTGGATAAATCTGAGAATGGACCACGCCCGTGACGAGACTTGATGTCGAAAGCGCCGAACAGGCAATGCGCAGCCTCTTTCCCGCAACGCCGCTGCAGCTCAACGATCATCTCTCGGCCCGGTATGGCGCCGATATCTGGCTGAAGCGCGAGGATCTGTCGCCGGTGCGCTCCTACAAGATCCGCGGCGCCTTCAATTTCTTCCGCAAGGCGATCGGGCAGGGAGCTGCCGGCAAAACCTTCGTCTGCGCCTCGGCCGGCAACCACGCCCAGGGTTTCGCTTATGTCTGCCGCCATTTCGGCGTGCCGGGCGTCGTCTTCATGCCGGTAACGACGCCGCAGCAGAAGATCGACAAGACCCGCATGTTCGGCGCCGAATTCATCACCATCCGGCTGATCGGCGACTTTTTCGACCAGTGCTATCAGGCGGCGCGCGAGCATGTGGAAGCGGTCGGCGGCGTCATGGTGCCGCCCTTCGACCACGTCGATATCATCGAGGGCCAAGCGACGGTTGCAGCCGAAATCATGCAGCAGCTGCCGGAGGGAACCGTGCCCGATATGGTTGTCCTGCCGGTTGGCGGCGGCGGGCTTGCCGCAGGCATCACAGGTTATCTCGGCGGCACCGTGCCGAAATCGGCATTCGTCTTCGCCGAGCCCGCCGGCGCGCCGAGCCTGAAACGCAGTATCGAGGCGGGTGCGGTGACGACGCTTGGCAAGGTCGACAATTTCGTCGATGGCGCTGCCGTCGCCCGCATCGGCGACCTGAACTTCGCCGCGCTTCGCGATTTTCCGGCCGAGCAGGTGCGGCTGATGCCGGAGAACGCCATCTGCGTCACCATTCAGGAGATGCTGAACGTCGAAGGCGTCGTGCTGGAGCCGGCCGGCGCTCTGTCGCTGACGGCGATCGCCGCGATGGATGCCCAGGCGATCCGCGGCAAGACCATTGTCGCCGTCGTCTCCGGCGGCAATTTCGATTTCGAGCGCCTGCCTGACGTAAAGGAAAGGGCCATGCGTTACGCGGGGCTGAAGAAATACTTCATCCTGCGGCTCGCCCAGCGCCCGGGCGCGCTTCGGGATTTCCTCAATCTGCTCGGTCCGGACGACGATATCGCGCGCTTCGAATATCTGAAGAAATCGGCGCGCAACTTCGGCTCGATCCTGATCGGCATCGAAACCAAGGCGCCCGACAACTTCGCCCGGCTCATCGCGAATTTCGAAGCCGCCGGCATGGGTTACGAGGATATCACCGACAACGAGATCCTCGCCAACCTGATCATTTGACTTGGCGGAAACGATGCCGTCGTGCTAAAGGCGGAGCATGGCTTCGTTCATTTCAAATATCATTTCGATGTTCTCCGGCGGCGGCAAACCGGCGGCGCAGGCGGTAGGTCCTTCCGGCGAGCCGCAGCTCTACGCCGATTGCACGATCTATGCCGAACCGCGCAAGGAAGGCAGCCAGTATCGCCTTGCAGGGCGCATCGAAAAGAAGGTCGGCGACGAGGTGCTGGTGCGCAATTTCATCCGCGCCGATGTCTTCTCCTCGTCCGACGATGCGATCGAATGCACGGTGCGCAAGGCGCAGCAAATCATTGATCAGCACGGTCCGTCGCTTTTTGGCGACGGCGAGAAGGTTCGCCAGGTCTGATATCCGGCACTCCGATGAGGATCGGACGCTGGGCTGGAAACTTCTTTGCTTTTCAAGTCTCTGAGCCGAGTGCTCATCCGAACCGCGTAAGCTTGCACACGCAATCTTAAAGGATTGCGGCGAATGATATGGCCTGCAGGATTTGCAGGGCTGCCTTCGTGTTTCACTTTTTCGGACGATCGACCACAGGATCCGCCGCCGCGATCGCCGCGCCGGCAAGGAGACGCGGTCGTCGACGGGAAGCCTGGGTGTCGTGATGGCGATGTTCAACCTCGCTCTCTTCGTCGTCGAAGCGGTCGCCTATTTCGTGCTGATGGTGACGCTTCTGCATTTCCGCCACCGGCTCGGCCTCGGAGTCTTCCTGACGGCCCTCGGCGTCATGCATTTCATGGAAACCTATCTGGCCGCGGTTTTCTATGTCTCGCTGCCCTTCGGAGACGTGTCGCCCGGCTCATCGGTCTTCTTCTCCGGCAAGCTGATGATGATCCTGATGCTCTACCTCAGGGAGGATGCCGCGACGGTGCGCCAGCCGATCTACGGCCTGTTCCTCGGCAATCTCTTGACCGTCGGAATCGCCTGGGTTCTGCAGTTGCATCAGCCGCTGCAGCTGTCGGCCGGGCATGCGCCCGATGTCGATTTCCTCAAAGAGATGGGCTGGCTGATGATCTGGGGAACGGCGCTGCTCTATATCGATTCGCTCGGCATCATCCTGCTCTACGAAAAGCTCGGCGATTTCTTCCGCCGGCGCGTCGTCCTGCGTTTGATGATCTCGGGCTTTGCGCTGCTGACCTTCGACCAGGTCGGCTTCTTCGCCGCGCTGCATTATTTCCTGGATGTGCCGATTGCTGTCTTCTGGGGCGGCTGGAAAGCCAAGATGCTCGCCGTCTGCCTCTATGCGGCGATGTTTGCGATCTACGAATATCATATTCGCCGTGTCGGCGCCGACGCCTCCGCCCGCTCCATCAGCGACGTGTTCGGCGACCTGACCTTCCGCGAGCGCTACAACGATCTTCTGGAACGCACCGGCCGCGATATGCTCACCGGCGTCTATGATCGCACCCGCATGGAGCTGGAAGCGCCGCTGATGGTGCACGAAGCGTTGAGGCAGGGGCTGTTTGCCACCGTCCTCATCATCGACGCCGATCACTTCAAGGACGTCAATGACGGCTACGGCCACCTTCAGGGCGACGAGGTGTTGAAGTCGATCGCCGTGCGGCTCGGTACGACGCTGCGGTCCAGCGACCGTATCTTCCGCTTCGGCGGCGAGGAATTCGTCGCCGTCTGTCCCGGCACCGACCATGAGGAAGGGCTGTTGCTCGCCGAGCGCCTGCGCTGGATGATCGCGACCAGCGTCAAGACACCGGATGAGAAACCGGTGACGGTCAGTATCGGCGTAGCGACAGCCGACGAGGACGGCGCCAGCTTCACCGCCGTGCTCTCGGCAGCCGACGGCCGGCTCTACGCAGCCAAGAAGAGCGGCCGCAACTGCGTCGTCGGCCGTTCCGGCGTGGTGAAGCTTGGTTGACCCGATCAGCGCAGCAGATCGGCTGTCAGTGTTCGTGATGTTGCGTGAATCGAAACACTTCATGCCAGTATCTTTTAATTTCAATGGCTTATAAGAACGATAAAAACGGCTTGTTGGCATAACGCAAACATGATCTCCATTGCCTCCACATTTCGCATGCGAGGGGCGCGGAGACATGAGCGATACGGTTGCACGAACGAAGGTCGATGGCGGCGAGTTTGCCGTCTTGTGTGTCGGAGGATTTCTTCTTTCGATCGCCTATGGCGTCACCTTTCTGATCCCGATGCTGGTCGGCCAGCGCGGTGGCAACGAAGCGCTCGCCGGCCTGATCATCTCGGCCGCGACCATCAGCACCGTCATTATCGTCATCTTCTCCGGCCACATCGCCGATGCCATCGGTTCGGCGCGGGCGGTCGCGATTTCCGGACTGTTTCTGGCGGCATCGGGGCTGGGATTTGCCACGGTCTCCGCAGCCGGGCTGAGCCTGATGACCGTCGGTTTCGTCCTCGGCATCGGTTGGGGCACGTTTTATGCGCTCGGCCCCATCCTGGTCGCCGCGATTACCGAATCGGAGCACCGGATCAGGTTCTTTGCTCTGCTTTCGGGATCGATGATGTCGGGCATCGGCGCCGGACCGATCATCGGCCGCATTGTCACCGGCTGGTCTCTGCCGATAGAGACGGCCTTCGCCTTTGCGTTTCTGGCCAGTCTTGTCGGTGGCGCGCTCTATCTCCTGCTGCATGTCAGGCTGACCTCTGCCGGCAAGATCCTGCCGCATGTCAACAAGATCTCGTTCGCCACAGCACGTCGGGTGATCGCTTCACGGGCGATCTATTCCATCGCCATGGTCGGTGTCGGCGGCGCGATCTTCGGCGGACTGTCCAGCTTTCAGACCAGCTACGCCAAGGCACACGGTTTCGATTATGCGCTGTTCTTCATCGGTTTCATGTCCGCCGCCATCCTGAGCCGGCTGTTCGCAGCCGGATATGTGGTCAAGAAGGATCCGTTCTATGCGCTTCTCGTGCTCACAAGCCTGACGCTGGCATCCATCCTGCTGTTCCTGCTGGCGACATCAAGTCAGCTGGTCTATCTCGGAGCTGCGGCGATGCTGGGCGTGGGATATGGGCTGACCTATTCCGTCATCAATGGGCTCGCCGCGAATGAGGCACCCACAGGCCTCATGCCGCAATCGCTTCTTCTGTTCTCCCTGTCCTATTTCATCGGCGTCTTCGGCTTTCCGCTGATCGCCGGCAACCTGATCGTTTCCTCCGGCATCCAGGCCATGCTTCACGTCCTGCTGCTGCTTGCCGTCGTCAATGTGGCAATCGTCCTGTTTCGTATTGTCTCCCGTGCAAGGAATGGCTGACCGAGGCCGGGCAAACTCGGTTTGCCCGGCCTTCGCTGGTTCATGCGGCGCGGAAGATCTTGGCGCCGGAGGGCGCGCTCGTCATGCCGCCGTCAACGGTGATCTCGATACCGGTGACATTGGACGCGTCATCCGAGGACAGATAGAGCGCCGCCTTGGCAATTTCCTCGGCTTCGCTCATGCGGCCAAGCGGGCTCAGGCCGCCGAGGCGGGCCTCAAGCGCCGACATCGCATCTTCGGTCTGCGCCATCGGCGACCAAATGGGCGTCTTCGTGCCGCCTGGCGTCACCTGATTGACGCGGATGCCGCGCGGCGCGAGCTCGGAGGCCATATTGCGTGTCATCGCCCGAACCGCGGCCTTGGTTGCCGCATAGGCCGACCAGCCGGGAGCGCCGAGCACGGCATGCACCGAACCGTTGAGGATGACGGAAGCACTATCATTGAGATGCGGCAGGGCCGCTTGAACGGTAAAGAAAACCGCCGTCAGATTGGTGCTGATGATCCGGTTGAACTGCTCTGGCGACGTGTCGCCGAGCGGTGTCGCGCCGCCGATCCCGGCATTGGCGAAGACGATGTCGAATTTACCGACCTTCGCGGCGGCTTCCGCAAAAGCCTTCTCGGTAGCGGCGGCATCGGTGACATCGACCTTCAGCGCCAGCACGCCGGCCCCAAGCGCCTTTTCGGCGGCCGCAAGCGTTTCCGGGTTGCGGCCAGTGATCACCACCCTGGCGCCCTCGTTGATGAAGACTTTCGCTGTCGCAAGACCGATACCGCTGTTGCCGCCGGTGATGAGCGCAACCTTGTTTCTTAGACGCATGATTCATGCTCCTCTTGGAAATGGCAACGATCTGGATTATGATCGTTATCTATAAGGATTATGAGTGTAATCCACATGAGTCAAGAGGCAATATCGGAGAATTGCGATGGGTCGTTCGCAGCTTGAAAAACAGAAGACGCACGAAAAGATCGTCGAGACCGCGTCGAAACGGCTGCGCGAGGAGGGGCTCGAAGGCATCGGCGTCGCCGACCTGATGAAGGAGGCCGGACTGACCGTCGGCGGCTTCTATAAGCACTTCGCCTCCCGTGACGATCTCGTTGCCGAGGCGATCCAGTCCGCCTTCGATTCATGGGGGCGCAAGCTGGAGGCCGAGGGTGTGGATCCGGCGAAGATGACGGTTGCCGATATCGCCGATCGCTATGTCAGCGCCTATCACCGCGACAATCCCGGCGAGGGCTGCCCTTTCGCGGCGCTGACGTCCGATATAGCGCGCGGCGGCGAGCAGGCGCGCGGCATTGCGACCGAGCGGCTGGAACGAAATTTCCAGGCTTTGGCCAGCAAGGCTGCGGGGGCGAATGATGGTGAAAGGCGGCGAAAGGCGATCTTGGCTTTTGCCATGATGGCAGGCGGCGTCGGCCTTGCCAGGATTTCTTCGGATGAAAGCCTTTCGGCCGAAATCCTGGCGACCATCCGGGAGTTTGTCGCCGGTATCGACAAATGACGAACGGCCGGCAAACGCCGGCCGTTCGATGAGATGGCGAGAGCCGATTAGGCGGCGAGAGCGATTTCCTCAACGCGCGACTTGGCGGCGCCGATGGCCTTTTCAGCGGCTTCCGGACCAAAGGCCAGGCCTTCGACATAGATGGTCTCGATATCGGTGATGCCGAGGAAGCCGAAAACCGATTTCAGGTAGGGCACGGCATGGTTCAGAGGGGCAGCCGGACCCTGCGAATAGACGCCACCCGAAGCAAGCACGACATAGACCTTTTTGCCGGTGACGAGGCCGACCGGGCCGCTTTCCGTGTACTTGAAGGTCAGACCGGCGCGGGCGACGTTGTCGATCCAGGTCTTCAGCGACGAATAGATATTGAAGTTGATGAGGCCGGTGCTGATGACGATCGTGTCGGCGGCAAGCAGTTCGTTGACGAGTTCGTCAGAGGTCTGAACGGCAGCGGTTTCCTCGGCGGTGCGGGCTTCGGCCGGCTTGCGGATCGCGCCGGTGAAGAGATCGTCGATATGCGGCAGCGGATTGGCGGCGAGGTCGCGGCGAACGACAACGCTGCCCGGCTTCTGGTTCTTCAGCTTTTCGGCGAGATCGACTGCGATCGGGGTCGAGAGCGAATCGGCACGCGGGCTGGACGTCAGAAGAAGGATGGACGACATGGTGCATTTCCTTTCGAATTGAAGTGGACGGCCCTTTGCTGGGAGGGTGAGCCGCTGTTTCAATGAGGAAAATATGTCTGGTCTGCTATCGAAAAAACGGTGATAATGTCGATCGAAACTATCGATGGAATGGATGGAAAATGCTTCCGAACCCGACGCTGGATCAGTTGCAGGTGTTTCTGACGGTCGCCGAGACCGGCAGCTTCTCGGCCGCCTCGCGTGTGCTGAACCGCGCGCAATCGGTCGTCAGCTATACGATCGCCAATCTGGAAGCCCAGCTTGAAATGCCGCTTTTCGAGCGCTCCGGCGCGCGCCAGCCGAAGCTGACGGAGGCGGGCAAGGCGATGCTGGAGGACGCGCGCCGCATACTCGGCGACCTGCAGGTCATGCGGGCGCGCGTGAAGAGCCTGCGGGAAGGGCTCGAAGCGGAGGTTTTCGTCGCCATCAGCGTCATGGTGCCCTCGCGGGCCGTGGTCGATGTGCTCCACGAATTCCGCGAAAAATTCCCGTCGGTTTCGTTGAACCTCAATGTCGGCGAACTCGGAATGGTGATGGATCTCGTTCTGAACGGCAAGGCGACGATCGGTATCGGCGGCGCGGTCCTCAAGCAGGAGGATTCGATCGTCACGGAACGGATCGGCCATTCCTTCATGCTGCCCGTTGCCGCGCCGAACCATCCGCTTGCCGCGATCGGCCGGCCGCTGACGCTTGGCGACGTGCGCGAGGAAGTACAGCTGGTCGTCACCGACGCGTCGGGACGGACGAAGGGGCGGGATTTCAATGTTCTGTCCTATAAGACGTGGCGTGTCAGCGATATCGCCACGAAGCACCAGCTCATCAAGGCCGGCCTTGGTTGGGGCGGTCTTCCGGCTTCCATCATGCATGATGATCTGCGCAGCGGCGCGCTCGTCCATCTCGATCTGGAAGCTTATGAACAGGGCGAATACGCCATCTATTCGATGCGCCAGCTCGCCAACCCGCCCGGGCCAGCCGCCAGCTGGATGATCGATGCCTTCCGCACGCGGCTGTCCCAATGCCCGAACCAGGCCGATTTCCATGCCGAGATGGCGGAGTTGCGGGACATGGCCCCGCCGCTCGCGGCCGAATGATGAAGGCGCGATGCCGCGCCTTCATTCATCTCACTCTGATTAAAGAACCAGTCTGAACTTCGAGAAGCCGTCGGCTCCTTCGCCGGCCTCCTCGATCTTGACGCTCTTGACCGCGGTGAGGAACTGCTTCGCCTTCGGGCCGCTTTCGAAAGTGACGGTCGTGCCGGCAAGCGGCTCAAAGGTCCAGTTCGCGTCCGCCGACGGATTGATCGTGCCCTGCTCATGGACATAGCGGACGATGACGTCGCGATTGGTATCCGGCGCCTGGAAAATCACCTTGTCAGCCGTAATCTCAGGGAAGTTTCCGCCGCCGCCGGCGCGATAATTGTTCGAGACGACGACGAATTTCTGCGCCGGATCGATCGGCTTGCCATTGAAGGCCAGGTTCTGGATCCGGTTGGAGTCGGGATTGATCGCCTTGCCGGATGAATCATATTTCGGCGGCTGCGACAGATCGATCTGGTAGGTAACGCCGTCGATCACGTCGAAATTATAGGACGGGAAGTCGGTGTTGAGCAGCGGCGCATCCTTCGAGCCTGCGGGAACGTGATTGAACATGCCGGCCGACATTTCGAGCCAGTTCTTCACCTGAGCGCCGGTGATCGCCACGGCCTGGACCGTGTTCGGATAAAGATAGAGGTCGGCGACGTTCTTGATGGCGATGTCGCCGGCCGGAACGTCGGTGTAATAATCCGCGCCGCCGCGCCCGCCGGCCTTGAAGGGGGCCGCGGCCGAAAGCACCGGCAGATCCTTATACTCGGTGTCGGCGAGCATCTGCTTGATGTACCAGGTCTGAGCCTGGCTGACGACCTGGACGGAGGGATCGTCGGCGACGAGTGCGAAATAGGAATAGAGCGGCGCGGAGGTCTTGCCGACGGGGGTGCGGACATAGGCGAGCGTCGCCTCGTGCTCGGCCTTGGCGGCCTCGACCACTTCTTTCTTGTCGGCGTAGTCGGCCACCACCTTCTTCTTGTCGTCGCGGTGATAGATCGGCCGTGCTTCCGAGGTGAAGTCGACGATCTTCCAGCTGTTGCCGTCCTTTTCGAGCAGCAGGTCGATAAGGCCGAGATGCGAGCCCCAGAAGCCGGCCATCACTGCGGGCTTGCCATGCAGCGTGCCCTTGACGGGGTCGGCATTGGCGATGCCGTCCCAGCTCTTCGGGCCGGGGAAGACGAGATGCTGATGGCCGGTGAAGATCGCGTCGATCCCTTCGACGGCGGCGAGATGCAACGAGGCGTTCTCCATCTTTTCGGAGGGCGCGGCTCCGTCGATGCCGGAATGGGACAGCGCGATGACGATATCGGCGCCGGCTTCCTTCATGGCGGGGACCCAGGCTTTGGCGGCCTCGACGATATCGCGCGTCTGCGCCTTGCCCTCGAGGTTCTTGACGTCCCAGAGCATGATCTGCGGCGGCACGAAGCCGATGAAGCCGATCTTGACCGGGCTCTCCTTGCCGGCGCCGTCCTTGATCTGTTTTTCCAGGATGACGTAGGGCTTGAAGAACAGGTCGTCCTGCTTCGGGTCCGAGGCGAGCTGGCCCTTGGTCAGGTTGGCGCAGACGAAGGGGAAATTCGCGCCTGACAGAACCTTGAACATGAAGTCGAGGCCGTAATTGAACTCGTGATTGCCGAGCGTGCCGACCGAATAGCCGAGCGTGTTCATCGCCTTGATGACAGGATGGATGTCGCCGTCCTTCATGCCGTGCTGATAGGCCATATAGTCGCCCATCGGATTGCCCTGCAGCACGTCGCCATTATCGATCAGCAGCGAGTTGGCGGCTTCCGCGCGGATATTGTCAATGATCGTTCCGGTACGCGAAAGGCCCATCGTGTCGTTCGGCTTGTCGGCATAATAGTCATAGGGGAAGACGTTGACGTGAATGTCGGTCGTTTCCATCAGCCGCAGATGCGCCTGGTTGGCGCTGGCCCGCGCGCTGAAAGGGTGCAGCAGCACCAGAGCGGAAGTCGCGGCGAGACCGCCGAGCAGGGAACGGCGGCTCATGACGCCGACATCGAAAATGGAAGACATGGAAACCTCTCCTTCAAAGATCATGCATCGTCCGGCCCGTCAGAATTAGGACGATTTGGCGAGGAGTACACTTCAAAAATGACGGGACGGCAAAACAATCCGGGCGAAAGGCGGCGTGGTTTTAAAATACAATTTATGGTAAAGTCGTCGGGCTGACATCCATCGGGGGACTGGATCATGAGCCGGGTCGTCATCGCAATGGTCGGAGGTTTCGGAGGCACCGCGCCCAGTCTGGTCGACAAGGCGCAGGCGCTCTACAGCGGCGACGTGGAGAAATGGCTGACGAGCACCGCAAATCCGTGGATCTCGGTTGCCTGTGCGCTCGGCGCCATCACGGTCTTCTTCGTCATCGGCGCCGCGATCGCCCTGATCTACCGCGAGCAGCAGCTGCAGAAGGCGCTTCTCCTCGGCATCGGCGCGCCGGCTCTCATCATGGCGGCCGCGCAAGGCAGTTCGGTCAACCCGAAGCCGATCGAAGTCAAGCCGGCCGAAGTCAGGCCGGTCTCCAGCCTCTTTTCCATTGCCGGTGCCGCCTATGCCCAGGACGGCAATCGCTCGCTGCCGCCCCGTGTCGAACTGAGGGTCAATCCGGGCTGGACTGAGGGCGAATGTCAGACCTGCGATATCAAATTCCTTGGCAGCGACGGCCAGATCATCGCCAGCGAGCCCCTTTCAGCAAGCCCGGCGCCCGGCGCCGTCAACGTGCCCCTCGGCACGGAGACGATCGTGCTGTCAGGCGCCAACGCCAACAGCGCCGCCATCGATGTCAGGAATCTGGATGCCAAGCTGCCGCAGACTCAAGGCCCGGTCACCCTCGACGTCAACGTCAACCGCAGCTACTGGAACGACCTCAGCCGCTCCTTCGGCGCCAAGACGGTGCAGCCTTATGATTTCAGCGTCGACGTCGCCAAGTGAGGCGGGCGGCCGCCGCCGCTATTCGGTCTGACCAGCGGACGCACCGCCAGCACCGGCCGTATTTCCTTGTGGAAAAATCGGAAATAGGAGGAAACCTGAGCGCGTGCATTCGAATTCACGTCGAACTGGATGCCGACGCGGCCATTGTGCTTCCAGCGGATGATGCCCTCCAGCAGTCCGAGGTTTTCCGCTTCGATCCGCACCTTGCTGCCGGAGGCGGCGTGAACCGGTCCCTTCGTCTCCAGAGCGGCGCCTGTTGCCGAGAGGTTGAGGATGCGGACATCCACCTCGGTGTTCAGATATCTCATATTGCCGAAGACACGGCAGTTTTTGCGGTCGGCCTTCCGGGCCGTAATTTTCAGGTTGCGCGTCATACTGTCTCCCTTGGACATCGCGATGGGAGCATAGCGCCGGAAAATTGAAATGGTTTTAGGGGCTTGGCTAAAATTGCAGTGAAACGTCATTTGGCTGCGGCGGCCGTCCGGCGTCCCACAACATGCTCGCGCCAGATGGTGAAGATGCCGGCGGCGACGACGATGACCGAGCCGATGATGGTGTTGAGACTGAGCGTTTCGTCGTAGATCGTCACACCGATGATCGAGGCGTAGACCAGTGATAGATAGGTTAGCGGCTGGACGGCGGCGGCATCGAGGAGATCGTAGGCGCGGATCAGGAAATAATGGCTGGAAATGCTGGTCATGCAGACGAGCGCCATCCAGCCCCAGTCTCCGGGCGACATCCAGCTCCAATAGAACGGGCCGATGATGGTCATCGCGATGCCGCCGATGACGCCGGTATAGAAGAAGCTGGTCATCGACGAATCGTCGCGGCTTACGAGACGCGTGGCGATGACATAGAAGGCGAAGTTGAAGCAGGAAATGATGGCCAGCAGCAGTTTCACATCGAAAAACTCGCCTTCCGGCTTCAGGATCAGCAGCACCCCGAAAAGTCCGGCGCCGATCGCCATCCACCGTCGCCAGCCGACGCGCTCGCCGAGGATCGGCATCGACAGCAGCGCGATCAGGATCGGTGTGGCGGAAAAGATCGCTTGTGAACGGGCAAGGCCGATCACGGCAAAACAGGTGATGGCCAGAACCACCTGGACGGCAAGCAGCACGCCGCGCACTACCTGTAGGGCAGGGCGTTTGGTGCGGGCAGTCGCTTTGAGACCACCGCGCATCTTCGAAGCGAGGATGATCGTGAACAGCGCGAAGGCCCAGTAGCGGATCATCGTCACGAAGATCGGCGGGTAGGCAGACGCCAGATGTTTCGAGATGGCGTCCTGAAGAGAGAAGATGGTGATCGCCAGAAGAGCGAAAATATAACCGTGAGTCTTCGATGTCATAATATGCCGATGAGCGGGAAACGCCCGCGCGCACCGAAAGTCTGGGCAGGCTTTCGGCAAATATGCAAGGCCTCAAAGTCCGACATTTGGCCTGTCGATGATTTCTCTGAGCGCGAAGCTCGAATTGATCTTGACCACGTGGGGCAGGGCCGACAGCCAGTCGCGATGGATGCGTTCGTAATCTTCCAGATCGCGGGCGGCGACCCTGAGGATATAGTCATATTCGCCCGACATCAGATAGCAGACGAGCACGTTGGGGCAGAGCTTCACCGCCGCCTCGAATTCCGCCAGCGTCTTGGCGAACTGGCCGGAGAGCGAGATATGCACGATGGCGATCATCTTGTAGTCGAGCGCCTTGTGCGAAAGCCGTGCATGGTAGCCATCAATGACGCCGCTTCTCTCGAGAATGTCGAGCCGGCGCGAACAGGCTGAAGCCGACAGTCCGATCCTTTCGGCAAGCTCGGCATTGGTGATGCGCGCATCGGCCTGAAGTACCTTGAGAATCGCAAGATCGATGGTGTCGAGATCAGCCATTCGTAGAACTTTTGAAAAAAGACGATGAAGACGCAATAATCTCCGAAAAATCGCATTTCTGCAAATCGTCTTTGCAAGGACATTTCGCGGTCTTGGTGGTTGGATTCATCCTCAGAGGAGATCCGCAATCGCGGAGACAATAGGAGAGGAACGCGCATGCGTGTCGGTTGCCCGAAGGAAATCAAGAATCATGAATATCGCGTCGGCCTGACGCCGGCTTCGGTGCGCGAATATGTGGCCCATGGCCATGAAGTCTGGGTGGAGACCAAGGCGGGCGCTGGCATCGGCGCTGATGACGCCGCCTATGCCGCGGCTGGCGCGAAGATCGCCGCCTCCGCCAAGGATATTTTCGAAAAGTGCGACATGATCGTCAAGGTCAAGGAGCCGCAGCCCTCCGAGTGGGCGCAGCTTCGCGACGGCCAGCTTCTCTACACTTACCTGCATCTGGCGCCCGATCCCGATCAGACCAAGGGCCTGCTCGCTTCCGGCGTCACCGCGATCGCTTATGAGACGGTGACCGACGAGCGCGGCGGCTTGCCGCTGCTGGCGCCGATGTCCGAGGTGGCTGGGCGCCTGTCGATCCAGGCGGGCGCAACCGCCCTGCAGAAGGCCAATGGCGGCCTCGGCGTCCTCCTCGGCGGCGTGCCCGGCGTGCTGCCGGCCAAGGTGGCGATCATCGGCGGCGGTGTCGTCGGCCTACATGCCGCCCGGATGGCCGCAGGCCTCGGCGCCGATGTCAGCATCCTCGACAGGTCGCTGCCGCGCCTGCGCCAGCTCGACGATATTTTCGCGGG
Source organism: Rhizobium sp. R339 (assembly GCF_002211395.1). Lineage (NCBI taxonomy): Bacteria > Pseudomonadati > Pseudomonadota > Alphaproteobacteria > Hyphomicrobiales > Rhizobiaceae > Rhizobium > Rhizobium sp. R339. The sequence continues at coordinate 55,844 of NZ_LOKV01000010.1, forward strand.
CCGCATCCACACCCGTTATTCCAGCATCCAGGCGCTGGAGGAGGAGGTCTTTTCGGCCGATCTCGTCATCGGCGCCGTGCTGATCCCCGGTGCTGCTGCTCCGAAGCTCGTCACCCGCGAGATGCTGTCCGGCATGAAGAAGGGCTCCGTCATCGTCGACGTCGCCATCGACCAGGGCGGCTGCTTCGAGACCTCGCATGCCACGACCCATTCCGATCCGACCTACGAGGTCGAGGGCGTGGTGCATTATTGCGTCGCCAACATGCCGGGCGCCGTGCCCGTCACCTCGGCGCATGCGCTGAACAATGCGACGCTCGTCCACGGCCTGGCGCTTGCCGATCGCGGCCTGCGTGCCATCGCCGAAGACAAGCATCTGAGGAACGGCCTGAACGTGCACAAGGGCCGCATCACCAACAAGCCGGTCGCCGAGGCGCTCGGCTACGAAGCCTTCGCGCCGGAAAGCGTACTGAACGTAGCGTAAGCTTCCTGACTCTAGGTCAGGAGAAGGCGCCGGTCTCCGCAAAGGCCGGCGCCTTTGCCTTGTCGATCCGGCACTGGAAGCAGTTGTTGCGTGCCGAACGCACATGCACATAGGCGATGTCGGGCCGCGCGAGCAATGTCTCGGCATAGGCCGGAATGTCGGCGATCTCAGTCACTGCGCCGGTGCCGTAGACGATGCGGTCCTTGGCGCTGTAGCCGCGGACGATGAAGTCGGGGCTCATCGTCAACATCGGCGGCTGGATCTCTTCGGCGGCGTAACGCCGGCACGGCTGTTTGTGAAGGAAAATCGGCCCGGTTTCGGCATAGGGCTGCAGCTCAGGGAAGGGCCTGTAGGCGAAAACCAGAAACTCGTCGCCCTCTTCGATATTCTGCAGGCAATGGCGGCAAGGGTTGCCGTCACCGTCTGATGTCATTGTCTCGGGCAGATTATCATAGGCGTCGCGGCCGCCGTTCCAGAGGGCCATAGCTTCGGCAGTCGGCATGGCGGCAAAACGAATGGCGGTCATGGCAGATCTCCTTGTGATTACCATGAAATTGCACTTGGGCGGCTGCCCAAGCCACCCGTTTCTTGCGCGCTGCTGCTTGTCGCCGGCTCCTCAACGTTTGGTGGGAAATTCTACCTCTCCTCCTCATTCTTGTGCTTGTCACAGGAATGAGGAGCGGCCGGGAACCAACCCCTCAGCTTTTCCGGGCAAGCTCCAGAAGTTCTTTGTCGCTAAGCGGCCGCACGATGCCGGTGCCGGTCGAAACCGGCGAGAAGCCATACATTTGGTAGAGCTGCAGCGCGCGCGGATGGTCGAGATTGTTGGTCGTGGTGGTGACCCGCTTCGGATTGAGCGCCCAGATCGCATAGAGCGCCTGCAGCAGGAACCATTTGCCGATGCCGAGGCCGAGCGCGTGTTCGATCAGGCCGAAATGGCTGAGCTCGATCGTATCCTCGTCTTCGCAGAAATATTCGTAGAAGCCGGCCGGCGCGCCGTTCACATAGAGAACGCTGATATTGTTGCGCTTGTCGTTCAGCGTTCCGGCAAGCTGCTCGTCGCTCATACGCAGCCGGTCTACCCATTGCCAGCGCGCACCCACCTGACGGTAGAGGTAGCGATAGAAGGGCAAGGGTATCTCAGGCGCGCGCATGATCGCCGTCTGGATATTGACGGGCACAGGCATGCTCGCCTTCGGCGCCGCCGTCATTTCGAGCCGGGTGATATGGGCTTTGAGCGAAGCGGGTGTTTTCCCCATGGCGATCAGGCTTTGACCGGTGTCGGCGGACCGGTGACGATGGGCGTATCCTCACGGCTGCCCCATTCGCTCCATGAACCGTCGTAAAGCTTGTTGTCGTGATGGCCGAGCGATTCCAGCGCCAGCGTGATGATCGCCGCCGTGATGCCCGATCCGCAGGAGGTGACGACGGGCTTCGAAAGGTCGATGCCCGCATCCTCGATCGTCTGCTTGAGTTCGGGCAGTGATTTGAAGCGGCCCTGGTTCGCAAAGACGCCGGAGGGCAGGCTGCGGGCGCCGGGCATATGGCCGGAGCGCATGCCGGCGCGCGGCTCCGGCTCGGTGGCGGCGAAGCGGCCGGCGCTGCGGGCATCGGCGATCTGCATCGCGCCGCTGGAGACGATGTCGCGCATCGTATCGAGCGTTACCAACCGGCTTTCGTCGAAGTCAGGCGTGAAAATCGCCGGCGCATGCCTGGGCGCCGCAGTTTCCAGCGGCCGGCCTTCGGCCTTCCAGCCGTCGAGGCCACCGTCGAGCACGAAGACGTTCTTGGCGCCCATCACCCGGAACAGCCACCAGACGCGCGGCGAGGCGAACACACCGATGCCGTCGTAGACGACGATGCGATCCTTCTCGCTGATGCCGAGCTTGCCGACTTCGGCGGCGAAATAATCGGGCGAGGGGATCGTGTGCGGCAGCGAGGTCGAATGGTCGGCGATCTTGTCCTGATCGAAGCGGATGGCGCCGGGAATGTGGCCGGCCGCATATTCCGCGTCGGCGTCGCGCTTCTGTGCCGGCAGATAGAAGGAGGCGTCCAGTATGCGCAGATCCGGCTTGCCGAGTTCGGCCTGCAGCCAGTCGGCGGAGACGACGAAACGGCTTGTGGTCTCACTCATTGTGATCTCCCTTGATGATCAGGCTTCGTCGCCGGGCGTGCCGAAGCGGATGCGGAAGCGCCGGTTCTCCTTGCCCTTCTTCTCGATCTTGGCGATGTGAATCTGGCCGACTTCCTGTGTCTCGGAGACATGTGTGCCGCCGCAGGGCTGGCTGTCAATCGAGGAGTTCTCGCCGATGCAGACGAGGCTGACGCGCCCGAGCCCCATGGGCGGGCGCACATTCTTCGATTTGACGATATCAGGGTTGGCCACAAGCTCTTCGTCGGTGATCCATTGCAAGTAGACGGGATGGTTCTGGCCAACGAGTTCCATCAGCCTTGCCGTAACTTCGTCCTTGTCGATCGTCTCGCCCATGTCGAAATCGACCCGGCTTTCCTCCTCGCCGACGGCGGCTCCCGTGATCGGATAGGAGCAGACGACAGAAAGCAGGTGGCAGGCCGTATGCATGCGCATCAGCCGGTAGCGGCGCGGCCAGTCGACATGCAGCACCAGCGTCTCGCCGATTTCCGGCCGAGGCTCGCCGTCGCGCGGCACGTGAATGATGACGTCCTTGCTTGCGCCGTGCTTGGTTAGGCCAAGCGCGATCTTGCTGCCGTCGGCGCGTTCGAGCTCCCCGGTATCGCCGGGCTGGCCGCCCGATGTCGCATAGAAGCAGGTCTGGTCGAGTTCAATGCCCCCATCCTCGTGAATGGCGGTGACGACCGCCTCGCATGTCGAGAGATAGAAATCGTCACGGTAGAGGGCATTGACGGGCATGTGTCTCACACGGGCTCGTAGGGAACGTCGATCTCGGACGACTTGGCCATCCAGCCCGGAACGGGCAGACCCTTCGACTTCAGGAAGTCCGGGTTGAAGAGCTTCGACTGATAGCGGTTGCCGTAGTCGCAGAGGATCGTCACCACCGTATGGCCGGGGCCGAGATCCCTGGCGAGATTGACCGCGCCGGCAATGTTGATCGCCGTCGATCCGCCAAGGCACAGGCCCTCGTTCTCGACGAGGTCGAAGAGGTAGGGAAGCGCTTCGGCGTCGGAAATCCGATAGGAAAAATTGGGCGTGAAGCCTTCGAGATTGGCGGTGATGCGGCCCTGGCCGATGCCTTCGGTGATCGAGGATCCTTCGGATTTCAGCGTGCCGTTCTGATAGAACTCAAAGAGGGCCGCGCCATCGGGGTCGGCGATGCCGATCTTGACATCAGGCTTGAACGCCTTGAGGCCAACTGCGACGCCCGCCAGTGTGCCGCCCGAGCCGACCGAGCAGATGAAGCCGTCGATCTTGCCATCGGTGTCCCGCCAGATTTCCGGCGCGGTGGTTTCGACATGCGCCTGCCGATTGGCGACGTTGTCGAACTGGTTTGCCCAGATCGCCCCGTTCGGCTCGGTCTTCGCCATTTGCTCGGCAAGCCGCCCCGATACCTTCACATAGTTGTTCGGGTTCCTGTAGGGAACTGCGGGCACTTCGACGAGTTCGGCGCCGAGCAGTTTCAGCGCGTCCTTCTTTTCCTGGCTCTGCGTTTCAGGAATGACGATGACGGTGCGATAGCCGAGCGCCTTGGCGACCAGTGTCAGCCCGATGCCGGTATTGCCGGCCGTGCCTTCGACGATGACGCCGCCGGGCCGAAGCAGGCCTTTTCGCTCCGCGTCGCGGATGATGTAGAGCGCGGCGCGATCCTTCACCGACTGGCCGGGGTTGAGGAACTCCGCCTTGCCGAGAATGGTGCAACCAGTCGCCGCCGACGCGCCCTTGAGTTTGATCAGGGGCGTATTGCCGATGGCTTCGAGGACGGAGGGATGGAAGGTCATAGAATCTGCCTCTTTCGAACTCTTACTTTAGGAACGGTCTTTTCCCTTCACAAGGCTGTGTTGGCAAGAAATGCTATTCCATGCCTTCCTCGCACGCGATAAAATTTCGCTTTCCATCCCCAATATGACGTGCGGCCGGCGATCAAGCCGCGTCCGGGTGATCCGAAGATTGACTTTCCCCGTACGGATGATGGAAAAGCGAAACGCAGCGCGACAACGGGGCGTGACCGAAACCGACATGGTTCACGAACATATCGACACGATCGATGCATTGATGGCGCGTTATGTCGCCGGCTCTCTGCCGGAACCCGCTCGCGTGCTGGTGCGCTCTCATCTCGAAATGAAGCCGGACAATCGCAGCCTGGTGGAAAGTCTCGAGCTGCTTGCCGGGGAAGCCCTGGAAATTGCGCCCGAAGCCGCGATCGACGATCGCAATCGGCGGCTTGCGGCAATTTTCGCCTCCGCTTCCCCCGTGGCTGAGCCGCCGGCCGGCGCGCGGCCGGAGCACGCATTGTTTCCACGCGCAATACGTGACTTTGTCGGCTTTGAAGTCGACGATGTGCCCTGGCGCAGGCGGCTTCCGGGTTTGAAGGAATATTCGCTCGACATGGATGGCTGCGAGGTCAGCCTGATGTGGATCCGTCCCGGACGCGCCTTGCCGGCTCACACCCACAAGGGCATGGAACTGATCCTCGTTCTCGACGGGGCCTTCCATGATGAACGCGGCCGTTTCGGCCCCGGCGACATCTCCATTGCCGACGAGACGGTCGACCACCGCCCGGTCGCCGAAAAGGACAGGCCCTGCATCGCTTTTGCAGTTTCCGACGGGCCGGTCACGCTCACGGGATCCTTCCGTCAGATGATCGGCGACCTGATCGGCTGAAAAGCAGCCACAATGGTGTGATAAAGCCGTAAATCCGGAGGGTAGAAGAACTTCCGGATCTGGTTCCGCATTGATGAGGCAGAGCAGGAGGAGCATGTCATGCGTGATTTCATTGCCCGTCCCGAACATGGAATCGTCTGGATCTCAGGCGCGAGCTCGGGGATCGGCCGCGCACTGGCGCTGACGCTCGCCTCGGAGGGATACAAGGTCGCCGTCACCGCCAGAAGCCATGAAAAGCTGGTCGAATTGCAGGCCGAGGCCAGCGGCCTGTCCGGCAGCATCATCGTGCTCGACGGCGACGTCACCGATGCCGAGGACATGGAGCATGTCATGGCCTCCATCGAATACGAGCATGGAACGCTCGCCATGGCGATCCTCAATGCCGGGGTCTACCTGCCGGTCCATGCGGAGGAGCTGAACCGCGCCGATTTCGAAAAGAGTTTCGCCGTCAATCTTTCCGGCGTCGTCAACTGTCTGCTGCCGGCAATCCGCCATATGAAGGCGAAAGGGCAGGGGCAGATCGCCATCGTATCCTCCGTCACCGGCTATGGCGGCCTGCCGACGAGTGCCGCCTATGGCGCCACCAAGGCGGCGCTGATCAACATGGCGGAAAGCCTGAAATTCGATCTCGACAAGATGGGGATCCGCATCCAGCTCGTCAGCCCGGGTTTCGTCGATACGCCGGCGACGAGAAAGAACGCTTTTCCGATGCCGGCCCTGATATCGGCCGAAGACGCCGCCCGGCAAATCGCCGTCGGTTTGAAATCGCAGGCCTTCGAGATCACCTTCCCGAAGCGCTTCACCATTCTGTTTAAGCTGATGCGGTTGCTGCCCTACGGCGCTTATTTCGCGCTGGTCAACCGCATCACCGGCTGGCGGGAGCGGCCCTCGGCGGCTGGTCGCCATCCGGCGACGCCGCATCCGGTGAAGTGATCAGCGGCGCGAGAACACCACCTGACGCACATCGATATTGCGGGCGCGGAAGCCGGCCTCGCAATAGAACAGATAGAATTCCCAGAGCCGCTTGAAACGTTCGTCGAAACCCATCGGACGGATGCGCTCCCAGACCGACCAGAAGCGCTCGCGCCATTCGGCAAGTGTGCGGGCATAATCGAGTCCGAAACCAAAGTCCCTGACCAGTGACAAATCGACCTTGCCGGCGAGTTCGGCGAGATGGTTGCGCGTCGGCAGCATGCCGCCGGGGAAGACATATTTCTGGATGAAGTCGGGATTGCTGCGATACTGGTCGAAGGCTTCGGGCCTGATCGTGATGATCTGCAGGCCGGCCTTGCCGCCCGGCTTCAGGCATTGCCGGAGCTTGGAGAAGTAGGACGGCCAGTATTTCTCGCCGACCGCTTCGAACATCTCGATCGAGACGATCCGGTCGTAGAGCCCGGCCTCGTCGCGATAATCCTGGAAGCGGAGCTCGACCCGGTCGCCGAGGCCGGCCTTGTGGATACGCTCTTTTGCAAAGGCGAGCTGCTCCCGGCTGATCGTCAGGCCGGTCACCTTGCAGTTCAATTCGCTCGCGGCGAATTCGGCAAAACCGCCCCAGCCGCAGCCGATCTCCAGCACATGATCGCCTGGCCGGATGCCGGTCGCCTCGGCAAGCGCCCGGTACTTGGCGTTCTGGGCCGATTGCAGGTCGTTGGCGCCGGTCGAATAGAGCGCCGAGGAATATGTCATGCTCGGATCGAGCCATTGCCTGTAGAAATCGTTGCCGAGATCGTAGTGAGCGGAGATGTTGCGCTTCGAGCCCATCTTGGTATTGGCGTTCATCCAGTGTCGGACGCGCTCGACGAGGCGGCTGACGCCGCGTTTGCCGTGCGCATAGCTATACGCGGCCTCGCCGTTGACGAGGAAGAGTTCGAGGAATGCCGCGATATCAGGGCTGTCCCAGTCGCCGTCCATATAAGTTTCGGCAACGCCGATCGTTCCGCTCGTCAGCGCCCGATAGGCAAGGTTCCAGTTGTTGAGGCTGAGTGCCGCCTTCGGCCCAGCCTTCTTTCCCTCGATCAGCAGCCTGCGGCCATCGGGCAGGGTGACGGCAAGTGAGCCGTACTGCATGCGCAGAAGTCCGCGCAGCGCGAGCTTTGCCTTGAACGGCAGACCCTTCACGAGGCGGGATATGTTTTCGGCCGTCAGCGTCACCGCGTCACGGGCCAGCAGATTCCAGTCCTGCGTCTTGCGCATCTTCCTCCTCCCGCATTCTTTTTGCCGGTGAGGGACGACGATCCATCCGTAACGATGTTCTCGGGCGGCCTCCGGCCATTGTAGAGAAAGCTAATGTCATTCCGCCGCCTCCGCAAGCGGCGGGGGGCGGTGGACGCTGACGGCAGGCGGAGGCACGGGGCGCCTGATATAACGCATGCCTTTCAGCCAGAGTTTCAGCGCCTCCCAGTGGATACCCGCCACGATCTTGAAAGTGAGGAAGGGGATGCGCGCCGTCAGCGCCAGCAGCGAGGCATTGGTCAAGGGAAGCTGCCGTCCGGAAAATGTCGCCGAGAGGAGCGGGCCTTCGCTGTCGGTTTCGAGGATGCGCCAGCGGATTTCCGCCCCGGGCGGCAGCATACGGAAATGATAGCGCGCAGCCATGCCGATGAAAGGCGAGACGTGGAAGCGCTTGTCGCAGCTCTGGCGAAGTCCGCCCTCCCAAATCTCGCCACGGCCAACCGGACAGACGTAGCTATGCCTCTCGCCAAAGGTGTTGCGCACCTCGTAGATCATCGCGATGAGGCCGCCATCGGCATCATAGGCATGGTAGACGGAGAGCGGGTTGAAGACATAACCGATGATGCGGGGATAGCAGACGAGCAATATCCTTGCCGCCCGATCGAGGCCTGGCGCGGCGAGCAGCCGGTCGGCATAGGCGCGCAGCGTTAGGCTCTCGTCATCGGCATGGTCTTTCTCATGAAACGAGACGAGATTGCGCCGGTTGACGGAAAACAAGGCCGACAGACGGCCGGCCTCGTCCAGCCGGTCGAGATCGATAAGCAAAGAGAATACCCGATAGCGGAAGCGATGGCCGAAGGGTTTCATCCGTTGATGCATGATGTCGCCGGCGTAGAGTGCCGCCGCGGCATCCGGCGGCGGGCCGTTACCGGTGACGCTAACGCCCTGCCTTTTGCCTCGCCCGCTCATGCCGCCACCTCCGGCTGGGGTTCGCAGGTGAGCGGCCGTGCGGCCCGCCAAGGGATGCTCCCGCCCAGGGCCTCGGCCGCCGCAAGGCCGGATACGAGCCCGTCCTCGTGGAATCCATATCCCGTCCAGGCGCCGGCGAAGTAGCAGTTATTCTGCCCCTGAATGGCGGCGAGCGTCCGTTGCGCCGCCATGGCTTCGGCCGAAAATTGCGGGTGCTCATAGGTGAATTCCGCAAATACCTTGCCGGCGTCCGGCTCGCGGTCCGGATTGAGCGTCACGAACAACGGAAACTTGGGATCGATCTCCTGCAGCCGGTTCATCCAGTAGGTCACGGCGACGCCTGCCTTTCCATCCTCATGGCTGGAGCGCAGATAGTTCCAGGAGGCCCAGACCTTGCGTCGTTGCGGCATCAGCGCCTCATCGCGGTGAAGGACGACGCGGTTTGGCTGGTAGGGGATCGCGGCAAGCAGCCTGCTTTCCTGGTGCGTGGCATCGGCGAGCAAACGTGCCGTCTGATCGCTGTGGCAGGCGAAGATCACCTTGTCGAACAGGCGTTCACCGCCGCTTTCGTCGATGAGCTTGACGCCATCTTCTGAGCGTATCGCCCCGCGCATGCCGCAGGAAAGCTTCACCCGCTCACCAAGCGGCTGGAGCAGCCGATCGAGATAGGTTCGGCTGCCGCCGGTCACCGTGCGCCACTGTTGCTGTCGGCGATAGATCAGCCGGTGATTGTCGAAGAAGTTGACGAAGTGCTCGGCTGGAAACTGCAGCATGCGGGCCGACGGCGTCGACCAGATCGCCGCCGCCATCGGCACGAGATAATTATTGGTGAAGCCGGGCGAGAAACCGCGCCAGTCGAGATAGTCGCCGAGCGAGCGCGAGGCGAGATGGCCGGCGGCCCGGTCTTCGAGGCACATGCGGTTGAAGCGCAGGATCTCGCGGATCATCCATAGGAAGGACGGCCGCAGCAGATTGCGCTTCTGCGCGAAGACCGAGAGCAGCCCACCGCCGCTCCATTCCAGTTTGCCGCGGTCGAGCGAGAGCGAAAAGCTCATGTCGCTCGCATGCGTGGTGATGCCGAGTTCGGCAAAGAGCGCCGTCAGATTGGGATAGTTCGCTTCATTGTAGACGATGAAGCCGGTATCGACGGCAATCCGAAACCCGTCGTATTCCACATCGACCGTCGCCGTATGGCCGCCCGCCCGCGCCTGGCTTTCGAAGAGCGTCACGTCGTGCACGGGGTTCAGCGCCCAGGCCGCAGAGGCTCCCGAGATGCCGGAGCCGATCACCGCGATCTTCAGCCGGCGCGGAGCGGGGCGAAAATGCGCGTTCATGCGGCGTCCCTCGTCGCTTTATAGGCCGCAAGCGCCCGGTTGCGGGCATGGGCGTGATCGACGATCGGTTTCGGGTAGCTTTCGCCCAGGATGATGCCGGCCGCGTCGAGTGCGCTCTTCGGCGCCTCGAACGGCCGGTGAAGGTATTTCGCGCCGAGCGTGCCGAGCTCCGGCACATAAGACCTGACGTAATCGCCGTCGGGATCGAATTTCTCGCCCTGCAGCACCGGGTTGAAGATGCGGAAGAACGGCGAGGCGTCCGCTCCCGAGCCGGCCACCCATTGCCAGCTCGCCGCATTGTTGGCCGGATCGGCGTCGACCAGCGTATCCCGGAACCACGCTTCGCCCCGGCGCCAGTCGATCATCAGGTCCTTGATGAGGAAGGAGGCGACGATCATCCGCACGCGATTGTGCATCCAGCCATGACGCCAGAGCTGGCGCATGCCGGCATCGACGATGGGATAGCCGGTCATGCCGCGCCTCCATGCTTCGAAATCCGCGTCGTCGTTGCGCCATTCGAAGCCGTCGAAGCGATCGTTCCAATTGGCGGAGGCAAGGCGCGGGAAATGAAAGAGCAGGTGATAGGAGAATTCGCGCCAGGCAATCTCCTTGCGGAAATGCACGATGTCGGCCGTTGGTACTCGTTTCGACAGGCCGCGGGTCGCATCCCAAATGCGGGCAGGGGAGATCTCGCCGAGCGCCAGATGCGGCGACAGCATGGATGTCGCCTGCTTGGCGGGAAAGTCGCGGTTTTCCTTGTAACCGTCGAGCGCCTCCTCGACGAAGGCGGTGAGCCTCTCCTGCGCACCCTGTTCGCCCGGCGTCCAGAGATCGGCAAAATCCCTTGCCCAGTTCGGCTTTCCCGGCAGCAGCTTCCAGCGCTCCAGACTTTCCGATGCGGGAAGCCCTGATGCCAGCCGAAGTTTGGACGGCGCGTTCAGCGGCGGCTCCGGTTCGCCGGCGCTCTCCAGCGCGCGCCGGAACGGAGTATAGACGCGATAGGGCGTGTCGCTGCCCGTCATCAGCCTGGACGGTTCATGGAGAAGCTGGCCGCCAAAGCTTCTCGCCTCGACCGCCTGCATTTCCAGCTCGGCCTTGACCTCGATGTCGATGGCCACTCCCGGCGGATCGTAGCGCCTATTCCAGAAGATAGCTTCCGCGCCGGTATGCTTGATAAGGGCGCGCAGCACCTCGAGCGGCTGGCCGCTTGCCAGCAGCAACCGTCCGTGCCGCTTGCGCAGCGACTTATCGAGTGCTTCGAGCGAATGGTGCAGCCACCATGCCTGCGCTGCCCCGAGCGGTGCTGCGCCCGTCCCCTCCGGTTCCCTTATATAAAGCGGGATGATCGGCCGCCCTGAGATGTGGGCGGCGTTGAGAGCCCGGTTGTCGTCGAGACGCAAGTCCTTACGAAACCATAGAATAACCGGTTTGGGCGTGTCCTTTGCCAATGAAGCCGTTCCCCGTGTTTGTGCGACATCGTACGGATGTACGGGACGCCCGGATCAAAAGTTTCATCGGAAAGGGGTGATTTTCATTTCTGTCGGGACGAAAAAAAGGCCGGCGTGAACCGGCCTTTTCAAGCAAGCGGCCATCGGCCTGCTCAGTTGTCGTATTCTCGGCAAGCTTCGCTGATCGATGCGCCGCTCTGGCCGCCGCGAGTGTCGACGCCGGACATCTGCTGAGGCATGCCGGGGCATTCCATCGATTGCGGTCGGCCGATGCTCTGTGTCGTGGTCGGGTCGACCGGAGCGACCTGCACGGGATGCATGCCATTGTCGCTGTTGGTGTAATCCGACGAATAATTACCCGAACTCGGATCGGTCGAGCCGCCATTGGTCGGCCCGATGGGATCGGGGTTCGACTGAGCAAAGGCCGACGATGCCATGCCGATCGCCAGCAGCGAGGCGGCAACAAGGGATTTGGTCATGAGGATATCCTCCTTTGATTTTTATCTTGGATGACCTTTGGGTAACCGCCCTTTGGAACCATTGTTCCGAAATTTCTGAAAAACCTGCACGCGGACATTGCATGGTTACGCATAAACCTTAACGGCCGAAGCCGCTGGATCACCGCCGCGCCCTGCCGTAGTGGAGGATGAACGTCAATTCCGCAGCATGAGGCCGCAATGTTCGTTTCCCTGCGCGAGGCCGCAGATCTCTGTCTCCAGATCGCCCTTGCCATCGCCTTCACGGCAAGCGGCATGGCGATCGCCTCCTGCACCCTGAACGACGAAAAGGCCGGCATATCCGCGCTCGACATCAGCCGCCCCTCGCTTTGGACCGCCGTCCCCACACGTGTCGATCCGGCCGCCCAGGCCTATCTGCGGGCCGACGCTCCGGACGAACTGAAACTCGCCGACGGCGCCGCTGAACTCTGTCACGACCGGATCGGCCTTCGCCTCTCCTGCGACTTGATCGCTACTTCAGACATGGCGGCTTTCTAAGCGAAGCAGGCTGCCTCTTCGCAAGGCGGTTATCGCCGTTCTTTTCGAAAACTTGCAAAAGCCACTGATTTGCCGTTTGATCGGGCGACAGCGACACCCATCCGATGCTCTTCCCAAAAGGATCCGCCTTTGTCCCTACCGATGCCCCGCGGCTTCGAGAAGCCTTATGCCGCCTTCCTGTTCGATATGGACGGCACCATCCTCAATTCGATCCATGCGGCCGAACGCGCTTGGGGCGACTGGGCAAGACGTCATGGTCTGGATGTCGCTGAATTCCTGCCGAAGATGCACGGGTCGCGCGGCATCGATACGATTACCCGGCTGGACCTGCCCGGCGTCGATCCCGAACATGAAGCAAAATTGGTGACCGAGGCTGAGATCGCCGATGTCAGCGACGTCGTTCCCATTTCGGGTGCCGCGGCATTTCTGAGTTCGCTGCCGCCGGACCGCTGGGCGATCGTGACCTCCTCACCCCTGCGCCTGGCGCACCGGCGGCTGGAGGCGGCAGGCTTGCCGCGGCCGAAATTCATGGTGACGGCGGAGGACGTCAAAGTCGGAAAACCCGATCCGCAATGTTATATTCTCGGCGCCGAACGCCTCGGCGTCAGCCCGCGGGATTGCCTGGTGTTCGAGGATGTCGCAGCCGGCATCCTCGCCGGCGAGGCGGCCGGCGCCGACGTCATGGTCGTCACGGCAACCCATCACCAGAAGATGGAGACGCCGCATCCGACCTTCGCATCCTATGACGAGATCTCGATCCGCATCTCAGGCGACCGTGGAATGCTGATCGTCCCGAACGCGGCCTGAGCCGAGCGTCGCATCACTCCGCAGCTGCGGCAAGACAGCGGTCGATGATCCTGCCGATTTCGCTGCGGCAGGAGCCGCAATTGGTTCCGGCGCTGGTTTCCTTGCCGACCGCCTCGACGCTATGGCATCCACCGCGCACGGCAGCTGCGATCTGATTGACCCCGACGCTGAAGCACGAGCAGACGGTCGCACCCGGATCCGGCCTGCCGGCCCCGGGGCGGCCTGCGACGAGCGCAAAGCGTTTCCTCAAATCGCCATGCGAGGCGGTGAGCTGCGAGATCGCCCAGTTGCGCGCCACGGCGACCGGTTCACGCGCGAGAAAGAGCGCGGCAAGCAGCGTTTCGCCGTCGAAGAAAGCAAGCCTGAGATCGCCCGATTGCCGGTCGGCATAACCGAGCGGTTCGATGTCGTCGGGAATGGCGAAAACCGCGCGGCACCAGGCCACCCAGTCGTCGACGGGTTCACCGAAAGCAAGCTCCAGCCTCCAGCCGCCAACGGCCTTCGCCACGGCCCAATAGCAGGCGTCCGGCGTGGCGGGTTTTACCGCCGAGACTGCGAAACCGTAATGGCTGGCGCGGAAGGGGCGAAAGGCGACGGCGACGTTCTTGGAAGCCGGCTGCCCGGAAAAGGGGTCGGTGATCGGCGCGACAAGCGCGTCGATCCGCGCTTTTGCCGCGAACTGGTCGTTCCAGTGCATCGGCGCGAAGATGCCGCCGCGCGCCTGGCGATCGGTCACCAGGGCGCGGACGATGGCCTTGCCATGGGGGCTCTCGATCTCCACCAGACCGGCGCTCGATATGCCGGTCTCCATCGCATCGCGCGGATGGATTTCTGCGAAAGGCTCGGCGATATGAGCCGACAGCCGCGCGCTCTTTCCCGTCCGCGTCATCGTATGCCACTGGTCGCGAATGCGTCCTGTGTTCATCGTGAAAGGGAAATCGGCACTGGTGCGATCCGTTGCGGGCGGCGCCACCGCGACGAAGCGCGCCTTGCGGTCGGCATGGTAGAACCCGCCTTCGGCGAAGAAACGGGTGACGCCGGGTTCTGCTTCTGCCGCCTGCGGCCACTGGAAAGGTGACAGCGCATCATAGGCGCCGCCGGCGATATCGGCGCGGGCGCCGATATCGAAATCGCGGCTGCCGTTATTTTCGAAGGCGGAAAGGGCGGCATGTTCCGCGAAGATCTCGACCGGCGCATCGAAGTCGAAGGCGGCGTCAAAGCCCATGCGGCGGGCGACTTCCGCAAGCTGCCACCAGTCGGCCTTCGCCTCGCCTGGTGTGTCGAGGAAGGGGCGCTGCCTTGAAATGCGCCGTTCGGAATTGGTGACGGTGCCGTTTTTCTCGCCCCAGCCGAGCGAGGGCAGAAGCACATGCGCGTGCCGGCTCGTATCCGTCTCTTTCAGGATGTCGGAGACGACGACGAACGGACAGGCGGCGATCGCACTTTCGACGTTGTCGGCATCCGGCATCGAGACAACAGGATTGGTGGCCATGATCCAGAGCGCCTTGATGCGGCCGTCTGCCACTGCGCGGAACATGTCGACCGCCTTCAGGCCGGGCTTGGCGGCGATAACAGGCGATTTCCAGAAACGCTGCACGCGGTCCCGATCATCGGCATTCTCGATCGCCATGTGGGCGGCAAGCATGTTGGCGAGACCGCCGACCTCGCGCCCGCCCATGGCATTCGGCTGGCCGGTCAGCGAGAACGGTCCCATGCCCGGGCGGCCGATGCGGCCGGTCGCCAGATGACAGTTGAGGATGGCATTGACCTTGTCGGTGCCGGAGGACGATTGGTTGACGCCCTGGCTGTAGCAGGTCACCACTTTTTGCGTCGTTTCGAACAGCCGGAAGAACTCCCGGATCTGCATGGTCGGCAGGCCGGTCCGTTCCAGGAGATCGTTGATATCGAGTGCTGCAGCCGCGGCAAAAGCTTCGGCGAAACCTTCGGTATGAGCGGCAATATAGTTCTGGTCGATCGCAGGGCTTGTCGCGAGATGGGCAAGCAGACCCATGAACAGCGCGACGTCGCCGTCCGGGCGGATTGCCAGATGCAGATCGGCAATGTCGCATGTCATCGTCCGGCGCGGATCGATGACGACGATCCGCATGCTGGGCCGCGCCGCTTTTGCCGCGGCAAGCCGCTGGTAGATGACGGGATGGCACCAGGCAAGGTTGGAGCCAGTCAGTACCACGAGATCGGCGAGTTCGATATCCTCATAGGTCCCGGGTACCGTATCGGCGCCGAAAGCGCGGCGATGCCCCGCGACCGACGAGGACATGCAGAGCCTTGAATTGGTGTCGATATTGGCCGAGCCGATGAAGCCCTTCATCAGCTTGTTGGCGATGTAATAGTCTTCGGTCAGCAACTGGCCGGAGACGTAGAAGGCAACCGCGTCAGGCCCGTGTTCGGCGATCGTTTCGGAGAAACGCTTCGCAACGAGGTCAAGCACCTCGTCCCAACCGCTCCGCTCACCCGCGATCTCGGGATAGAGAAGCCGGCCGTCGAGATCGATGGTTTCGGCGAGTGCCGAGCCCTTCGAGCAAAGCCGGCCGAAATTCGACGGATGCTCGGGATCGCCCTTGACGCTAACGGCGCCGGCCTCGTCGACCGTAGCGATCACGCCGCAGCCGACGCCGCAATAGGGACAGGTGGTCTTGACCTCGGCCGTCATCTATTCCGCCGCCATCATCAGGCTTTCGAGTGCGATGAAGAGAGCGCCGTCCTCATTGCGGACCGGTATGGTCCGCACCGCGCCCTCGTCGGCGCCGAGCGCCTTGCCGGTTTCCAGCGAGATCACCCAGTTGTGCAGCGGGCAGGTGACTGCGTTGGCATGCACGATGCCCTGGGAGAGCGGGCCGCCCTTGTGCGGGCAGTGATCCTCGATGGCGAAGACTTCGTTCTCGGCCGTGCGGAAGACGGCGATCTTGCCCTGCGGCGTCTTCACGCAACGCGCCCCGCGCAGCGGGATATCGGAGATGTCACCGATTGCAACCCAATTCATGTCCATCTCCTTACTCGGCAGCCTGCGGATAGCCGATCGTCGCCATCGGCTTGAATTCATGCTTGTCCTTGCCGGAGACGCGCTCCGACCAGGGATCGACCTGGGCGAATTTCTGGCTGAAGACGAAGCGCTCGTAATAGGCCTTGCGCTTTTCGGCATCGTCCATGATCTGGCGGCGGATTTCATCCAGGCCGACGCGCTTGGCCCATTTGTAGATGCGCTCGAGATAGCGGGCCTGCTCGCGGTACATCTGCGTCAGCGCCACGATGTGCTCCAGCGCCTCGTCCTCGGTCTTCACGAGGCCGAGCACCTCCGTGCCCTTGATGTCGAGACCGGCGGCACCGGCGAAATGGATCTCGAAACCGGAATCGACGCAGATGACGCCGATATCCTTGCAGGTCGCTTCCGCGCAATTGCGCGGGCAGCCGGACACGGCCATTTTCAGCTTGGCCGGCGTCCACGAGCCCCACATGAATTTCTCGATGCGGATACCGAGGCCGGTGGAGTCCTGGGTGCCGAAGCGGCACCAGTCGGAGCCGACGCAGGTTTTCACCGTCCGCAGGCCCTTGGCATAGGCCTGGCCGGAGACGAAGCCGGCCTTGCCGAGATCGGCCCAGACGGCGGGCAGATCTTCCTTCTCGATGCCGAGCAGGTCGATACGCTGGCCGCCCGTCACCTTCACCATCGGGATCTCGAACTTGTCGACGACATCGGCGATGGCGCGCAGCTCGTTCGAATTGGTGACGCCGCCCCACATGCGCGGCACGACGGAGTAGGTGCCGTCCTTCTGGATATTGGCGTGGACGCGCTCATTGATGAAACGCGACTGGTAGTCGTCGGCATATTCGTCCGGCCAGTCGCAGACGAGGTAATAATTGAGCGCCGGCCGACACTTGGCGCAGCCGCAGGAAGTCTTCCATTCCAGTTCCTGCATGACGGCAGGAATGGTCTTCAGACCTTTCGCCTTGATCAGCCGGCGAACATCGTCATGGCCGAGTTCGGTGCAGGTGCACATCGGCTGGACGGCGGCCGGATTGTAGCCGTCGCCGAGCGTCAGCGCCATCAGCTGTTCGACGAGGCCGGTGCAGGAACCGCACGAGGCGGATGCCTTGGTATGGGCGCGCACGTCGTCGAGCGACGTCAATCCCTTGCTGGTGATGGTCGAAGTGATCTTGCCCTTGCAGACGCCGTTGCAGCCACAGATCTCCGCGTCATCCGGCAAGGCTGCAACGGCCGCCATAGGGTCCAGCGGCGACCCTCCCTGATAGGCCTGTCCGAAGATGAGCGTCTCGCGCATCTCGGAAATATCGGTCGCTTTCTTCTTCAGGTCGTTGAACCAGGCGCCGTCGGCGGTCTCGCCGTAAAGCACGGTGCCGATGATCTTGTTGTCCTTCAGCACCAAGCGCTTGTAGACGCCGGCCGAAGCGTCGCGCAGCACGATCTCCTCGCGGTCGTCGCCGTCGGCGAAATCGCCGAGCGAATAGAGTTCGATGCCGGTGACCTTGAGCTTGGTCGGCGTGTCCGCATGCACGAAGGCAGGCGAACGGTCGCCGGAGAGATGCGCGGCGGCAATGCGGGCCATCTCGTAAAGCGGCGCGACGAGGCCGTAGACCATGCCGCCCACCTCGGCGCATTCGCCGAGCGCAAAGATATCGCCGTCCGAAGTCTGCATGCCGGCATCGACGACGATGCCGCGATTGACCGCAAGGCCGGCGTCCTTCGCCAGGCCGACGCTCGGACGAATGCCGACGGCCATGACGACGAGCGTTGCCGGAATGATGCGGCCGTCGTCGAGTTCGATGCCTTCGACCTTGCCATTGCCGATGATCGCCTTGGTATTGGCCTTGCAGATGACCTTGATACCGCGTTCCTCGACGGCCTTCTGCAGCAGGTAGCCGGCGGCCGGATCGAGCTGGCGCTCCATCAGCGTCGGCATGACGTGCAGAACGGTGACGTCCATGCCGCGCTGGGCAAGGCCGGCCGCCGCTTCGAGGCCGAGCAGGCCGCCGCCGATGACGACCGCCTTTTCGCGCGACTGGGCGGCAAGCAGCATGGCCTGCACGTCGTCGAGATCGCGATAGGTGATGACGCCGGGCAGATCCTTGCCGGGAACCGGGATGATGAAGGGCACGGAACCGGTGGCGATCACCAGCTTGTCGTAGCTCTCGGTAACGCCGTGGTCGGAGGTGACCGTCTTGGCGGCGCGATCGATGTTGACGATCTTGTGGCCCTTGTAGAGCATGATGCCGTGCTTGATGTACCAGCCGTCACCGTGAATGATGATTTGCTCGTAGTCCTTCTCTCCCGAGAGAACCGGCGACAGCATGATGCGGTCGTAATTGACGCGTGGCTCGGCATTGAAGATCGTGACTTCGTAGCGTCCGGGCGACTGCTCCAAGAGGTGCTCCAGCATGCGCCCAGGCGCCATGCCATTGCCGATGATGACGAGTTTTTCGGTCATACTTCCAGGTCCTTAGAAATTAGGTTGCAGCCACGGGCGCCGTGTGCGCCCGACGCGACAGTTGCTTGACGGACAGGTGCATCCAGACGAGCGAGATTGCGACGATCGCAAAGAGCAGCAGGAAGCAGCTGGACCAGAGGCCGGTCATGTCCTTGAGCAGGCCGAAGGCGATCGGAAGGATGAAGCCGCCGAGACCGCCCATCATCCCGACGATGCCGCCGACGGCGCCGACGCTTTCGGGATAGTAGGCCGGGATGTGCTTGTAGACGGCGGCCTTGCCGAGGCTCATGAAGAAGCCGAGCACGAAGATGACGGCGATGAAGAGCACAGGCGTGATTGTCGTGGCCGGCAACGACAGGATGAGGGTGGCAACCGCCGAGACGGCAAACATCGCATACATCACGCTGCGCGCACCCTTCTTGTCCGACAGCACGCCGCCGAAGGCGCGGAAAATGCTGCCGGGGATCGAATAGGCGGCGGCGATCATGCCGGCGGTTTCCAGGTTGAAGCCGTAGACGCCGACGAGATAGCGCGGCAGCCACAAGGACAGGGCGACGAAGCCGCCGAAGGCGAAGAAATAGTAGAGCGAGAAGCGCCACACCTGGACGTTCTGCAGCGGTGCGAATTCCTGGGCGAAGCTCTTGGAGGCGACGCCGCGTTCGCGACGAAGACGGAAAGCCGGATCATCCGTAGTGGTGAACCAGAAGACGATTGCCATGAGCACCAGACCGGCGGCCCAGATCTGTGCAACCGCCTGCCATCCCCATGCGATCAGCGCGAAGGGCGCCGCGAATTTGGTCACGGCCGCACCGACATTGCCGGCGCCGAAAATGCCGAGCGCCGTTCCCTGCTTTTCCGCCGAGAAGAAAGGCGAGACATAGGCGACGCCGACTGCAAAGGAGCCGCCGGCAAGGCCGACACCGAGGCCGGCGATCAGCATCTGTGGATAGGTTTGGGCGTAGGAAAGCAGGAAGGTTGCCACCGCGGCTGCGAGCATCGTCAGCGTGTAGATGAGACGGCCGCCGTAACGCTCTGTCCAGATGCCAAGGACGATGCGAACCAGCGAACCGGTGAGAACCGGCGTGCCGACCAGCAATCCGAATTCGGCTTCGTTCAAGCCGAGGTCCCGCTTGATGCGGATGCCGATGATCGCGAAGATCGTCCAGACGGCAAAACAGAGGGTAAAAGCCAAAGTGGAGATCCACAGTGCTTTGGCTGGTTCGCCGGCGGACATGGGCTGCGCTTTCTCGATGACAGACATGACTTCTCCGTGGCCCGACAAGGTCGTGCCGATCCATCGCTATGGGTTAAAACAAAAAGCCGCTGGTCAGGACGCGCTGTACGAGGTGCGCGAAATATCCTGATCAGCGGCTTTGCTGGTGGCGCCCGCCGTTGGACGCCGAATCATGGCCTTCCGGCCTATCTGCGAACCGGCTCTTCACGTCGAAGAACCAAACTCTGTAACTCTCTTTGGGCGCCTATCGCGGGCCCTTCCTGCATCGATCGCCATTGACCGGGGCATTTATAACGAAGCAAACCTCATGCCAGTTTGCGGTACATGTGGCATCCAATTGAATCCAAAAGGGTTTTTCGGAAATCAGGATTTGCATGTTTTTGAGGCTGCATGTAGTCGTGCAAATCTTTTGTGCGTTGCGATGGGGCTTGCTGGCGTTTTGTGCAGGCAGGCACGGCTCAGATCTCGTCGCTGCCGGAAGCGAAGGGCAGGGCGCTTCTGACGGCAAAACCTGCGACATAATCCGGCAGCCGTGTCGGATCGAAGACGTGGCCGTCCATGAAGCGGTCGCCTTTATCGCTGCCCTCGATGCGGATGTCGGCGTCCTCAGGCGCATGGTTGTCGCCGAGGGCTGCGCGGTAGAGATCCGGACGATAGGCCGACGCGGCAGCCCGCGCCGTGTTGAGGCTCGCCTCGGCTTGGCCCCAGCGGATCATCTGGCTGTAGATCCATAGTGCTTGGCTTGGCCGGGGATAGTTGGCGAAACCGGAATGGAATTGGAAATAATCGGCGATGACGCGCCGGTTGCCGCTGGCGTCGAGGCTGAATTCGCCGGCGAGCACGCGGCGGATGATGTCGACGGGAGCGGCGATATAGCGGGGATCGGCGAGAGCGGCCGCCAGCGCGTCATGATTCTCCCGCCGATCGCACCAGCGGGCTGCCGCATCGAGCGCGACGATCAGCCGGGAAACGGTTTCCGGACGGCTTTCCGCCCAGTCCGGCCGCATGCCGATGACTTTTTCCGGGGCTGACGGCCAGATGTCCTGCTTGGCGGCGACGATGCGGCCGATGCCGCGCTCCGAGGCGATCATGTTCCACGGCGCGCCGACGCAGAAGCCCTCGATCGCGCCGGCCGCCAATGCGTCTGAGGTCAGCGGCGGCGGCACGACGACGAGCTTGACGTCCTTGTCGGGATCGATGCCGCCGGCGGCCAGCCAGTAGCGGAATTCGTAATTGTGCGAGGAGAAGGGATAGGTGACGCCGAAGGTCGGCGGCGGCTCGCCACGCGCCTTCATCTCTGCCAGCACCTTCGCAAGCGCATGGGCGCTGTCGAGCGCGCTCGCCGTTTCCGGCAACCCGGCGCCGTCTCGCATCCTCTCGAAGAGCCGCATCGACAGCGTGATCGCATTACCGCCGCGCCCGAGGGAAAAGGGCGTGATCGTCGGTGACGGGTTGGAGCCGAGGCCGAGCATGGAGGCGACGGGCATCGGTGAGAGCATATGGGCGATATCGAACTGGCGAAACGCCAGCCGATCGCGGACGTTCGCCCAGGAAACGTCCTTGACGAGATCGAGCGTCAGGCCTTCCTTCCGCGCGAAGCCGAATTCCGCCGCCGCGATCAGCACCGATGCGTCGACGAGCGGAATGAAACCCGCCCGCAGCACCTTTGCTCCCTCGTTGTTGACATGCGCGGGCGAGGGCAGCCCGCCGCTGGAACTGGCGGTCTTCGTCATCATATCCACTCCGGTTTCCTCCGGAAATTTTGGCGGCCGGCCATCACATCAAAAGTCCCGCAGCAGTGACAACGCTCTGGGCGATTTCCGACATCTTCTTCTTTTCGTTCATCGCCGTCTGGCGCAGCAGAGCGAAAGCCTCTTCCTCGGACAGGCCGCGCATCTTCATCAATATGCCTTTCGCACGCTCGATCAGCTTGCGTTCTTCCAACGCCGAGCGTGCGTCGGCCAACTCCCGCTGCAGCCGGCTGAAAGCGTTGAAGCGGCTGACGGCCATGTCGAGGATCGGTTTGACGCGTTCCTTCTTCAGCCCGTCGACGATATAGGCCGAGACGCCTGCATCGACAGCAGCTTCGATCGAGGCCGTATCGGAGCGGTCGACGAACATTGCGATCGGGCGGGAGACGGTGCGTGTTAGCTGGAACAGGTGTTCCATCATGTCTCGGTTGGGATTTTCGATGTCGATGATGATCACATCGGGAGTGAGCGTCTCGATGATGCGCGCGATACCGTTGACCTCGTGCACAACGGTGACGCGCGCGTGCCCTGCCTCGCGCAGCCCTTCCTCGATGATGGAGGCGCGGATGGCATTTTCGTCGATCACAAGAATTGTTAGATCGCGGTGCGTCATGCCCTATTTATGACGCGCTGCAGCAATTTTGGCAAGCTATACGCCCGAAAAGTGTGCAAAAATAAATTCGCACAAAATTTAATCATACTGCCTTGCTTTCGAGCGCCTTGCCTCTTGGCTACTTCAGCTCGTTTTGGCAGAGCCGATCAAACCGCGGTCTTCTGATCGCGCCGGACGGCCGGGAAAAATAATGCCGAAGCAGCCTGTAAATCGAAAGAGCATGCCTTCGGTTCTCGTGCTATATATTTTAAAGAAATGCAGCGAAAACCTTGGGATGGGAGAGTTTTCTGCTCGCAGCCGATGCTATCACAATCGCAATTCTAAGACTTCTGCGGCAGGCCGTTCCATGACCGCCATTTGAGATAACGAAACCCAACAAAGGCTTGGAGGGCCGACCATGAGCTTACGTATCAACGACATCGCTCCCGACTTTACCGCCGATACCACGCAGGGACCGATCAGTTTCCATGAATGGATCGGCAACGGCTGGGCCGTCCTGTTCTCGCACCCGAAAAATTTCACGCCCGTCTGCACGACGGAGCTCGGCGCCATGGCCGGTCTTGCGGGAGAATTTTCCAAGCGCGGCGCCAAGATCATCGGCATCTCCGTCGATCCTGTCGAAAGCCATGCCAAGTGGAAGGGCGACATCAAGACCGCGACCGGCTTCGACGTCGAATATCCGCTGATCGGCGACAAGGACCTCAAGGTCGCCAAGCTTTACGACATGCTGCCAGCCGGCGCCGGCGACAGCTCGGAGGGCCGCACGCCCGCCGACAATGCGACGGTGCGTTCGGTTTTCATCATCGGCCCTGACAAGAAGATCAAGCTGATCCTCACCTATCCGATGACGACGGGCCGCAATTTCAACGAGATCCTTCGCGCCATCGATTCCATCCAGCTGACGGCCAAGCATCAGGTGGCGACGCCGGCGAACTGGAATCAGGGCGAAGACGTCATCATCACCGCCGCGGTTTCCAACGA
This sequence comes from Rhizobium sp. R339, assembly GCF_002211395.1. Lineage (NCBI taxonomy): Bacteria > Pseudomonadati > Pseudomonadota > Alphaproteobacteria > Hyphomicrobiales > Rhizobiaceae > Rhizobium > Rhizobium sp. R339. Next base: position 78,907 of record NZ_LOKV01000010.1, read on the forward strand.
AGACGCCATCACCCGGTTCGGCTCCTTCGATACGGTTCTGCCCTATCTCAGGAAGACGAAGCAGCCGACGGCCTGATTTGCCGGTTCAAAACTTTAAGCCGCCGCGGCCCCTGGCCCGGCGGCTTTTTCGTGCGCTCTTGCTGAAAGGGGGAAGCTTCGCGTCTTCATCGATGCTATCTAGGGTTCGGCGTCGCGATGGAAGTTCGAACCTGCTGAGATCCGATGATAGGGCGAAAGCGTCAGTCCGGCTTTGAGAGGAGATCGGCAAAGGTCATGCTTTCGCTCTGCCTTCTGTTTTCCTCCGTGGACACGGGAACGGCTCAGCCGGAAGGCAGCGCTGGGCCGTCGGCGTGCCTTTATTCCGGGCCATCGGCGTCGGGATCGGGCGAAGCGCTGTGCATCCGCAAGGAGAGTTTCAACCGCGATCTCTGCGTTGCGATCGAGCATTTCGCTGAGGCCAATCAATTGCCGCCGGATTATTTCGCCCGTCTCATCTGGCGGGAGAGCACCTTTCGCCCCGATGCGCTCAGCATCAAGGGGGCGCAGGGAATTGCACAGTTCATGCCCGGAACGGCGAAGCTTCGTGGGCTCGAAGACAGCTATCAGGTGCTCGAAGCCCTGCGCAAATCGGCGCAGTATCTCGATGAATTGCGCAATCGGTTCGGCAATCTCGGGCTTGCCGCCGCCGCCTATAATGCCGGTGAAAACGGCCTTGCCTCCTACCTCAAATCAGGCAGATTGCCTTACGAAACGCGCAGCTACGTCGTGGCGATCACCGCGCATACGGTCGACGATTGGAAGGATAACCCGCCGGAGGCGGCGGCGGCCCCGCTCGACAAGGATAAGTCGTTCCTCGACAGCTGCGTGGCGCTCGCCGAAAGGCGAACATTGAAGGATGCGCCCTTGCGTCCGGAAGGCGACTGGGCCCCCTGGGGCGTCCAGCTTGCGGCGCATGCGGATGTTGCGGTGGCCCGGCGCCTTTTCCTCGATGCCGTAGAGGATCTGCCCGCGCCATTGAATGCGGAACAGCCGCTGATCCTGCGCCAGCGCGATCGCAGCTTCGGCTTTCGCCCGCGTTATGCCGCCCGTATCGCCCGGCAGACGCGTATGGAGGCCAACGACATCTGCAAGCAGATTCGCAGGCATGGCGGCACTTGCCTCGTTTTCAGGAATCGATAGCGGCGCCCTGCCGATGACGAAATGTCTCCTTGCAGGATCGCGGAGCCACGCCACATATTCGACGCGGATCACGCCAAGGGAGGAACGACGATGCGGGTTTTGGTAATCGGAGCGATGGGCCATGTCGGAACCTATCTCGTTCCCCGTCTGGTGGAGGCGGGTCACGACGTCATCACCATCAGCCGCGGCGCGGCAAAGCCTTATACGGCCCATCGCGCCTGGGCTTCTGTCGATCAGCGGCAGATGGATCGGGCGGGAATGGAGCGGACTGGCGAGTTCGGTCCGGCCGTGCGCGCACTGAAAGCCGATATCGTCATCGACATGATCTGCTTCACGCTGGAAAGCGCAAAACAGCTGGTGACGGCGCTATCGGGCCATGTCGGGCATTTTCTGCATACCGGCACGATCTGGACGCATGGCTACCCCGTGGCCGTGCCGACTCGGGAGGAGACGCCGAAGTCTCCCTTCGGTGACTATGGCGTGCAGAAGGCGGCGATCGAAGCCTATCTGCAGCAGCAGGCGAGACTCGAGCGATTTCCCGCAACCATCATTCATCCCGGCCATATTGTCGGCGTTGGGTGGGCGCCGCTCAATCCGGCCGGCAATTTCAACCTGCAGGTCTTTTCCACGCTTGCCCGTGGCGAGACCCTGGCTCTGCCCAATTTCGGCCTGGAGACCGTTCATCACGTCCATGCCGACGACGTGGCGGCGATGTTCATGGATGCGATCGCCAATTGGAATGCCTCGACCGGCGAAAGTTTCCATGCCGTTTCGGAGCAGGCCTTGACGCTTCGCGGTTATGCGGAAGCCATGTCGCGCTGGTTCGGCCACGAGCCGAAGCTCACCTTCGCGCCCTTCGACAGCTGGGCCGAAGACCAGACGGCCGAGGATGCGGAGGCAACATGGGAGCATATCGCCCGCAGCCCGAATTGCTCGATCGCCAAAGCTAAACGTCTGCTCGGCTTTGCCCCGAGATATACATCCCTGCAGGCCGTGCAGGAATCGGTCGGTTGGCTGCGCGGGCAGGGAAAGATTCACAGCTAACGAATCAGGATCGCCCTGAAATCATTGACGTTGGTGCCGGTCGGCCCGGTCTCGAAGAGATCGCCTATGGCCTTGAAAGCGGAATAGCTGTCATTGCCGTCGAGGAGGCGGCAGGGATCGAGGCCGGCGGCGCGCAGGCGCTTTATCGTGCCGCCATCGGCATAGGCGCCGGCATTGTCCTCCGATCCGTCGATTCCGTCCGTATCCGCCGCGAGAAGATGAATGCCCTCGTGCCCGTCGATCGCCAATGCTGCGGCAAGCGCAAATTCGCCGTTGCGCCCGCCCTTTCCGCCCTTGGCCCTCAGTGTCACCGTCGTCTCGCCGCCGGAAAGCATGACGGCGGGCTTGGAAAACGGCCGGTCGCGGCCGAGCACTTCGCGGGCGATCGCGGCATGCACCTGCGCTACGTCGCGCGATTCTCCTTCGATCGCATCCGAGAGAATGACCGGCGTGACGCCCTGCGCCTTCGCCATGGCCGCCGCCGCTTCCAGCGACACGCCCGCCGAGGCGATGATGTGGTGCTCGTGCCGCAAAAAAACCGGATCGTCCGGTCGCGGCGCATCGGCCTTGGGCGAGGTCAGATGGTCGAGCGCTGCCTGCGGCAGCTGCAATCCATATTGCCGGACGATCTCCAGCGCCTGATGCCTGGTCGAGCCATCCGGCACCGTCGGCCCGGAGGCGACATGGGCAGGATTGTCGCCGGGAATATCCGAAACGATCAGGCTGACGACCCTTGCCTTGGTCGCCGCCGCAAGTCTCCCGCCCTTGATGGTGGAGAGATGCTTGCGCACGACATTCATTGCGGAAATCGGTGCGCCGGAGGCGAGCAGCATTTCGTTCAGCGCGATCTCGTCTTCGAGGGTGAGGCCTTCCGGCGGGGAGGGCAGCAGCGCCGAACCGCCGCCGCAGATCAGTGCGATCACCAGATCGTCTTCGGCAAGGCCGCTTACGGTTTCCGTCAGCCGCCTTGCCGCGACAAGTCCCGCGGCATCCGGCACGGGATGGGCGGCCTCGATGATTTCGATGGCGCGCGTCTCGCAGCCATAGCCGTAACGGGTGACGACCAGCCCTTCGAGCTTTCCGTCCCAGACGCTCTCCAGCGCCCGCGCCATCTGCGCGGCACCCTTGCCCGCACCGATCACTACGGTCCTTCCCTTCGGCTTGGCAGGCAGATGCGCCTTGATGCCGGTCAGCGGATCGGCGGCGCCGACGGCGGCGTCGAACAGGCTTTTCAGGAAATCGCGGGGAGCGGTTGTCGTCATCGTGGTTTTTGCTGCCTCAATTGTCGATCGTGGTGCGGACTGTCGGCGCATCGACATGCCCGCGTCAAGTTTAAAGGCGTCGCCGATTGGTGGCATTTGCGTCGTCCGAAGAGGATAGAAGGCGAAACGAATAGAAAGCCTTAACCATACTCCCGTAGACATCGAAGGGAATCAGAGGAACCTGTGTTCGATGGCTACTGACATGACCCGCCGCCCCACCTCCCATGAAGGCAGGATTATCGCTTTTCCCGCCGCGACCGGAACGGCCAATATCGAGCGCTGTGCCCGTGAACTTGGCCGGCGGCATGGCGCCGATGCGCTGGAATTCTGGAAGGCCGAATGCCGCCGGTTTGCCGATCAGCTTTTGGCGGCCGGGGTGCCGGAGAGCGATGTCGGCCAGCGGGTGATGCAGTTTCAGGAAGATGTGCAGACCGAACTCGTGCTCAGCCACGAGAAGCGGGCTGTCGCGAAATCTCAAAAACGATAAAGCAAACACGTCGGAGCTCGAAAGAGCCGGCTGCTTTCGCCGCATGAAAGGGCGCGGGCTCCTGGTCCGCGCCCATATTTCATTCTAGCGCCGCGAGGCAATGATCAGGTCTTCCTCTTCATCGCGTTGCGATCCGCCGAGGGCTGCGGCGGCAGAGGCGATGAAGGCGCCGATCAGAAGCGACAACGAGCCGAGCAGGGCCGTGGTGGAGGCTGCCTTGCGTGCCTCGTCGGCAGCTTTCTGCGTGGCGACCTTGGCGTCTTCGATCCGCTTCAGCACCGCGTCGACACGCGCCCGCGCATCAGCCTCGGCAAGGCCGGTCCGCGATGAGACGATGGTGGCGAGATAGGCCTTGTCGTCATCCGGCACTTGTCCCTGGGCGGCCCCGTTCAGCAGGATGCGGGATACCTCCGAGGTTGCGGCAGCATCATTGGATGTTGCCTGGGCGCGTGCCTGGTCGGGACGCAGCAATGCGTCGGTGAAATAGGCGGTGGATAGATCCAGCGGCGAGTCTGCCGACGATGCTGCCGCCGTGCCCGCGACGGTTGCGGTCGAGCCGACGGCTTGTGCTGCCGAACCCACGGCTTGCGCGCCTGCGCCGGCGAGCGATGTCAGCGATGACGTGAGAAACCCGGCGACGAAGACCGTTGCCACCGCCCAGCTGATGAAACCATGGGCGGTGTCGCGGAAGAAGACCTCGTCGGTGTGGACGGCGGCCCACTTCGTGCGCAGCCGGCCGGTGATATAACCGCCGAGTGCCGAAGAAAGCCATTGCACGACGACGAGCCAGATCGCCGCCGTCACGCCGAGCGTGCCGAGCGAAGCGCTTTCTCCCGACCAGGGAGATACCATGGTCAATCCGACGCCCGAACCCAGCAGCAAAAGGATGAGCGTCACTGCGATGGCAGCGGCCGCACCTGCGAAGATGGGGCCCCATGTCATGGCGGATTTGGAGGATTCGACCGGAGCGACGACCTCTCCGGAAACCGGAGCGATCGCCTCTCTGGAACCTGTCATTGAAACCGACATGATCTGATCCTATCGCATGAACAGAGCCAGAAGAATGATGATCGGCAGTGGAACGCCGAGCAGCCAAAGTAGAATACCGCGACCCATGAGAGACCTCCTGTCAAAGCTGACGTTACGTGGTTGAGGCCATTTAACTTTTAACCCCGGCGTTTGTTCCCGACGGCCGCGATCGGCGCCATAAACGACGACGCCTCGCTCCTTCAATCGCGCGGCAGCTTCTCGAGCAGGAGCAGATTGCCGGACCGGTTGCCGCATGCTCGGCATGCGAGGCGCCTGGCCAGCGTGGCGAGAGACAGCGTGTCGCCGCAGCGCCTGATAACGTCCCGCCGTCCGATCGGCGCTTGATGACGGCATACCCGGCAACGGCCATGAATGACGAACCATTGCGGCAAGGTTGCCAGCGTCTGCCTTTCGGTTTCGATGGCATAGCCGGCAGGCGGCTGAAGCTCGATGCTGCGGCGATGTTTCATCTTCGTTCGAAGGCCGGTGCCCATCCCCGCGTCATGCCGCGGCTCATCGCTCCTTCCGTCAGGGCAAGCTCAAGCCTGAGGTGGCGGCAATCCAGCAGCAATGTCGTGATGGCGGCGCGGACGTTCCCGTCATGAAAGGCGACGACTGCATCGACTTCTCCTTTCAGCGTTTCGTCCGCCAGTTTTTCGATTGTTTCAGGGCGCACGGCATCGATCTCCTTTCAGAGTTTCTCCAAACACAAGTTTTCAGATTGGCGGCCGCCACGCCGACGTTCCTATTATGTTCCGTTCAATGTCCGAGTCAAGAGAAGAGACGATCGATATGCTGTCCCTCCCGAACCGGATTGATGAATGGTGGAAAAAATGGAGATCGCGCAGGGTTTGGATGGGTGTGGGCGGAGACAGGAGACTCCGCCCGCGCGATCTCCTTTGATACCAACGATCGGCCGAAACCGATGTTCCCGTACGCTTTCGAACTGAAACAATTTCGAAACACCCTTGTTCGCTGCCTACGCCAACAAGCACCGAGGAGAACGACAATGTTTCTAAGAATGATGGCAGTAACCGCGATCTCGATTGGCCTGGCCACATCTGCAATGGCGCAGTCGAGCGGCGGCAGCGGCTCGGGATCCGGCAGCGGCAGCAGCAGCGGGGCTTCGGGCGCCGGCAGCGGCACCACCGGTTCCGGCAACACCGACACCGGCGGCACTGCCCCCAACACCACCACCGGCGCCGGAGCGACCGGCGCGAACGGTTCGGGCGGTGATCCGAACGATTGCCAGCGCCAGCAGGCTGGCGGCACCGGTAACCCGGCACCGACGTCCGGCAATACGTCGGCACAGCCGGATGCCGCAAATGCCTGCCAATAGCGGTGGCCTTGCTTCGTAGACCTGTCCCTGAAAGCGGCTGTTCCGCTTTTAGGGCTTGCTCCCGGTGCTGGAGAGCTATCCGGTAATTGCGTGAAGGCAAGAATCTTGCGTACTCGGAGCTGACGTCCGCCGGGAGAGTGCATATATCTTCAGCTGCAAGCTGCTCTGGAAGAGATGAGTTTCGGGGAGGATCTCTCCTGGACTTCCCACGGGGGCTCCCATCTCTCGGCCACAGAGTAAAACTGGAGAAGCATTGATGAACAGATTACGGGCATTTGCAGCAGCCGGCGCCATCACTCTTGCCGCCATCACCTCCGCCTGCTCGACGCCTCCGAATTCCTATGGCTCGGCATCGGGCTATGTGCCGGGAGATTCCATGAACCCGGCCTGCGCCGATGGTTTCCGCCCCCGTGAAGGGCGCGCGTGCAGCTACTAAGCCCGATGTCGCTGTGGCTTGCGAATGAACGCGCCGGGGCCAGCATGAGCACCATCGTCGCCTGTATTTGATGCGCGGGGTCCGCTTTCCCGGCAAGGAAACGGCTCCCCGATCGGCCAGCGCATTTCACTACTACAGGCGAAGAGTCCGCTATCTTCACGCCTCGGAACACTTAGCCCTCGTCGCCGTTCCTCCATTCCAACGATAGGAGGATATACCCATGGATTGGAACCGTGTTGAAGGAAACTGGAAGCAGATGAAAGGCAAGGTCAAAGAGCAGTGGGGCAAGCTCACTGATGACGACCTTGATGTAATCAGCGGCAAGCGCGACCAGCTCGAAGGCAAGATCCAGGAGCGCTATGGCTACGAAAAAGACCGCGCCAGCAAAGATATCGACGACTGGTACGGCCGCCAGAGCTGGTAACAATTGACCTCAACCATATAAAGCCGTCGGCATCCGGCCGGCGGCTTATCTATTGGAAGATAGCGTGCTGTCGCAGCGCCACCTGACGCCTCCATCGAGATATATGAGAAGCAGGGCGGGCGGCTGCGCCAACCCTGAGGCACGCCAGCCGGTGTCTTTCTGGAACGCCCGTAGGGGAAAGCTGTTCATCTTAGGTTAATGCCCATTAACCCAGACTCGCAGCCCTGAAAGGATGCGCCGATGAAAAAGCTTTTTCTCGCAGTCGCAGCCACAGTCTTGGCTGCCTCTTTCGCCCTGCCGCTAAACGCTGCGCCGATCGTCGTGCCGAAAGCGGTAGCTGTGCACAACGACGTCGAGCAGGTCAAACACCGTCGCCACGGTAATGGGCATGCCTATGGCCACTGGAAGAAACGCCGCTATGCCCACCGCGACTGCCGGTATTACGGCTCGTGCTACCGTCCGCGGTATTACGGTCATCGCGACTACTACGGCTATCGCGACGATTACCGCTATCGTCGTCGGTCAGGTGTGACCGTGTATTTCGATTTTTAGTCGGCGGTGGCCGGCCACTTGGGTCGTCGGCGCGAATGCCGACGGTCTTTTCATGGCGCAAAGCTGCGAAGGTCGCCTTTCCATAGGCGAACATCGTCTCCATCCAGGCGGCTTCGAAGGCGGGCAATCGGCAAATGCCGAGTTGTAAAAGCGGGGAGAGAAAGTGGAGAATTAAGTGCCTGCTGTCGGATTTCTCAACGAACACAGGCTCTTGAAAAATGGCTCCCCGGGCCGGATTCGAACCGGCGACCTGTCGATTAACAGTCGAATGCTCTACCGCTGAGCTACCAGGGATCACTGCTTGGCGCGGTGTGAGTGGGCTAATACAAATGCTTGCCCGGTTTGCCAAGCGGTTTTTTCAAAAAAATGAAATGAACTTGTATTTAGGTTGCCTGTGCCCATTTGTGGTGAATGACGAATGGGAATGATTATGGACAGACGCGGGGCGGCGAGGAGCCCAAGGTGCGGGCAAGGCGCTTCGGTATCGACCACGCAAGCGGCAGGCTTATGCTCGGCTCTTTCAGCATCGGCATGCCGCGCTCACGCTTGGCGCGGATGGCGATCGGCATTGCGCTGATTTTCTGTGGAGTGCTGGGCTTCCTGCCCATCCTCGGCTTCTGGATGCTGCCGCTCGGCTTCCTCGTGCTCTCGCATGATCTGCCACTTGCCCGCCGGCTTCGGCGGCGGCTAGCAGTCTGGTGGCATAGACGGCGGAAGCCGGCGGGCTGATGATTGCTTGGGGAACAGTGAATGGCTTTCCGCACTCAAGATGTAGCGATGCGAAAGCAAGATCGCGCCGAGATGGCCTAGGTGAAGAAATGAAAGCATTTTTTGTTCTCGCCCTGTCGGCGGCGACGATTCTCTCAGGCGCTCCCGCTGAAGCTCAGGTCGACAGCCGCGGTTTCGACGCTCGCGGCATCTGCCGCCGTCCCGAAGGCTGCGTCGTCGATCACGGTCAGGGCGGCAGCTATAATGGCCCTCGCAACTACCGCAATTTCAACGGCCGCAACGAGCGTGATGGCGGGAGCGACCGCGATAGGGACAACCGCCGCTACCGCTCTCAGAACAGAAGCGACAATCTCGGCGGCGATCACGCGCGGGATCGTCCCGCGGCAATAACTGTCGGCTGATGCTGGCATGGGGTGGTCTGCCGCCGTATCTAGTTCGACCGCAATTCGCTCGCCTCGAAAATTCCTCTATTGCCCGGGTCGAGGCTGGTTGCCATCAGCAGGCTGCAGGCGGCGATGAGGAGGGCGAGCTTCAGCCCGTAAGACGCCACGGAGCCGCGTTGCCTGTGGTGCGGTGAGACGCGGCAGGGAGCGATATAGTAGTTGTAGTAAAAGTGCGGGTCACTCGTTTCCAGCAGGTTCTGGTAGACGTGGGGAGGGATATCCGCGTGTTTTACCGGGCGGGAGCCGGAGAATTTTACCAGCAGATCCCGAGTTTCCGCATCATATGCCGCACGCATGTGCTTCGATTTGAGGGCGGCCCAATCCATCGCGGCTCCTACACAGATTCCATGCCCTCCCGATGAAATAAGATGTCCGGACGGTGATCGAAGTCAAGCTTGGGATTTGTTTCAAATACCATCCTTGGCAGGAAATGGAGCATCGTCACCGGTTAGAAACCTTGGTCTGCGACGGATCGTTCCAGGATAGGAAAATGACCTTTTCGGGAGCATCGAAACGCCGTTTTTCCGAAATGCCCTCTTGCGATTTCCTTACGATCATTCTAAACGCTCGCCACGGCTCGGACAACGAGCGGGTGAGGCCTCGTGGCGGAGTGGTGACGCAGAGGACTGCAAATCCTTGTACCCCGGTTCAATTCCGGGCGAGGCCTCCAAAATTCTCCCACATGACATAATCAGCTTGAAATGCCGTCATCCGGCCGCATCGGATCGGCCTCGGCCGGCACGAGTTGCGGCTGAAGCAATGCGGGGAGAATCGAGCGCGGTTCGGTGGGCGGCCGTCTCAGGTCGCTTTGCCGTCCAGCAGCCCACAGCAGAAGATGCCAATGAGCGCTGCGACGATGAAGAAATCGAACAGCGTGAGATATTCGAAAATCGCAGACATGGCCTGCTCCTCCTATTCCTCCGTGAAAAATCATAGCATGAAGAGGCGGAAGTTTCCACGCGGGAGTTGCAGCGTTGCCCATGCCTCCTGTGGCGCGGAAGAAGCGCCCGCCGGATTCTTTTCGCTGGCCGCTGCCAAGCCTTGAAAGCATTCGTGGTGGAGATTAAGAGACGGGGGACAGGAACCGCTTTTCAAAGAGCGAGAGGACATGATGGATTTCGAAGCAGCGCGCGCAAAGATGGTCGATAACCAGGTTCGCACGACGGACGTTACCTCGCATTCCGTGCTGACGGCGTTTCTCACGGTGCCGCGTGAGAGTTTCGTGCCGGAGAAGGCGAAGGTGCTGGCCTACATCGACAACGACGTCGAGATCTCAGCCGCCGCGCCCGGCAAGCCGGCCCGTTTCCTGATGGAGGCTTCGCCGCTCGCCAAGCTGCTGCAGCTGGCCGCCATCACCAAGGATGATTTCGTGCTCGAAGTCGGCTGCGGCACGGGCTACACCTCGGCGTTGCTGTCGATCATCGCCGGCTCCGTTATCGCGCTCGAATGCGACGAGGCGCTGGCCGCGGAAGCGAAGGCGAAGCTTGCCGGATACGGCAAGGTCGAGGTCGTCACCGGTCCGCTCGAAAAGGGCTACGCTGCCGGCGCCCCCTATGATCTGATCTTCATCAACGGCGCGGTCGAGGAGGTTCCTGCTACTCTTCTCGCTCAGCTGCGCGATGGCGGTCGCCTGATCACCGTCGAAGGTTACGGCAACGCTGCTCGCGCCAAGGTCTTCGTCGCCGAGCGCGGCGCGATTTCGGAAAACGTCTTCTTCAATGCCTCGGTCAAGCCGCTGCCGGGCTTTGCCAAGGCGCGCGAATTCGTTTTCTAAGCCGGGTCTTCATCGGTGAAATTCTGAAGCGGGCGACATCGGCGCCCGCTTTTTCGTCGGGTCGTCGGAAAGCTTTCACAAACGCCGCCTATCCTGAATCCTCCGCGCCGGATTGGATGGAAGAGGGCGCAAAAACGCTGCAGGCTTTCCTGCGGCAAGCATTGGGTAACAAAACTGTGCATGGCCGCACTCAATTGATTCGCGATGATTTTTTTCACGCCTGGGGTATTCTAAGGTCGCGGTGATTCGGATGACCGCTCCACACCATCCGGTCGTTGTTTTGGGATAACGGGGATAGATATGGCTCAGCCAAGTGTAGCGCGTGAACCGTCCATGGAAGAAATTCTGGCCTCCATCCGCCAGATCATCGAAAGCAATGAGCCTGGCGCCGGCAAGGCGATCTCTGCATCTCTGCCGCCGGTCTATGGCGCCGATGAAGAGGATAACGGCTCCGAAATCCATCTGACGGTTGATGACACCTATGCCGGCGTCGAATTCCCCGAGCCGGTCGCACGCTCCTCGTCCGATCCGCGCTTCGTCGCCGCCAATTCGGCCGGCACCGCTCCCGAACCTGAGGTGCCCGCCCGCGCAATGTCGCTGGCCGATGTCGCCGCCCGCGTGCGCGCCGCTTCCGAGCGCAGCGCCGCGCAGGCCGGTCAGGCGCTGCGCGAAATTCCAAGCGCCTTCCGTCAGCCCGAGCCGCAGCCGGCCGTGATGCCGGAGCCGCCGCGCGCCGCAGCGCCGCAGCCACAGCCGGCCGAACCTGTTTTCCCGGCCGCCGTAGAACCTGTCCAGCATGCCCCGATCCCTCAGCCGGCCGAGCCCATGTTCGCGGAAGCGCCGAGGGTCGCAGTCGCCGAGCCGGCGCCGGCCGTCGAAATGGCGCCGCCCGCACTGGAGCCCGCAGCCCAGTCGTCGACCGACCGTTTCCTGCCGAGCGTCATGGACGAAGTCCAGCCGACGCTGCTTTCGGAGGATGCCGGCCTGCAGATCAGCCGCTCCTTCGAGGAGCTTGCGGCCGCCATCGACGGCGCCGAACGCCGCTCGCTGGACGAGATCGCTGAGGACATGCTGCGCCCGATGCTGCGCGAGTGGCTGGACGACAACCTGCCGACGCTCGTCGAACGCCTGGTGCGCGAGGAAATCGAACGTGTGGCGCGCGGCCCGCGCCGCTGATCGGATTGCTTTTTCCTGGAAAAGCCGCTCCGGTCTCCGGGGCGGCTTTTTTATTGACTTGGCCGTGGCCATCCTATTTACAACCCCCATCCTCGAACCTCGAAATTGGTCAGAAAATGCTCGACAAGACCTATGATTCCGCTGCCGTCGAACCGAAAATCGCCGCCAAATGGGATGACGCGGATGCTTTCCGCGCCGGCGCGAACGCCAAGCCCGGGGCCGAGACCTTCACCATCGTGATCCCGCCGCCGAACGTCACCGGCTCGCTGCACATGGGTCACGCGCTGAACAACACGCTGCAGGACATCATGGTGCGCTTCGAGCGCATGCGCGGCAAGGACGTGCTCTGGCAGCCCGGTATGGACCATGCCGGCATCGCCACGCAGATGGTCGTCGAGCGCAAGCTGATGGAGCAGCAGCTGCCGGGGCGGCGCGACATGGGCCGCGAAGCCTTCATCGACAAGATCTGGGAGTGGAAGGCGGAATCGGGCGGGCTGATCTTCAATCAGCTGAAGCGCCTGGGTGCATCCTGCGACTGGTCGCGTGAACGCTTCACCATGGACGAAGGCCTGTCGAAGGCAGTGGTGGAGGTTTTCGTCACGCTCTACAAGGAAGGCCTGATCTACAAGGACAAGCGCCTCGTCAACTGGGATCCGAAGCTGCTGACGGCGATCTCGGACCTTGAGGTCGAGCAGCATGAGATCAAGGGCAATCTCTGGCATCTGCGTTATCCGCTGGAGCCGGGCGTCACCTATCAATATCCGGTTGCTTTCGACGAGGAAGGCAAGCCGACCGAATGGGAAACGCGGGATTATCTCGTCGTTGCCACCACGCGCCCGGAAACCATGTTGGGCGATACCGGTGTTGCGGTCAATCCGGAGGACGAGCGCTATAAGTCGATTATCGGCAAGCATGTCATCCTGCCGATCGTCGGCCGCCGCATCCCGATCGTCGCTGACAACTATGCCGATCCGACAGCCGGCACCGGTGCCGTCAAGGTCACGCCTGCGCATGACTTCAACGACTTTGACGTCGGCAAGCGGGCCGGCCTGCGCGCGATCAACATCATGAATATCGACGGCACGATCGCCATCAAGGACAACGAAGATTTCCTCGAAGGTCTCGACCATCCGGCCGCGCTCCACGGCGCCTGGGACCGCCTGGAAGGGCAGGATCGCTTCCACGCGCGCAAGGTCATCGTCGAAATTTTCGAAGAAGCCGGTTTGCTCGACAAGATCGAGCCGCACAAGCACATGGTCCCGCATGGCGACCGCGGCGGCGTGCCGATCGAGCCGCGGCTGACCGAACAATGGTATGTCGATGCCAAGACGCTCGCCGAACCGGCGATCGCCTCGGTTCGCGAAGGCCGCACCAAGATGGTGCCGAAGAGCTGGGACAAGACCTATTACGAATGGATGGAAAACATCCAGCCCTGGTGCGTCTCCCGCCAGCTCTGGTGGGGCCACCAGATCCCCGCTTGGTACGGCCCAGACGGCCAGGTCTTCGTCGAAAAGACCGAGGAGGAGGCGCTGCAGGCGGCGATCCAGCATTACCTCTCCCATGAGGGGCCGATGAAAGCCTATGTCGAGGACCTGCTCGAAAACTTCAAGCCTGGTGAGATCCTGACGCGCGACGAGGACGTGCTCGACACCTGGTTCTCCTCCGCGCTCTGGCCGTTCTCGACCTTGGGCTGGCCGGACGAGACGCCTGAGCTTGCGCGTTATTACCCGACCAATGTCCTCGTCACCGGTTTCGACATCATCTTCTTCTGGGTTGCCCGCATGATGATGATGGGCCTGCACTTCATGAAGGACGAGGACAGCAACCCCGTCGAGCCCTTCAATACCGTCTATATCCACGCGCTGGTGCGCGACAAAAATGGGCAGAAGATGTCGAAGTCGAAGGGCAACGTCATCGATCCGCTCGAACTGATCGACGAATACGGCGCCGACGCGCTGCGGTTTACCTTGGCGATCATGGCCGCGCAGGGTCGCGACGTGAAGCTCGATCCGGCCCGCATCGCCGGCTACCGCAATTTCGGCACCAAGCTCTGGAACGCCACGCGCTTCGCCGAGATGAACGGCGCCAAGAGCGATCCGCATTTCGTGCCGGAGGCGGCCGAACTCACCATCAACCGCTGGATCCTGACGGAACTTGCCCGTACGGAACGTGACGTTACGGAAGCGCTCGAAGCCTTCCGCTTCAACGACGCGGCCGGCGCGCTCTATCGCTTCGTCTGGAACGAGGTCTGCGACTGGTATCTCGAACTCTTGAAGCCGGTCTTCAACGGCGAGGATGAGGGCGCCAAGGCCGAAGCCCAGGCTTGCAGCGCCTATATTCTCGAAGAGATCTACAAGCTGCTGCACCCCTTCATGCCCTTCATGACCGAAGAGCTGTGGGCGCATACCGCGGGCGAGGGCAAGGAGCGCGATACCTTGGTCTGCCACGCCGAATGGCCGGCGCCGTCTTATGCCGACGACGCGGCTGCCGACGAGATCAACTGGCTGATCGACCTCGTCTCCGGTATCCGCTCTGTGCGCGCCGAAATGAACGTGCCGCCATCGGCAACTGCGCCGCTGGTCGTCGTCAAGGCCAACAACCTAACCCGCGAAAGGCTGTTCCGCCATGACGCCGCCATCAAGCGGCTTGCGCGCGTCGAGGCGATATCGCTGGCCGACGATGCGCCGAAGGGTGCGGCTCAGATCGTCGTGGCCGAGGCCACCATCTGCCTGCCGCTCGGCAATCTGATCGATCTTTCCGCCGAAAAGGCTCGCTTGGAGAAGGCAATTGCCAAGATGGACGGCGAAATATCCCGCATCAACGGCAAGCTCTCCAACGAGAAGTTCGTCGCCAATGCTAATCCCGAGGTCGTCGAGACCGAGCGCGAGCGTCTCGAAGAGCTGCAAGGGCAGATGACAAGCTTGAAGACCGCTCTTTCCAGGGTCAGCGAAGCCGGGTAACTTTCGAGAGCCGCTTTGGTAAGAAATTTCAAAGACGCGCCGTCGCCGGCGCGTCTTTTTTGCTGCCTGCAAGCACGCGATTCGGTCTCGAAAACGGCTAACTTCGGGCACTCGGGCTGTGGATTGTGGCTGTCCTTAGGGGCTGCGGGCGAAAACTGGCACTGTTGTCCGATTGATACAGCTTTCACGATGTTTGGAACGAACGTCTAAAAATCCTACGAAAGGATTCGATTGCCGGAATAAAATTTTATTAACCAGATTTTTTGACGTGTCCGTCAATCTCTTTACGTAAATTAGCCGCTGCAATGACCGGCGGTGCTGCCGTGGGCCGCGTTGCCATTTCCGGCGAACACTTACACAGTGTCGCCACATCAATTGCTGGAGTGGGGGAGACACAATGGCACCGCGTATGTTTTCCAAGGGCGTAACGTCGCTCGTTGTTTTTTCGTCGCTTGCCGCGCCGTCCTTTGCCGGTGGCCTGGAGCGCGGCGGATACAATATCGATCAGCTGTTCGATACGTCGCCTTTCTCGTTTCAGTCGGGTGTGACCTACGTCACACCGCAGCGCAAGCTGAAGGACGTTAGAGATACGTCGCTAACGGATGGCAATCTGAACAGCCGTCCGGACACAGCTGATGATACTTCAAACTACACCATCCCTTATATCGGCTTCAAAGCCGGCTTCGCCGATACGATCGATTGCCTCGTCGACTATTCCGAGCCCTTCGGTGGGCATACCGATCCCGGTGTGAACTGGGCTGGCGCCAACAATAACATCGAGACGGAGATCAAGACCCGCAACTATGGCGGCACCTGCTCCTATCGCTTTGATGTTGGCCCTGGGCAGCTTCGCTTCATTGGCGGCGCTTTCTATCAGGAAGTCGAAGGCTTCAAGGAGCGTCTGGTTGCAGCGCTTCCGTCCATCCTTGGCACCGGCATTGGCCGCCTCGATCTCGACGATAGCGGCTGGGGCTGGCGCGCTGGTCTCGCTTATGAGATTCCCGAGTATGCGATGCGGGCAAGCCTCGTCTACAACAGCCGCGTCAAGTACGATAACTTGACCGGGACTGTTGATCTCCGTCAGGTTCCGGTTGTCCCGACATTTGGAGGCCAAGTCACACCTGTTTTCGGTTCCGCCGAAGCGCCGGATTCGCTGGAGCTAAAACTGCAGAGCGGCATTGCTCCGGATTGGCTTGCCTTCGGATCGGTCAAGTGGACGAACTGGAGTGTCCTCCAGTCCGTAGCTTTCTGCCCGAAATCGACAAAGGGTCTGGCCGCCTGCACGGCGGGCGGCGCTACGGAACTCACTTCACTCGACCTTTTCTATCGTGACGGCTGGACCATCTCCGGCGGCGTGGGTCACAAGTTCAACGATCAGTGGGCCGGCGCAGTCAGCCTCACGTGGGACCGCGGCACCAGTCAGGGTTATGGTGCACAGACGGACAGCTGGACGCTCGGGCTCGGCGCCGCCTACACGCCGACTGAACATATCGAATGGCGTTTTGCCGGTGCAGTCGGCGTGTTGACGAGCGGTTCGTCCGGCACCTTCGAGTATAATGGCCAGACCTACGGCGACGACGTCTCCTATTCCTTCGACAACGATCTGGTCGCTGCACTGTCGACCAGCATAAAGATCAAGTTCTAATCACCCGATTTGAAGAATTGAGGAGCCCGGCACTGCCGGGCTCTTCTTTATTGGCGCCCGTTAATCATGTCATTTCCCGGCCTCGTTTTGTGACGATTCAGCAACAGTTTTTGATGACGGATGGCGTATGGTGGCGATGGGGCGAATTTGTCCATTTCCCGCCACAAAGAGGGAGCACCGCTATTTGCGGGCGAGGTGATGGCAGACTTACGGTGCGTGTAATTAGTAGCATGGGTCGATTTTTTTCCGGTAACACCAGATCGTACGGCGCGATTGGCGACAGTCGTTTGATTGCGGCCGTTTCCGGTCTCGCAATGACGCCGTCGATCCGCTCATCGTCGTCGTTTTCTGCCCGCTCGCATGGACAGCAGAGCGTCGCCGGAGATGTCGATACCGGTTTGGTCACATTTGCTATTTACGAATGCGATAAAGGCGGGAAGGCGGATGCCGCGCCTGCCGAAAGAATGCCGGGAAAATTGCAGTCGGACCATGCCGGGAGCCGGGTGGTGCTGAAAATTTGGCCTTTGCGAAAAGGCGGATGGGCTGGATGCGACGCGGGCAAAGGAGCCATGGAGCTCGCCGCGGGATCGCTCGCCTCGACGGGACACATCCGCGGGATGCACGGCGCAAGCGCCGTCGCCTGCCAGGGATGAACGAAAGAAATCGGTTGAAATGGTAACGTCCGAGTTCAAACTGTTCAAATTCATGCTGATGGGCATGTCGGTGGCCGTGGCGCTGGCCATGACTTGCCCGGCTCGCGCCTTCGACATCAAGGCCGGCGTCAGCAAGGAATCCGGTCCTTTCGATCTCTTCAAGTTCGGCTTCAAGGCCTATAAGAACGGACAGAAGGAAGAGGCGGTCGAGGCCTACAAATACGCCGCCGAAAAAGGCCATACCGGTTCGCGCTGGGCGCTTGCCAACATGTATGCCGATGGCGACGGCGTCACCCAGGATGATTTCGAAGCCTTCAAGATCTACAGCGAGATCGCCCAGCAGGGCGTCGAACCCGGCTCTGAAGATACAGGCTTCTTCGTCAACGCGCTGCTCTCGCTCGCCAATTATTACAAACACGGCATATCGGGCAGCCCCGTCAAGATCGATCTCACCCAGGCGCGCCAGCTCTATTTCCAGGTGGCCTCCACCTTCGGCGTTCCCGAGGCGCAGTTCCAGCTGGCGCAGATGATGCTGGCCGGCGAGGGCGGTTCTGCCAGCCCGCAGCAGGCGAAGAAATGGCTGAACCAGGCCCGCAAGAGCGGTCATCCCGGCGCCATGGCTGTGTTCGGCAATATTCTTTTCGACGAAGGCCAGACGGCCCGCGGCCTGGCGCTGATGACGGCGGCGCTCGACCGCTGCAAGCCGAAGGACTGCAACTGGATGGAAGCGCTGCAGGAGCAGGCCTTCTCGGTTGCCAACGAGGCCGATCGCCGCACAGCGGTATCGTTGTCCCACAGCATCTCCAGCGGCTCCGACGACTAGAACAGGATGATTTTAGGCTCTCTCGGCCTAAAATCTGAATCCTGTTCTAAATTAAAGAGTTAGAGCATGATGTCGCCCGAAAACCGCCTACAGTTTTCGGCATCATGCTCTTAAGCAATACCTCAGGCGGCGAAATCGAAATAGGCGATCACGGGCACGTGGTCGGACGGCTTTTCCCAAGCCCGCACATGTTTTTCGATCGCAGCCGACGTCATCCGGTCGGCCGCTTCCGGTGACAGCAGCAAATGGTCGATGCGAATGCCGTTGTTCTTCGGCCATGCACCGGCCTGATAATCCCAGAATGAGTAGAGCTGCGTCGCATCCGTTGTCGCGCGCACCGCCTCCGTCAGCCCGAGATTTTCGAGCCTGCGGAATGCCTCCCGCGTCTGCGGCAGGAACAGCGCGTCATTTTCCCAGACCTTCGGATCGAAGCAATCATGCGGTTCCGGGATGACGTTGTAATCGCCGGCAAGGATCAGCATCTCCTCATAGGCGAGCCGCTCGGCGGCGAAGGTCCGAAGGCGCTCCATCCAGGCGAGCTTGTAAGGATATTTTTCCGTGTCGATGGGATTGCCGTTCGGCAGATAGATGCAGCAGACGCGCAGAATGCGCTTATCGGCCAGCGTGAACACCGCTTCGAGAAAACGGGACTGTTCGTCCAGCGGGTCGCCGGGCAGGCCGCGGTTGACTTCGAACGGGGAGCTCTTGGAGAGGATCGCCACGCCGTTGAAGCCCTTCTGGCCGTGCGTCTCGACGTGATAGCCGAGCGCCTCGATCTCCAGCCTCGGAAACCCCTCGTCGATCGTCTTGATCTCCTGCAGGCAGACGATATCGGGATCGGAATCCTTGAGCCACTGGGTGAGATTGTCGATGCGCGCCTTGACGCCATTGATGTTCCAAGTCGCGATCTTCATCTCTTCGTCCTGTTTCGCTTCGCGCGCTTCTTTTATCGCGGTCTTTCACGACAGGACAAGACGATAAACCGGCCGGAAGCAATTCTTCGGCCGGTCGTTGGGGATAGTGCTGCAGGTTTAGATTTTCAGATCGAGAAGCTGGTGCCGCAGCCGCAGCTTGCGACCGCATTCGGGTTCTTGATCTGGAAGGATTGGCCGAGCAAGTTGTCGACGAAATCGATCTCCGAGCCTGCCATGTAGACGAGCGACAGGCTGTCGATCAGCACTTTGGCGTCGTTCTTTTCCACAATGATGTCGTCGTCTGCTGCGCTGTCGGCAAGGTCGAACTTGTAGGAAAAGCCCGAACAGCCACCGCCTTCGACGGAAACCCGCAACGCGCTCTTGCCGGCTTCCGCACCGATGATCGCCGCGATGCGCTTTGCCGCGGCGTCCGAAAGGGTTACACTCGTATCCGTCATGTTTCCTCCTGCCGGGGTCAAGATCCGGAGAGAATGGGTTTCGGCACTCGAATGTTCAAATGCCTGATATCAAAGACTTATCATGATCTTCGTTAAAAGGCCATGATGCGCCGAAGCGGTTTGGAAACACGCCTCTTTACCGTTTCATCGGGCTATAGGTATGAAGAGCGCAAAGCGGCGTCAATGGGCAGATGCGGCAACAGGCAGAATGACGGTGAAGAATGACGATTGACAGGCGGGCATTGGGATTTGGCGGCAGCGAAAGAGCAGTCTATGCGGCGGACCCCTGGACGACGCGCGGGCGCCTCTATCCGGAAGACGGCAGTCCGACGCGCTCCGATTTTCAGCGCGACCGCGACCGAATCGTCCACACGACTGCCTTCCGCCGGCTGAAGCACAAGACCCAGGTCTTCATCGCCCAGGACGGCGATCATTACCGAACGCGGCTGACACACACGATCGAGGTGGCGCAGATCGCCCGGGCGCTGGCCCGCGCTTTGAAGCTCGATGAGGATCTGGCCGAGGGCGTGGCGCTCGTCCATGATTTCGGCCACACGCCATTCGGCCATACCGGCGAGGATGCGCTGCACGAGGTGCTGCTGCCCTATGGCGGCTTCGACCACAATGCCCAATCCCTGCGCATCGTGACCAAGCTGGAGCGGCGTTATGCCGAATTCGACGGCATCAACCTGACATGGGAAAGCTTGGAAGGTCTGGTCAAACACAATGGTCCGCTGCTGACGCCCGATGGCGTCGGCACGCGCGGCCCGGTTCCGCAGCCGATTCTCGATTATTGCGAACTCCACGATCTCGAGATTGCAACCTATGCCAGCCTCGAGGCTCAGGTCGCGGCGATCGCCGATGATATCGCCTATAACACCCACGATATCGACGACGGGCTGCGCTCCGGTTACCTGACTTTCGACATGCTGGAGGAAATTCCGTTCCTTGCCGGGCTGATGGCCGAGGTGAGGGCGCGATATCCCCATCTGGAGCCCAGCCGCTTCACCCACGAGATCATGCGCCGTCAGATCACCCGCATGGTCGAGGACGTGATAAGCGTCGCGCAGCAGCGGCTTTCCCTCATCCGCCCGCAGAGCGCAGCCGATATCCGCGCCGCCGACAGGGTCATTGCCACCTTTTCGGAAGGGATGGCCGAAACCGACAGGCAGATCAAGGCGATGCTCTTCAAGCGCATCTACCGCAATCCCGATATTATGCGCATCCGCGCCGGTGCCGCCCAGATCGTCACCGACCTCTTTGGCGCCTACATGGCCAATCCCAAGGAGATGCAGAGCCATTACTGGGTGGATCATATCGCCGGCCTCTCCGACGCGCCGAAAGCCCGCCACGTCGGCGACTATCTCGCCGGCATGACGGACACCTACGCGATCAGCGCCCACAGGCGATTGTTTGACCACACTCCGGATTTGCGATAGGCAGCGGTCGCCCCGCCGAGGCCGATTTGCGCCTTGGCACAGCCTATGCATGGAAGAGTGCGATGAACCTTTTTACCGACTTCGAAGCCAGGATCAAAACCGCCCTTGAACAGATCGATCTGGTCAGGGAAAAGCGATCCGAGCTCGATTTCGGCCGCATCACCGTCGAGCCGCCGCGCGATGCGAGCCATGGCGATGTCGCGACCAATGCCGCGATGGTGCTGGCAAAGCCGCTCGGAAGCAATCCGCGTGCGCTTGCCGACGTCATCATCGCCAAGCTCAAGGAAGACGCCGACGTCGCCGACGTCTCGGTCGCCGGTCCAGGCTTCATCAATATCCGTCTCGCCGTCGGGTACTGGCAGCGGCTGCTCGCCTCGATGATCGGTTCCGGCACGGATTACGGCCGTTCGACGCTCGGCAAGGGCCGCAAGGTCAATGTCGAATATGTGTCTGCCAATCCGACCGGGCCGATGCATGTCGGCCATTGCCGTGGTGCCGTTGTCGGCGATGCGCTCGCCAACCTGCTGGCCTTTGCCGGCTACGGCGTCGAGAAGGAATACTACATCAACGACGCCGGCTCGCAGATCGACGTGCTCGCCCGCTCCGTCTTCCTGCGCTATCGCGAGGCGCTTGGCGAACGGATCGGCGAAATCCCTTCGGGCCTTTATCCCGGCGATTATCTCGTGCCTGTGGGACAGTCGCTTGCCGCCGATTATGGCGTGCGGCTGCACAATATGCCGGAAGAGCAATGGATGCCGATCGTCAAGGACCGCACGATCGACGCGATGATGGTCATGATCCGCGAGGATCTGGCGGCGCTGAACGTCCATCACGACATCTTCTTCTCCGAACGGACCCTGCACGCCGATGGCGCGGCGGCGATCCGTAAGGCGATCAACGATCTGACCTTCAAGGGCTATGTCTACAAGGGCACGCTGCCGCCGCCGAAGGGCCAGCTTCCCGAGGACTGGGAGGACCGCGAGCAGACGCTTTTCCGCTCGACCGAGGTGGGCGACGACATGGACCGGCCGCTGATCAAGTCGGACGGCTCCTACACCTATTTCGCCGCCGACGTCGCCTACTTCAAGAACAAGTTCGACCGCGGCTTCGACGAGATGATCTATGTGCTCGGCGCCGATCATGGCGGCTACGTCAAGCGCCTGGAAGCGGTTGCACGCGGCGTTTCCGACGGCAAGGCGAAGCTGACGGTGCTGCTCTGCCAGCTCGTCAAGCTCTATCGCAACGGCGAGCCGGTGAAGATGTCGAAGCGCTCCGGCGATTTCGTGACACTTCGCGACGTCGTCGAGGAAGTCGGCCGTGATTCGGTCCGCTTCATGATGCTTTACCGCAAGAATTCCGAACCGCTCGACTTCGATTTCGCAAAAGTGACGGAACAGTCGAAGGATAATCCGGTCTTTTACGTGCAGTACGCGCATGCCCGCTGCATGTCGGTCTTCCGGCAGGCGAGGGAGGCTTTCCCCGGCCTCGAAGTTTCGCCCGAGGATCTTGCGAAAACCGTTGCTGGCATTGGCGATCCGGCCGAATTGCAGCTTGTCGCCAAGCTCGCCGAATTCCCGCGGGTGGTCGAGGCGGCGGCCCAGTCGCAGGAGCCGCATCGCATCGCTTTTTACCTCTACGACCTCGCCAGTTCGTTCCATGCGCACTGGAACAAAGGTAAAGATCAGCCGGAATTACGATTTGTTAATGATAAAAACCGAGAATCAAGTATTGCCAGACTTGGGCTGGTGTACGCCGTCGCGTCGGTTTTGAAGTCGGGACTTGCCATTGCAGGCACTGCAGCACCTGACGAAATGCGATAACGTCACCATTTCCCCACAATGCGCTGGCATTTGAGCGTTGGCGTTTGCGAGTGGGATAGGCATGGCTGAGAAACAACTTGCGTATGATACGCGCGGAAAAGACGATCTGTTTGCCGACGACGATCCGTTGGCCGAACTTGCCCGGATCGTCGGCTTCGAACCGCGTGTTGCAGCAAATACGGTGAACGAAGCCGCGCGGCGCGAGCCCGCCCTTGATCTCGAGGACGAGCTTGTGCGCGAGTTCGATCGTTACGACGCGCCGCGTCCGCTTGGCGAACTCGACCGGCCGGCCGAGCCGGTCGCCGAGGATATTGATCCCGAGGATTATGTCGAGCCCGTTCTCGACGCTGCCCCTGTTCTCGAAAGCGCTGAGGCTCCGGAGCTGGTTTCCGTCGCTCCCGCTCCCGCTCCCGTCGAGGAAGCGGCGGCGCCCGCCGCAAGGAGCTGGGACGAGCAGGCTGCCGATTGGGCGGCCGGCCCGCAGCAGCTTTCCGTCGATCCTGATTTCGAGGCGCCGGTTCAATCGGCCTTCGGCGGTGCACGCGACCTGATCGAGGAGCTTGAGCTGTCGATCGGCGCAGCCCCCGTCTCTGCCGTGCCACAGCCTGCCAAGGCGCCGCAATGGTCGGCTGCCAGCATCAGGCTGCCGCTTGCCAATTTCCATGCGGCCAAACGCGAGGAGCCGGTTGTTCAGCCGGAGCCGGTGGCCGAACCGGAAATCGAGTCGGTGGCCGAGGCGTCGTTCGCCGATCTCACCGAGGTCGAGCCGCAGCCTGCAATCCAGCAGCCGGCGCCAATCGCCGCTGTGGGGTCCGCCGAAGAATTCGAATTCGCCGCTCCATCGCTCGGCTTCCCCGCCGAACTCGATCGTCATGACGATGAGGCGGTCGCACCGGAAGAGACTCCGCAGGCCGAGGAACTCGTAGAAATTCAGGAAGATCAGGATTTCGATGCCGACGCCGGTTTCGATCTTGCTGCCGCAGTCGAAGGTGAAATCCAGGCCGATGCCGCGCTGACGGAGGTCGTTCCCGAAGTGCCGCATACCGCCGGCACCTTCGATCTCGACGATTTGCTCGCCGACGTCTCGCGCTATCCCGTGCCGAATCCGGTCTTGAAGCGCGCCAATCCGGTGGCCGTTGCGCCGCAACCCGCCGCGCCGCTTGAGGCTGCGCCCGTTGCTGCGGCACCTGTCCAGCGTGATCCGATCGTGCCTGTTCCGGTCGAACCGGCTCCGACCTATGCCGTCGAAGCCGCAAGGCCTATCGCACCGCAGCTTGTCGAGGCGGCTGCCCAGCAGCCTGCCGCAGCGGCTTATTCCCGGGCGCCACAGCCATTGCCGGAAGCCGACGACCCCTTCGCCGGTCATGATTTCGAGCTGGATCTTGCCGGCATCGAACTGGAACTCGCCGATCTCGATTTCTCCGAGCCGGGCGAAGCCGAGTCGCAGCCGGAACCGCAGGCGCCGGTGATGGCGCCGCAGCCGCGGGCGGTCGCCCCCGCGCCTCAGCAGGCAGCTCCTCTGCCTCAGCCGGTCACGCGTCCGCAGGCCGTTGTCGCGCCCGCGCAGCCCGCTCCAGTCGTCACCTCCGAGCCGCCGGCTCCAGCGCAGGCTCCAGCCTTCAACTGGACGCCGGTCGCCGACTCGACCGAAGACCTGCCGTTTGATCCGGCGATGATCTCCGATCCGGAGGAGCGCCCCGAGACGGTCGACGACATGCACGTGCCGGCACTGCCGCCGGTCGAGCAACCGGCGCCTGTTGCGAAAACCGCAGATTTCGATTTCGATCTCGATGCGGAAATCGCAAGCTTCTTCGAACCCGCCAAGCCGCGCGAAACGCCGGCGCCGGTTCGCGACACGGCCGCCGCCGCGGTGAAGCCGGTCAAGCCGACCATCGCCGATGGCCTTGATGATTTCGAACGGGCGCTGGAGGAAGATTTCCGCCGCAGCGTACGGGAACCCGTCGAGCGCCGCGAGAATGTTTCCGAAGTCCGCATCGAATCGGCAAGCCAGGCTGCCGATTTCAGCCGTGCCCGTTCGATGCGCCGCCTGCTGGCCGGCGCCGTCGTGCTGGTAGTCTTTGCCGGCGTCGGTTATGGCGTCTATTCCTCCGTCTGGAACGGCGAGGGGCTCGGTATCGTCGCATCGGGCGAGCCGCGCGTGATCGTCGCCGATAAGGAGCCCGTCAAGGTCGTTCCGGAAAATCCGGGCGGCAAGACCGTGCCGAACCAGGACAAGGCCGTCTACGACCGCGTTGCGGGTTCGGCCGAAGAGCCGAAGCAGAAAGCGCTCGTTTCCTCCGACGAGGCGCCCGTCGATGTCGTTCAGCGCACGCTGACGCCGGAGGCGCTGCCTGAGGACGATGAGAACGCCGGCGCCAATGATCAGATCACGCCGACCGCAGTCGGCGAGACGGAAGATCCGCGTCTGCTGCCGAGCCAGGACAGCGCCGACAGCAGTGCTGCAAGCGACGGCGACAAGGCTCCGTCCGTTTCGCCGCGCAAGGTCCGCACGATGATTGTCAAGCCGGACGGTACGTTGGTTGCCCGCGAGGACCTGGCGCCCGCCGATCAACCGGCGCAAGCTGCCCCGGCGACGCCGTCTGCCCAGGCGACTTCGCCGGCGCTGGCGCCCCAGTCGACCCCGGCCGTGCCTCCGGTCGGCGGATCGGCCGCAAGCTTCCCGGCAAGCGCCGAAGTCGCCTCCGCCGACGCTCGCTCAGCCGCACCCGTCGAAACCGCGCCGGCGCAACCGTCGCCCGCCGCAACCATCGATATGCCGGCCGCAGATTCTGCCTCGGCCGATGCGCCGGTGCGTCCGGTCAAGACGACGCCCGTCACCGATACCGCGCCAGTTCCGATGGCCCGCCCGGCCGAGCAGCCTGTCAACATCGTCGGCACCGTGACTGAGAAGGGCAATGTACGCCAGCCCGCGCAGCAGCCGAAGACGACGCAGGTCGCGGCCGCTTCACCGGCTGCCGCCCAGCCTCAGCAGGCAGCATCCGCCGGCGGCTACGGCATCCAGATCGCCTCGCTGCCGTCGGAAGACGAAGCCAACAAGTCCTATGCCAGCCTGTCGAAGAAATTCGCTGGCGTGCTCGGCGGCCGCGCCCATGAGATCCGCAGGGCCGATATCGCCGGCAAGGGCACTTTCTACCGTGTCCGTATCCCGGCCGGTTCCAAGGATGAAGCGGCTGCACTCTGCGAACAGTATCGCGCGGCCGGCGGAAGCTGCCTGATCTCCAAGTAACAGCGGATTGTTGAATAAAAGAGCGGCGGGCCGGATCGGCCCGCCGCTCTTTTTTGTGCATCTCGTCTGCGCTTGCTCGCATTTGCCGGGGCGGCGTCTATGATTCTGATATGACCGAATCAAAAGCGATGATCCTTGGCTGCAGCGGCCTTTCCCTCACTCCCGAAGAGAAAGCCTTTTATCGGGCCGAGCGGCCCTGGGGTTTCATCCTCTTCGGACGCAACATTTCCGAAGCGGCGCAGATCGCCGATCTCGTCGCCGAAATGCGCGAAAGCGTTGGCTGGCATGCGCCGGTGCTGATCGATCAGGAGGGCGGCCGCGTCCAGCGCATCCGCCCGCCCATCCTCTCGCGTTATCCTTCCGGCCAGGCGCTCGGCGATCTCTATCGCCGCGTCCCGGCGCTTGGGCTTCGCGCTGCCTGGCTGATGTCGCGGCTGCACGCCTTCGACCTTTCGAAGCTCGGCATCAATGTCGATTGCCTGCCGGTGCTCGATGTGCCGGTCGAGGGCAGCAGCAATGTCATCGGCGACCGCGCCTATGGCGGCGACCCCGAGACCGTGATCGCGATGGGCCGTGCAGCAGCCGATGGGCTGAAAGCCGGCGGCCTGCTGCCCGTGATGAAGCACATGCCGGGCCATGGCCGCGGCTTTGCGGATTCGCATCTGGAACTGCCCGTCGTCACCGTCTCGCGAAATGAGCTGGAGGCCCACGATTTCCCGCCCTTCGTCGCGATGAAGGATGAGTTGATGGCGATGACCTGCCACCTTGTCTTCACCGCGATCGACCCCGACAATCCGGCGACAACCTCACGTAAGGTGATCGATGGCGTCATCCGTGAGCATATCGGTTTCAACGGCCTGCTGCTCTCCGACGACAGCTCGATGAACGCTCTTTCCGGCACGATCGGCCAACGTGCGGCGAATATCATTGCAGGCGGGTGCGATATCGTGCTGCATTGCAATGGCAAGATGGACGAGATGGTGGATGTCGTGGCAAATGTTCCCGCGCTCGCCGGTCTGCCGCTTGCCCGCGCCAAGGCGGTGGAAACAGGCTTTGCGGCGCCGGATGCGGCTGATGAAGCGGAATTGAGGACGGACTTCGAGGCGATGTTTGCGACGGTCTGATCGTAAGGGAGCGGTGAGGTGAACACGGTCAAGGGCACGGAGCGTCCGCAGGCGGCAACGCCGATGGACAAGCTGTGGCAGGACAACAGCGCCGAGCGCGCCAGCCATGAGCCGGCGCTGGTGATCGACGTCGCCGGCTTCGAAGGCCCGCTCGACCTGTTGCTCTATCTCGCCCGCAATCAGAAGGTCGACCTGTCGCGCATTTCCGTGCTGGCGCTCGCCGAGCAATATCTGCAGTTCGTCGAAAGCGCCCGGCGGATCCGCATCGAGCTTGCCGCCGATTATCTCGTCATGGCGGCCTGGCTTGCCTATCTGAAGTCGCGGCTGCTGATACCTCAGCAGGTCAAGGATGACGGCCCGTCCGGCGAGGAAATGGCGGCAACGCTCGCCTTTCGCCTGAAGCGCCTCGAAGCCATGCGCCAGGCGGCGGAAGGCCTCGTCAACCGCAACCGCCTTGGCCGCGATATTTTTGCCCGCGGCGCGCCCGAGCATATTCCCGACCGGCAGCAATCCGCTTACGCGGCAAGCCTCTACGACCTCCTGACCGCCTATGCGGCGCTGCGTCAGCGCCATGCCGTCACGCAGGTGACGATCGAGAGGCGCAACGTCTGGTCGCTGACCGATGCGCGCGACCTGCTGACCCAGATGATCGGCGAAATCGGCGACTGGACGGCGATGGAGCATTATCTGTTGCGTTATCTCGCGGCACCCGAGGAACGCGTCACGGCGATCGCCAGCGCCTTCGCCGCCTCGCTGGAGCTGGTGCGGGAGGGCAAGCTCGAAATCCGCCAGGACGGCGCCTTTCAGCCGATTTTCATGCGTCGCGGCCCGAAACACGCCACGCTGCAGGTGGTTGAACAGGAGCGGCAGGCTTGATCGATCTGAACAGCGGAGAAGATTTCGAAGAGGAAGGCCGCGATATCCAGGCCGAGATCGAGGCCGAGCGGACCGCCGAGGCGCTGGTCTTCGCCTCGTCGCAGCCGGTTTCCGAAGGTTTCCTCGCCGAGCGCCTGCCGAGAGGTGCGGACGTGCGGGCGATCATGCAGCGGCTGAAGGAGCAATATGCCCCGCGTGGCGTCAATCTCGTCCAGATCGAGGGCGCCTGGGCCTTCCGCACCGCCGCCGATCTTTCCTTCGTCATCCGCCGTGACGACAACGAGGTAAAGAAGCTCTCGCGCGCGGCATTGGAAGTGCTGGCGATCATCGCCTATCACCAGCCGGTGACGCGCGCCGAAATCGAAGATATCCGCGGCGTCCAGACCTCGCGCGGCACGCTCGACGTGCTGATGGAGGCCGGCTGGGTGCGTTTTCGCGGTCGCAGACGCACGCCGGGCCGTCCGGTGACATTGGGCACGACGCGCGACTTTCTCGACCATTTCGGTCTCGAAGAGCTGCGCGATCTGCCCGGTCTCGAAGAATTGAAGGGAGCGGGCTTGCTGTCGGGCCGCATTCCGGCGAACTTCAATATTCCCTCGCCATTGATGAACGACGAGCTGACCGAGGATGAGGATCCGATCACCCAGATGGATCTCGAGGAACTTGGGTTGCTCGCCCCTCGCGGTGCCCCCGAAGATTGAACACCAGCGTCTTGTTTTTGCCATGCATCGCGAAAACAATGTCCTCACCACTTTTCGATGGGTCGGTGGCTTGTCACAAAGGGCGATACCGTGACATTAAGCTCAGTTCAAAGGGCTTGATGTTGGAAACGGTGTGGGAAATCCTTACATCGAGGGAACATCACAACAGGGAGTTAGCGTAATGGGTTCTTTTAGCATGTGGCACTGGCTGATCGTTCTGGTCATCGTGCTGTTGTTGTTCGGTCGCGGCAAGATCCCGGAACTGATGGGCGATGTCGCCAAGGGCATCAAGAGCTTCAAGAAGGGCATGACGGACGAAGATGCGCCGGAAACGGCGAAGACCGTCGATCACAAGGCCGACGAAACGAAATAACCAAGTCCGGGAAAAAGCGCAGCCCCCGCGCTTCCCGTCCAGGAGCCTTGCATGTTCGATATTGGCTGGACCGAGCTTTTGGTCATCGCGGTCGTGCTGATCGTCGTTGTCGGTCCCAAGGATTTGCCGCCGATGCTGCGCGCTTTCGGCAAGATGACGCAGCGTGCCCGCAAGGTGGCGGGCGAATTCCGTGCGCAGTTCGACGAAGCGCTGCGCGAGGCCGAGCTTGACGACGTCCGCCAGACGATCAGCGACGCCCAGAGGCTCAACCCGGTCAACAGCCTGCGCGAAGCGATGAACCCCCTTCGCCAGATGGGCAACGAGATCAAGGCCGATCTGCAGAAGGCGAGCACGCCGCCTGAGAACAAGACCGAGGTGCCGCCGGCCGCCGTTTCGGCCCCGACGCCGTCGATGAGCCTGCCGGAAACGCCGCCCTTGGTGCCGGCACCAGCGCCGGAACCGGTCGCCGCAGCGGCCGTCCAGGCCGATACGATTGCCGCCAAGCCGAAGGCGCCACGCAAGCCGCGTGTCAAGGCTGCCGATAAGGCCGATGCCGCCGCCGCCATCGCCGCGCCGGTCGAAAAGCCGAAACGCGCGACGGCAGCCAGGAAGCCCGCAACGCCGAAAACGCCGGCGCAGACCGAGAAGAAGGACGAGGCATGAGCGGTGATATCGAAGACAAGCCGCAGCCGTTGATCGAGCACCTGATGGAGTTGCGCACGCGGCTGATGTGGTCGATCGGCGCGTTCTTCATCGCCTTCATCGTGTGCTTCTTTTTCGCCAAGCACATCTTCAACTACCTAGTCTACCCCTACAAGCTCGCCGTCAGCTGGGCCAACCTCGATGTCGAGAAGGCGCAGCTCATCTACACCGCGCCGCAGGAATTCTTCTTCACACAGGTGAAGGTTGCCATGTTCGGCGGCCTTGTCATCGCTTTTCCTATCATCGCCGCGCAGATCTACAAATTCGTCGCACCGGGCCTCTATAAGAACGAACGCGCGGCCTTCCTGCCGTTCCTGATCGCGTCTCCGATCCTGTTCCTCCTGGGCGCCGCGTTGGTCTATTTCTTCTTCACGCCGATGGTCATGTGGTTCTTCCTGTCGATGCAGCAGGCACCCGGCCATGACGAGGTAGCGATCTCGCTGCTGCCGAAGGTTTCGGAATATCTGAGCCTTATCATGACGCTGGTCTTCTCCTTCGGCCTCGTCTTCCAGCTGCCGGTTGTCACCACGCTTCTCGCCCGCGTCGGGCTGCTGACGTCGCAATGGCTGTCGGAAAAACGCAAATTCGCGATCGTGCTCGCTTTCGTCGTCGCCGCGATCCTGACGCCGCCCGATCCGATGTCCCAGATCGGTCTTGCGCTGCCGACGATCCTTCTCTACGAGATTTCAATCTACGCGGCACGACTCGTGGAGCGTCAGCGTTCCCAACGGGCACTTGAAGAGGAATCTGGTTCCTCCGACGTCGCCAAGACGGACAGCGTCTGACCGTCCCGGACATCTCCTTGAAGTCTGCCGTTTCCTATCCGGTCGGGTTTTCCGGCCGGGTCATTTCTGTTGCAACGAGTTGGAACGACGATGCTCGATATCAAATGGATCCGTGAGAATCCCGAAGCGCTCGATGCCGCCCTTGCCAAGCGCAACGCGGAGCCTTTGGCCCAAGGTCTCGTCGCCCTTGATGAAAAGCGCCGCTCCGCCGTGCAGAAGGCACAGGATCTGCTCTCCCGCCGCAACGCCGCCTCCAAAGAGATCGGCGCGGCCATGGCGCAGAAGAACATTGAGCTGGCCGAAAAGCTGAAGGCCGAGGTCGCCGAAATCAAGGAGACGCTGCCCGCAGCCGAGGAGGAGGAGCGCACGCTTTCCGCCGAGCTCAACGACGCGCTCTCGCGCATCCCGAACGTGCCGTTCGACGACGTTCCCGTCGGCAAGGACGAGCACGATAATGTCGTCACCCGCATCGTCGGCGAAAAGCCGCGCTGGAACCATACGCCGAAGGAGCACTTCGAAATCGGCGAGGCACTCGGCTACATGGACTTCGAGCGCGCCGCCAAGCTCTCCGGCTCGCGCTTCACGGTTCTGACGGCGCAGCTTGCGCGACTCGAGCGCGCGCTCGGTCAATTCATGATCGATCTCCACACCCGCGAGCACGGCTATACCGAAGTCAGCTCGCCGCTGATGGTGCGCGGCGAAGCGCTGTTCGGCACCGGCAATCTGCCGAAGTTCGAAGAGGATCTCTTCAAGACGACCGACGGTCGCTACCTCATTCCGACGGCCGAGGTGACGCTCACCAATCTGGTGCGCGAGGAAATCCTCGACCAGGACAAGCTGCCGCTGCGCTTCACGGCATTGACGCCCTCCTTCCGCTCGGAAGCGGGCTCCGCCGGCCGCGACACGCGCGGCATGCTGCGCCAGCACCAGTTCTGGAAGTGCGAGCTCGTCTCGATCACCGATGCGGAAAGCTCGATTGCCGAGCATGAACGGATGACCGCCTGTGCCGAGGAAGTGCTGAAGCGCCTCGGCCTGCATTTCCGCACCATGACGCTTTGCACCGGTGACATGGGTTTCGGCTCGCGCAAGACCTATGATCTCGAAGTCTGGCTGCCGGGGCAGAATGCCTTCCGCGAAATCTCCTCCTGCTCGGTCTGCGGCGATTTCCAGGCCCGCCGGATGAATGCGCGCTACCGCGGCAAGGACGACAAGAGCAATAAGCTCGTTCATACGCTGAACGGCTCCGGCACTGCCGTCGGCCGCTGCCTGATCGCCGTCCTCGAAAATTATCTGAATGAAGACGGCTCCGTCACGATTCCGGACGTTTTGCTGCCTTATATGGGCGGATTGACCAAGATCGAACGGGCGGCTTGAGGCGATGCGCATCCTGCTTACGAATGACGACGGCATTCACGCTGAAGGTCTCGCCGCGCTGGAGCGGATCGCGCGCACGCTGTCCGACGATGTCTGGATCGTCGCGCCCGAAACCGACCAGAGCGGCCTTGCCCATTCGCTGAGCCTTTCCGAACCCCTGCGCCTGCGCAAGATTTCCGACAAGCATTTCGCGCTGCGCGGCACGCCGACCGATTGCGTCATCATGGGCATCAGGCAGGTGATGGACATTAAGCCGGACCTGGTTCTGTCAGGCGTCAATTCCGGCTCGAACGTCGCAGACGACGTGACCTATTCCGGCACGATTGCCGGCGCCATCGAAGGCACGATGCAGGGTGTTCGCTCCTTCGCTCTGAGCCAGGCCTATCTCTATGAGGACGGCGCGCGCATCGTGCCCTGGGAAGTGTGCGAGGCGCATGCGCCGGCTCTTCTCGAAAAGCTGATGGTTTTGGACCTGCCGGAAGGCACCTTCCTCAATCTCAATTTCCCGAACTGCCGTCCCGAGGAAGTCGATGGCGCTGAGGTGACCATGCAGGGCAAGCTCGCCTTCAATCTGCAGGTCGACGCCCGCTCCGATGGCCGGGGCTTCCCCTATTACTGGCTGAAGTTCGGCGAGCGCGCCGGCGCCTTTGTCGAAGGCACCGATATTCACGCCTTGAAGCACAACAAGATTTCGGTAACGCCTTTGAAACTGGATCTGACCGATTATTCCGTGACGGACCGCGTGGCGCGGGCACTGGGATACGGAGCACAGGTTTGACGGCAAGACTGGCGGAGAAGGAAGGCTTTGCGGCGCTCGTCCTCAGGTTGCGCGCCGAAGGCATCTCCGACCTCGATCTGCTGACGGCGGTCGAGCAGACGCAGCGCTCGCTCTTCGTGCCGCCGCAATTCGCAGACAACGCCTATTCCAGCCGGACGATACCGATCGAATGCGGCTCCTTCCTCGAAGGCATCGATTTTGCCGTCCGTATTCTGCATCATCTGAAGCTCAAGCCGGGGCAGCGCGTTCTGGAGATCGGTACCGGAAGCGGCTTTACCGCCGCCGTCATGGGCCGGCTTGCCGAGCGTGTTCTGTCTATAGACCGCTACAAGACGCTGACATCGGCGGCGCAGCGGCGAATGGAATCGCTTGGCCTGCGCAACGTCGTCATCCGCCATGCCGACGGCAGCGCCGGCATGCAGGGCGAGGGCACTTTCGATCGCATCCTGGTAACGGCCGCCTTCAACGCTATGCCGCGCTTTTATAGCGACCAACTGGTTTCCGGCGGTTCGATGATTGCGCCGCTGATGATTTCCGAGAACGAGTGCCGCATGGTGCGGCTGACGAAAACCGGCAGCCGGTTCGAACGCGAGGAACTGTTCGAAGCCCCTTATCTGCCGATCGTTCCGCGCCTTGCCTCGCAGCTTTAGGACTGTGATTTTTCACCCGTAAGCTATGGTTAGCAACTCCTCAAAAATATCGCACTGATTCCAGCATCTTAACCGCGTGGTAACACTAACGCGCTTTAATAGACTCACAAATGGTTGCGTTCTCAGTGGGTCGAGTCATGCGTTTCAGTCTTTCGCCGAAGTTCGGGAAGTCGGCCGGTAATCTTCTGGTTGTTGGCTTGCTTGCAAGTGCCGCAACGGGCTGCAGTTCCGATGTGACACGGTTTGGCGGCTTGTTTTCCTCCTCAGGGCAGGATCAGATCACCACAAGTTCCATTCCGCGCAGCGGCGGGCAGCAGGGTGATCCGGTGCCGCGCGCCGATCTCGGCGGCTCCGCCGTTGCAAGCCAGTCGGGCTATGGCGGCAATGATGCGATGAACCAGCCCTATCCGGCGCGTCCGAGTTACGATCCGGTCCGCACGTCGAGCGCCCGTATGGCTTCGGCGCCGGTCTCGGTGCAGCGTTCCGAACTTGCCGCTCCGACGGCTGTTGCGCCGTCCCGTCAGCGGGAAAAGGAAGTTGCGCTCGCCCAGCCTTTCCCGGCGTCGCCTCAGGCCGAAAAGCCCCGGCTGGTCGCCCCGGCTGCGCCGAAAGCAGCGCCCGATGCCCTGACGACGGGCACGACGCCGAAGGTTTCCGGCTGGTCCGCGGCCAACGCGCCATCCGTGACGCTGCGTCCGGGTGAAAGCACAGCGACGCTCGCCAGACGCTTCGGTGTTCCGGAAAAGGAAATCCTGCGCGTCAACAACCTGAAGACGGCTTCCGCCGCGACGCCCGGTCAGGCAATCCTCATCCCGACCTACAATGGCGGCAATGCTGCCAAGGCGGCGTCGCAGGCGGCGGATCTCTCCAAGCCCGGTCAGATGCCGGAGCCGGCCAAGGCGCCGGAGCAGAAGGTGGCCGTCGTTCCCGGCGCCAACTCCGCCCGCGACAAGACCCTGGCGAGCGCCGATCCCACCGGCAAGCTTCCGGCTGGCGCCGGCAAGGATCCGAAGGCGCCTGCCGGCGGCTATGTCGTCAAACAGGGCGATTCGCTGGCAAAGATCGCCAAGGCGACCGGCACCAGTGTCGACGATCTCAAGGCCGCCAACAATCTCTCGGCCAATTCGCTGCGCGTCGGCCAGGCCCTGAAGGTCCCGACGGCCTCCGCCGACACCATGAAGACCGCCTCGATCCCGGCTGAAAAGGTCGATGCGAAGCCGGCCGAGTCCGCGCCTGCCCAGCAGACGGCGTCCGTTCAGCCCGCGCCTTACAAGGCTCCGGCTGCGACCCAGACCGTCGACGATGTCGAGAAGAAGTCTGATGTCAGCTCCGCAGCGCCGGAATCGACCGGTATCGGCAAATACCGCTGGCCGGTTCGCGGTCAGGTCATTGCTTCCTACGGCGCCAACGTCAACGGCAACCGCAATGACGGCATCGATATCTCTGTGCCGCAGGGCACGCCGATCAAGGCCGCCGAAAACGGCGTCGTCATCTATGCCGGCAACGGCCTGAAGGAACTGGGCAATACGGTTCTCGTCCGCCACGACGACGGCACCGTCACCGTCTACGGCAATGCCGATACGCTGAGCGTCACCCGCGGCCAGAAGATCCAGCGCGGCCAGACCGTTGCGGTTTCCGGCATGAGCGGCGACGTCAAGCAGCCGCAGGTCCACTTCGAGGTGCGCAAGGATGCGTCCCCGGTCAATCCGATGACTTTCCTGGAATAGGTATAGCGTACCAGGAAGCGCAAAAGCCCGGCCACCCGCCGGGCTTTTGTCATTTAATGTGCAGACGCAGCGCGCATCAGGCTCGGTCGATATGGATGCGCATGCGCCCGGCCAGATCCTGAATATACTGCCATGCGACGCGGCCGGAGCGGGCGCCGCGCGTCGTCGCCCATTCCAGTGCCTCCGCGTGCATCTTGTCGCGTTCGAGCCCGAGCTTGAAGTGGTCGGCATAGCCGTCGATCATGCCGAGATAATCGTCCTGGCTGCATTTATGGAAGCCGAGCCAGAGGCCGAAGCGGTCGGACAGCGACACCTTCTCCTCGACGGCTTCCGACGGATTGATCGCCGTCGACTGCTCGTTTTCCATCATGTGGCGCGGCAGGAGATGGCGCCGGTTCGATGTGGCGTAGAAGAGCACATTGTCCGGCCGCCCTTCGACGCCGCCGTCGAGTGCCGCCTTCAGCGATTTGTAGGCAGTGTCGTCGTGGTCGAAGGAGAGGTCGTCGCAGAAGACGATGACGCGGTACGGCGTGTCCTTCAACAGGTCGAGCAGGGTGGGAAGGCTCGCAATGTCCTCGCGATGCACTTCCACCAGCTTCAGCGCAACGCCGCTTTCGCGCCTGATATCCTCGTGCACGGCCTTGACCAGCGAGGATTTGCCCATGCCGCGCGCGCCCCAGAGCAAAACGTTGTTGGCGGCATAACCTTCGGCGAAACGCACCGTATTTTCGTGCAGGATGTCGCGCACGTGGTCGACGCCGCGGATGAGCTTCAGCGCCACGCGGTTTGGTTTCTTCACGGGCTGCAGATGCTGGCGCTGCGGCGCCCAGACGAAACAGTCGGCCGCGTCCCAGTCGTTGACGACCGGCGCCGGGCCGGCAAGGCGCTCGACGGCGTCGGCGAGCCGCTTCAGTTCGGCAAGCAGGGCGGCGTTGGTTTCCTCGGTCATCGGGAACTCCTGATTTCTCGCTATAGCAATCCGCTTTGATCTTTCGATGCGGGGTAGCATGGCATTTTGAACCCGGAAAGGTTATGAGGCAGCGGAATCGGTACTGTCTCCGGCTGTTTCTGTTGCATTCATCGAAGCGGCAACTATAGTCCGGCAACCTGAAAAGAGAGGCGGAGTTCCGCCGTAGAAGCCTGAGGAGTTTAGCATGTTCATCACCCCGGCATTCGCCCAAACTGCGACCGATACCGCAACGGGATTCGGCAGCTCCGGTTTCGAAATGATCATCCTGTTTGTGCCGCTGATGGTCGTCTGGTACTTCCTGCTGATCCGTCCGCAGCGCGCGCAGGCCAAGAAGCGCGAAGAAACCCTGAAATCGATCCGTCGCGGCGATCAGGTGGTGACCGGCGGCGGTCTCGTCGGCAAGGTCACCAAGGTCGTCGACGACAAGGAACTGGAAGTCGAGATCGCAGAAGGCGTTCGCGTGCGCATCGTCCGCAGCGGCATTTCCGATGTTCGCGTCAAGGGTGAACCTGTCAAGGCCGACGCCGCGTAACAAGCGCTAACGGCAGGACCGCCGGATCGGAAGATCGTCGAGAGAATGTTTTATTTTTCCCGCTGGAAAACACTTCTGATCTGGCTCGTCGCGTTCGCAGCGATCGTCGTTGTTGCGCCCAATCTCATGAGCGAGGCGCAGCGCGCCTCTCTGCCGGCCTGGCTGCGTCATGACCGTGTGACGCTCGGTCTCGACCTGCAGGGCGGTTCGCATATCGTTCTGAAGGTCGAGCGCTCCGATATCGTCAAGGACCGGCTGGAAGAGGTGGTCGCAAATGTGCGCAATGCGCTGCGCGGCGCCGGTATCCGCTATACCGGGCTGGCCGGCAACGGCCAGATCGTCACGGTACGGATCACCGATCCGGCTGAGACCGAGAAGGCGGTCGATCTCCTCAAGCCTTTGACGGCGGCTGGTGGAAAGTCGGGACCTGAGGTCGCCCTGCAGCAAGGGGCGGAAGGGCAGCTTTCGCTGCAGATTTCCGATGCAAGCATCACCGCCGACGTCAGCTCCGCCCAGACCCGGTCGCTCGATATCGTCAGCGGTCGCATCGCGGGCTTCGGCTACGACAATTTCAGCGTCCGCGCCGATGGCGACGACCGGATCGTCGTGCAAGTGTTGGGATCGGTCGATGCGGAGCGATTGAAAAACCTGCTCAACCAGCCGGCCAGGCTCTCCTTCCATCTGATCGATGAAAGTATGTCGGGGCAGGAGGCGCTGAACGGTCGCTGGCCGGTGACATCCGAGGTCCTCTATTCGCTGGACGATCCGCCGGTTCCCTATCTCGTCGACCGCACGGCTTTCGCCACTGCCGGCAACATGGTGGATATCGAGCCGGTCATTGACCCGCAGACGCAGGACACGTCGATCGCCTATCGTCTCGATGCGGAAGGCACAGCGCGTCTGGCGCAAGTAACGGGGCAGAATGTCGGCAAGCACCTTGCCATCGTCTTCGACGACCAGGTGATGTCGGCGCCGGTCATCGAGGCGCCGATCACCGGCGGCGAGGGCCGGATTTCAGCCAATTTCTCTGAAGATGGCGTTCGTGATCTTGCGGTGATGCTGCGCGCCGGTGCTTTGCCGGCGACGCTGACGAGCGTCGAGGAGCGTAGCGTCAGCCCCGGCTTCGGCGCCGAATCTATCTTCTCCGGTCTCATTGCCGGGCTCGTGGCCGTGGTGCTGGTCGCAGCGCTGATGATCGTGCTCTATCGCATCCTCGGTGTCATCGCCGTCGTCTCGCTCTTCTTCAATCTGATCCTCATCGTTGCAGCGCTCAGCCTTGCCGGCGCGACGCTGACCTTGCCCGGGATTGCCGGCATCGTCCTGATCGTCGGCATGGCGGTCGATTCGAACGTGCTGATCTACGAGCGCACCCGCGAAGAGGAAAAGACCGCCCATTCCTTCGCCGAGGCCGTCAGCCGCGGGTTTTCTCGCGCATTCGCAACGATCGTCGATGCGAATGTCACGATCTTCATCGCTGCCGTCATCCTCTTCTTCCTCGGCAGCGAATCCATCCGCGGTTTCGCGGTGACGCTGGCGGTCGGCATTCTCAGTACCGTTTTTGTGGCTTTCACGTTGACGCGCTCGATCATCGCGATCTGGCTGCGGCGGCGCCATCCCCGGCATCTGCCGAAGAGCGTGCTGACGCATCTCTTCGAACACGCCAATATCCGCTTCATGGGGATCCGCCGCTATGTCTTCACGACGTCGGCGGTCGTCTCGCTGATTGCCATGGCCGCCTTCGCGACGGTCGGCCTGCATCTAGGCATCGATTTCACCGGCGGCTCGCTCATCGAGGTAACGGCGAAGCAGGGCAATGCCGACATTGCCGATCTCAGGTCGCGCCTCAACGATCTCAATCTCGGCGAGGTGCAGGTGGAACCCACGGGCGGGCCGGCCAACGCACGGATCCGCATCGAATCCCAGGGCGGCGGCGAGAATGCCGAGCAGTCGGCGGCGACGCTGGTGCGCGGCGAGCTCGAGGCGGATTACGATTTCCGCCGCGTCGAGGTGGTCGGCCCTGCCATTTCGGGCGAATTGACGATGATGGCGACGCTGGGCGTGCTGGCGGCCCTTGCGGCGATCCTGATCTACATCTGGATCCGCTTCGAATGGCAGTTCGCCGTCGGCGCGATCGTCGCGACGCTACACGACGTCATCATCATGCTCGGCCTCTTCGTGCTGACCGGCATCGAGTTCAACCTGACGAGCATCGCCGCCGTGCTGACCATCGTCGGCTACTCGCTGAACGATACCGTCGTCGTCTATGACCGGATGCGCGAAAATCTGCAGCGTTACAGGAAGATGCCGCTGCCGATCCTGATCGATGCCTCGATCAATCAGACGCTGTCGCGCACCATCCTGACGGCGGCGACGACGCTGCTTGCCTTGCTGGCGCTGTGCCTCTTCGGCGGCGAAGTCATTCGCTCCTTCTCCTTTGCGATGCTCTTCGGCGTCGCTCTCGGCACTTTCTCTTCGATCTATATCGCCGCTCCCGTATTGATCGTCTTCCGGCTGCGGCCGGAAACTCCCGACGGAGAGGAGAGCAACAAGACGGATACTGGTGTAAGATCCGGCACGGTGGTTTGAAGACATGGCAAAAGGCATAGAAATCCGCGCGGCGCATTTTCCCGGCCGCGCACCGATCGATACTTACGGCAATGGCGGCTTCCGCTTTGCCGACATGTCGCATCGCGGCTCGATCCTTTGCCTGCCCTCCGGCATTTATGGCTGGGACATGGATATGTCGAAGCCGCTATCGACTGAAAATTTCCTACGTGTGCTTGAAGAGGCTGGCGATATCGAGGTTCTGCTGGTCGGCACCGGAACCGAGCTCCGCCGTTTGCCGGAGGAGTTGAAGCAGGCGCTGAAGGCGCGCGGCATCTCCTCCGATCCGATGAGCACGGGTGCTGCGGTTCGCACCTTCAACATCATGCTCTCGGAGCAGCGCGCCGTCGCCGCGGCATTGATTGCGGTCTGACGATGACGGAAACCAATATGGCGACGAACCGGGACATCTGCCTGGCGATGCTGCGCGACAATGATCGCGACCGTTACCTTGCCTGCCTCCTCTCGCCGGAGGAAAAGCGCGGCGCGCTTGCAGCCCTCTACGCCTTCAATGCCGAGCTCGCCCGCGTCCGCGATCTCGTGCACGAACCGCTGCCCGGCGAGGTGCGCATGCAATATTGGCGCGACCTTCTGGAAGGCAGCGCGCATGGTTCGACGGCGGCCAATCCCGTCGCCGCAGGCCTTCTGA
Source organism: Rhizobium sp. R339 (assembly GCF_002211395.1). Lineage (NCBI taxonomy): Bacteria > Pseudomonadati > Pseudomonadota > Alphaproteobacteria > Hyphomicrobiales > Rhizobiaceae > Rhizobium > Rhizobium sp. R339. Next base: position 118,585 of record NZ_LOKV01000010.1, read on the forward strand.
GCGCGATCGAAACGCATCGCCTGCCGCGCAAGACGCTGATCGACATGATCGAGGCCCGCACTTTCGATCTCTATGACGATCCGATGGAAACGCGTCTTTCACTTGAAGGCTATGCCGGCGAGACGGCATCCGCCCTGATCCAGCTCGCAAGCCTCGTGTTGTCGCCAGAGGTAGCCGCCCGATCGGCCGACGCCGCCGGTCATGCCGGGGTCGCCCAGGCGGTCGCCGGCCTGCTGCTGCTGATGCCGCTGCATCGCCGCCGCGGCCAGGTCTATATTCCGCTGCAGATCCTTTCGGCGACAGGCCTCGACCGCGACGCCTTTCTCGCCGGCGAAGACAGGCCGCGGATCTCTGCCGCCATCGAAGCCTTTTCCGGCCTCGGTCGCGAGCATCTGGAGAAGGCAAGGAAGGCGGGGCCGATTGCGCCGGCCGTCTTTCCGGCTTTCCTGCCGGCCACGCTCGCCGAACCGGTGCTCCTCGCGGCGCAGAAGCGCGGCGCCTTGCTGTTCGATCGGCCGCTGCAGCCGCCGCAATGGCGCCGTCAGCTCCGCATGGCGCTCTCTGCAGCCCGCAGAAAAATCTGACAGCGGTCAAACTCGCGCAAGTCTCGCGCGTTACAAGGCTTAACCGCTACCCTTATGAACGGAGACTCGGCGTGGGCTTTATCGTCTGGTGCGTTCTTTTCGCCATCGTCATTCTATTTGCCTTCGTGGCAACGCGCATGGCTGCGCAGAACAAGGAAGACGGCCTGCACGACACGGGCCTCGCGATCATAGAATTCGGCCGCGCCTTTCCGAACGAGGCGATCCGCCAGCTACAGGCAACGCAAAACGGCCAGGCGATCTTCGTGCGCCTGCACGACAACAAGGCAGGCATCATGCGCAACATGTCGCGTCATTTCGCCTGCCATCTGATCGAGCCCGGCCGCGTGCGCGTCGTCAGTTCGCCGACGGGCAGGGGGCTGGTGATCGATTTCCTCGATGCGCCCCACCACAACGGCGATTTCGAATTCGCTTCCGCCAAAGAGGCCTCAGAGGTTGCGCTCTGGCTGCTCGGCAACTACATCGCTGAGCCGAATAAGGATCTGCCATCCGGCAATACTTCCGCAGCCAACAAGCAGTAGAGGCGCCGCTCAGGCACTTTCGGCAAGCGGCGAGGTCTGGCCGAGCCAGGCGGCGCAGTCGGCAAGGGCGCGGCGCGCGATCAGTTGCCGCTTCATGATCGTCTTGTCCTTGCCGCGGAAACGCTTGACGCCCTCGGGCTTGACGATCGAACCGGGCTGAAGCTCCGGAAACAACCCGAAATTGATGTTCATCGGCTGGAACGAGCGTTTGCCCGGTTCCTCGTCGGTGACGAGGTGCCCGCCGGTGATGTGGCCGAGCAGCGATCCGAGCGCCGTCGTCGCAGGCGGCAGCGAGATCGCCTCGCTCTTGCGTTCGGCAGCGGCAAAACGGCCGGCCAACAGACCGACGCTGGCGCTTTCGACATAGCCCTCGCAGCCGGTGATCTGACCGGCGAAACGCAGGCCCGGCCGTGACTTCAGCGTCAGCGACGGATCGAGCAAAGTGGGGGAGTTGATGTAGGTATTGCGGTGCAGACCGCCGAGGCGGGCAAATTCCGCATTCTCCAGACCAGGGATCATCCGGAAGATGTCCGCCTGCGCGCCGTATTTCAGCTTCGTCTGGAAACCGACCATATTGTAGAGCGTGCCCAGCGCATTGTCCTGCCGCAACTGTACGACGGCATAGGCCTTGACCGTCGGGTTATGCGCGTTCGTCAACCCCATCGGCTTCATCGGGCCGTGGCGCAGCGTCTCGCGGCCGCGTTCGGCCATCACCTCGATCGGCAGGCAGCCGTCGAAATAGGGGGTGCCTTCCCATTCCTTGAAGCCGACCGTGTCGCCCGCGATCAGCGCGTCGACAAAGGCGTTGTACTGCGCCTCGTCCATCGGGCAATTGATGTAATCCTTGCCCGTGCCGCCAGGGCCGACCTTGTCGTAGCGCGACTGATACCAGCAGATATCCATGTCGATGCTCTCGCGGTAGACGATCGGAGCGATGGCATCGAAGAAGGCGAGCGAATCCTCGCCGGTTTCTGCCTGGATGGCGGCTGCGAGCGAGGGCGCCGTCAGCGGGCCGGTGGCGACGATGGCAAGATCCCAATCGCGCGAAGGCAAACCGGTGATTTCCTCGCGCACGACAGTGATGAGGGGATGGTCGTGGATAGCCTTGGTCACCGCGTCGGAGAAGCCGTCGCGATCGACGGCGAGCGCGCCGCCGGCCGGCACCTGATGCCGATCGGCCGCGGCCATGATCAGCGAACCCGCCATGCGCATCTCTGCATGGATGACGCCGACGGCATTGCTGGTCGCGTCGTCTGAGCGGAAGGAATTGGAGCAGACCAGTTCGGCAAGGCCGTCGGTCTTGTGCGCATCCGTGCCGCGCACGCCGCGCATTTCATGCAGGATGACGGGAACGCCGGAACTGGCGATCTGCCAGGCGGCTTCCGAACCGGCAAGCCCGCCGCCGACGACGTGGATGGGCGAATAGGAGGAGATCGTGTTCATTCCGGGCTGATATCATGTCGGCAGATGCGATCCAACACCCCGGAATCAAAAACGGCGCCCTGATGGCGCCGTCTTGGAAGCATCATGCTCGTTATTCCGCTATTAGCGGAACGAGCGGGATGCGATATTGCGGATGTCGTAACGGCTGACGCCGATGTCGGACAGGGTCTGGTTGGAGAGGCTGCCGAGCTCGTTGAGCGTACGGCGGTAGCTGAGCCAGCTTTTTGCAATGCGGATCGGGTTCATTGTCTTCTTCCTCGAACAAATGTCCGCGGGACGGCGGGATCGCCTGTCTCTCTGCGGTTGATGTTTATATAGGCGATCTCAGGCCGATTGTGCAGTGCAAATAAAAGGCGTCTGCCATGCAATTGTGCACGATGATGCTCGTGAATTAAGCGGTGAATATTTTTTGAGCGGGCTAACTATGCCGAAGATCACGCAACCGAAGCGCTAGGAACTTGCGGACAAAAGAAAACGCCCGCTGCGATGCAGCGGGCGTTTCGATAAAGAACAATTCTGCCTGGGAGGAAGCAGGTATCGGCTTGAATTAACGCGAAGAAGCTTCGCGGGCAACGCGATGGATGTCCGACCGGTCGATACCGAGGTCGTGCAATTCGCGGTTGGTCATGCGACCAAGTTCCGTGACGGTCTGACGATACTTGCGCCAGTTATTGAAAGAGCGAGTGATGTTCATGTTAGGCCCCTTTCCGAGGGTTCATCTGCCAGCAGCCACCCATCGGCGCTGACCTCTATTTGATGACTGGAATATATGTTGCGGCGCAAAAGAGGAAAACAGCCAAGTTTTCAGATCACCTATGCGACGTACGCATTGCTTTTCGAGGGTTTGACACGATCTCACCCATTTCTGGTCAACGATTAGGCAGAATGACTCTTTCGAGAAAGCTCTGCTTCGGTGCGCTGAAAGGGATGCCGTTGCCGCAGAACTGGCCGCTCCGGCTCGATACTTTCCGCTTAGGCGGAAGTTGGCGGCCGGCGTTCTTGTCGCCCGCCCCGCACGGTCTGGCGCCATAATCTGACGCTGCGATCTGCCTGGGACGAAGAATCGGGCTTGCTGCTGTTTTAGCTCAGCTTTTCCCAAATAAAACGCCCGCCGGGGGAGGATCCGGCGGGCGCATTAAAGTGACTGGCAACTGGGAGGAGGAGTTGTTGCCAGTCTATCGCAGCGCGCTTGGGAGGAGGAGTGCGCGGCTGCGAATCTCGTCACGGAACAAGAGGTCCGCGGGCATCCGGCAAAACCGGGCCGGGGCGCCATCCCCGTGCTTCGATGACTCTTAAATAGTATGACTAATAAGTCTTTTGCAGTGCAATAAATTCATGAGGGGTATGCGTTGGGCGCATGCCTCTCCGAAGCTGCGCCTATATTAGCAATACTGGCGTTAGCGGCCGGTTAATGTTCACCCCAATTTAGACCAATGAGGATTTTGCATATTTGCCGCAGGGACATTGCGAAGCCTGATGCTGCGTCTATAACGATGGAAGCCACGACGCCCTGGTAAGCGTCGCGGAAATGAGGGGTGGAACATGTATCGCGGCAGACTGCAGCGTGATCTCTCGCTCTGGGTGGGCAAGGGCCTGCTTGGAGAGCAAACGGCAGCCGCACTTCTCGCCGAATACGACAGCCGCCCGGCGAGCTTCAGTCTCGGCCGCGTACTGATGGCGCTGGCGGCCGTTCTGCTTGCCGCCGCCGTCCTGCTGGTCGTGGCTTCCAACTGGGAGGCCATCCCGCGTCTGGTGCGTGTCGGCGCCATCCTTGCTTTGATCTGGGCCGTGCACATCGCAGCCGCCTTGATGCTCGCCCGCGGCGCGTCCGCGGCGGCGAGCGGCTTGCTGGTCCTCGGCGCGATGAGCTTCGGCGGCGCAATTTCGCTGGTCGGGCAGATGTATCACCTTTCCGGCGACCAGCAGACGGTGATGTATTTCTGGTTCGCAATCGCAACGGTCTCGGCGATCCTGTTCCGTTCGGGCGCGGTGGTCGTCGTTGCCGGCTTCCTCTCCTGGGCGTCCTTCGCCGTTTATCTCGAGGGTAACGACAATCATTGGATCGGACTCGATCCCTGGATGGCGCCGGTCATGGCGGCGATCGTCATCGGGCTGGTGCGTTATACCGGCGCCGAGCGTGCACGCCATCTGGCCTATCTGCTGCTGATCGGCTGGCTCGCTTGGCTTTATACTCTTCATGAGGAAATCACCGTGGCGCTCGCCTTCGCGGTCGGCGGCGTGGTGGGCGTCGTTCTGACGGCGGCGCCGATGACGCAGATCGCCTATCTCGTCAGAAGCGCCGGTGCGGCTCCGGCTTTCTACAGCTTCCTCGTCTCTGCAATCGGCTTTCTGTTGCTGCATATCGAAATCGAGAGCGGCTGGCGTCTGGCGGTGCTCGGTGTGGTGACGCTCGCCGCTTCCATCCTGGCGATCGTTCTGCATGGCAGAGACAACGGCGCCGTCCGCTATCTCGCCTATGTGACCTTTGCAGCCGAGATGCTCTATCTCGCCTCCGTCACCATCGGCTCGATCCTCGGCACGTCGAGCCTCTTCCTCTTCTCCGGCCTCGTAGTGGCGCTGGTGGCCTGGGTCGTCATCCGCCTCGAACGGCGCTTTTCCGCTCATGCACGGGAGGAGCACGCATGAACGCGTTCATGGCAAGGCTGCAGTCGGGCAGAGGCTATCTGATTTCGGCAATCGTGATCGCCGGTCTGCAGACGCTGATCCTCGGCACGATCATTCAGAGCCGGGCTTCGATCCTCCGCGACGGCGCCGAGGTGCTCTTGAAGACGGCTCCCGTCGATCCGCGCGATTTCCTGCGCGGCGATTATGTCGTCTTGAACTACGACATTTCCTCCGTGCCGGTGCAGACCATTGCCGGCGGCATTCCTGCAGAGCCCGGGGAGCGCACCTTGTGGGTGCGGCTGAAGAAGCAGCCGGACGGCTTCTGGACAATAGTCGAATCGTCCTTCCAGGCGCTGCCGCCGCAGCCGGAGACCGTGATCCTGCGCAGCCAGCCTTTCTATAGCAGCGGACCGAGCGCCGTTGAAAACATCCGCGTCGAATACGGCATCGAGCGCTACTACGTTCCGGAAGGCGAGGGCAAGCCTATCGAAGAGGCGCGCAATGACGGCAGTGTCGCCATATCGGTGCGCGTCTCGCCATCGGGAAGCGCGCAGATCCGCAGCCTGCTCGTCGATGGCAAGCCTGTTTACGAAGAGCCGCTTTATTGATCCCGGAAGGCTGCAGATCCGCTGTCATTTGCCGTTCATTTTTCCTTTGCCTCGACCAAATCGGGTGATATAGAGACGCCGCGCTCCGGAAGGCCTCATGTGCAGGCATAGGCATGCGGTTTTGCGAACGCGGGTATGGTGAAATTGGTAGACACGCCAGATTTAGGTTCTGGTGCCGCAAGGCGTGGGAGTTCAAGTCTCTCTACCCGCACCAGGCTGTATGCAGGGGGAGACTAAGAATTTAGTTCCCTGATACCCGGAAGCGAGTGCCGTTCCCCCTTGGGTGGAATGATGCAGGAATTGGGAAAAGCCACGCGCGGCACGCTGCCGGCGTCGTGCTCATAGAAACGAACGGCGTCTGGGCACGGCCGCCACGACATGAAGGTAGGAAGACATGCAGGTTATCGAAACGCTCGCTCAAGGGCTGAAGCGCGAAATCAAGGTCGTTATCCCGGCCAAGGATATGGAAGACAAGATGAATGAGCGTCTTGCCGATGTGAAGGACAAGGTCCGCATCAACGGCTTCCGTCCCGGCAAGGTCCCCGCTGCTCACCTGAAGAAGGTCTACGGCAAGTCGATCATGGCCGAGCTCGTCAACGAGATCGTCCGCGAGCAGCCGGCCGCCATCCTGTCCAGCCGCGGCGAGAAGTCGGCCACGCAGCCGGAAATCGCCATGACCGAGGACAAGGACGAAGCCGACAAGATCCTCGCCGCCGAGCAGGATTTCGAATTCACGCTTTCCTACGAAGTGCTGCCGCCGATCGAGCTGAAGTCCGTCAAGGGTGTCAAGGTCACGCGCGAAGTCATCGACATCTCGGATGACGAAGTCAACGAACAGGTCCTGAAGGTCGCCGAAAGCGCCCGTTCTTACGAAAGCAAGACCGGCAAGGCCGCCAACGGCGACCGCATCACCATGGATTACGTCGGCAAGGTCGACGGCGAAGCCTTCGAAGGCGGCACCGACCAGGGCGCCGAGCTGGTGATCGGTTCCGGCCGCTTCATCCCGGGCTTCGAAGATCAGCTCGTCGGCGTCAAGGCCGGCGAAGAGAAGACCATCACCGTAACCTTCCCGGCCGATTATCCCGCCAAGAACCTCGCCGGCAAGGAAGCGACCTTCGACATCACGGTCAAGGACGTCGCAGCGCCTGGCAAGGTTGAGATTAACGACGAACTCGCTTCCAAGCTCGGCATCGAATCCGCCGATCGCCTGAAGGATATCGTCCGCGGCCAGATCGAATCGCAGTACGGCTCGCTGACCCGCCAGAAGCTCAAGCGTCAGATCCTCGACCAGCTCGACGAAATGTATAAGTTCGAGACCCCGGCTTCGCTCGTCGACGCCGAGTACAACGGCATCTGGAGCCAGGTGAACAACGACCTCGCTCAATCAGGCAAGACCTTCGAAGACGAAGACACGACCGAAGAAAAGGCGCGTGAGGAATACAAGACGCTCGCCGAGCGTCGCGTTCGCCTCGGCCTCGTTCTCTCCGAAATCGGCGAAAAGGCCGGCGTCGAAGTGACCGAAGACGAGATGCAGCGCGCTATCTATGATCAGCTGCGCCAGTATCCGGGCCAGGAAAAGCAGATCCTCGAATTCTTCCGCAGCCACCCGGGCGCCGCCGCTTCGATCCGCGCGCCGATCTTCGAAGAGAAGGTCATCGACCATCTGCTGACCGAGATCGACGTCACCGACAAGAAGGTGACGAAGGAAGAGCTGCTCGCCGATGAAGAAGGCGAAGCCAAGACCGAGACCAAGAAGGCCGCTCCGAAGAAGAAGGCTGCCGCCAAGACCGAAGCTGCTGACGCTGGCGAAGGCGAGGAAGCCGCCGCCCCGAAGAAGAAGGCTGCTCCCAAGAAGAAGGCAGCCGACGAAAGCGCCGAATAATCGCTTCCCGGTTCTGAAGTTTGAAAGGCCCCGCCATCGCGCGGGGCCTTTTCTTTTTCGGGTCATCTCGACGGTTCATGGTGTTGTCTTCATCAGCGGCAACAAATAGTTGCAATAGACTATCATTCGATGCAGATTTTGCTGGTGGCCGGAGGGACCAGAAAATGACGGCAAAGCACGACATGAAAAAGCTGGTGGAAGAAATCTATGCTGTGCGTGATCGGGGCGATGTCGAGGGCACGTTGGCGTTGATCGGCAAGGATTGCACCTTCCGAATGGCCGGCAATACGCGGCTGGCGCCTCTTTCGACGGAAGCAGGCGGACAGGCCTTTCGGCAAGTGATAGAGCAGCTCATCACTGTGTGGGATCTATCCAAAATCAAGACCGTCGGCATCTATGTGGACGAGGACGAGCATATGGTCTTCGCTCATCGCGAAGGTGAAGTCAGGCACATCCCTTCGGGCGTATGCTTCCATACGGAGTTCGTCGACAAAATCCATTTCAAGGATGGAAAACCGGTCAAGATCGTCGAATTCGTCGACACGCTGCAAGTGGCTGAGACGACCCGGATAATCCAGGTTGCTTAAACCACCTTCAAAGTCGGAGCCGCCAGAGCCGAGGCGCTTTAGCGGGAACAGCGGCTCAATGCCGTGTCAGCGCCGCGACTTTCCTGACATGGCTCACGGCCGCGGTTCCACCTGAGGTCTTGGTGAAGAGGCTGAGCGTTTCTTCCTCGTCGTCCGCAACGGGTGTCAGAGCCTGATCCATATAGGTCTTCGACTTGGCATCCCGAGAAATCCGGACGGCCGAAATCGTCAGGCCGATGATCGTGCCGGCGAGCGAAGCATGTTTTTTGAATGTTTCCCAGGCAAAGCGCGGCCAGAACACCAGCGGATGTTCGCGCGGCAGTTCGGGGCGTCGCTCGGCCGGCGTCTTTAGGCGCAGGAGGCCGCTCTGCAGCGGATGCACGTTTTCCAGCGGCACGGTGGTGGCGAAGGAGACGAGAACCTTGACGAGCCTTGCCAGCGGCACCCCGGTCGCGACGGCCCGGCGCAGCAGCGTCTTCATATGGTCAGGCGAATAATAGAGCGACCAAGCCTCGTGGTAAATGTCTTCCCACTCCTGCTTGCTCATCTTGGGATGCGCGGTGCAGACATGCTCGACATCGTAGATGTTGAGGTCTCCATCCATCTCGACGCCCTTCTTCCATAGGACCTGATGGTCCTCGGAGCCGGGCAGCGGCGTCAGGATGAAGAATTCGATCACGTCGAGCGGCAACTCTTCCTGGATGATCGCGATGTCGCGGCGGATCGATTCCGGCGTGTCGGCGGGGAAGCCCAGGATATAGCCGGCCAGTGTCATGATGCCCTGCGCCTTCCAGGCGAGCAGCATCTTGCGGTATTCGGTGATCTTGTTCTGGTTCTTCTTGGCGGCCGTCAGATTGTCGGGATTGACGTTTTCGAGGCCGATGAAGACTCGGGTAACGCCGGCCCGCTTGGATTTCTCGATGAAATTGGGAATCTTGTGGCAGAGCGTATCGACCTGGATCATCAGGCCGAGCGGAATGCCGTCGCGCTCCTTGAGCTCGATCAGTCGGTCGAAGATCGCTTCCCAATCCTTGTTGCGGGCGAAATTGTCGTCGGTGATGAAGAATTTATGGATGCCCTGCGCCCAGTTCATCCGCACCAGCTTTTCGACGTCGTCGGCCGAACGGAATCGCGACTTGCGTCCCTGCACGTTGATGATGGTGCAGAACGAGCACTGGTAGGGACAGCCGCGTCCGGCATCGAAGCTGGTGCTGAGGCCGAGCGTGCGCTGGATATTGTCCTTCGGCAGGAAGGGAACTGGCGTGCCGCCGATGCCGGGAAGGTCGTTCATGAAATTATAGAGCGGCTTCAGCTCGCCGCTAGCGGCGTCACGCAGCACCATGTCCAGCCGCCCCTCGGCTTCGCCCGCAAACATCGAGACGCCCATCTCGCGGCAGGCGTCGAGCCCGACGGCCTGGCCGTCGAGCATCGACAGGCAGCCGGAAACATGGAATCCGCCCATCGAAACCGGCAGGCCGGCATCACGGAAGGGACGGGCGATATCGAGCGCGCGCGGATATTGGTTCGATTGGACGCCGACCAGCGCCACCATGCCGAAATTGCCGTGACGTTTGAACTGGGCGAGCAACCGGGCGAAATCGATCCTCGTGTTGGTCTCGTCGATCACGGTGATGTCGATGTCGGTATCGGGACCGAGCACTTTGCGCTCGGCGCATTCGGCGGCGATGCCATAGAGAGCCGCGAGCGAATTGGACGGGATCATCGCCCGCCACCAGCGGATGACATAACCGTCATCGTCGTAGTGAGACGGCTTGATCAGGATGAGCTGAAAACGTCGGCGTGCCGACTCCAGGACCTGGGACAAGAGTATCTATCTTTCTCTAAAAGCCGCTGCCCGGAGACAACACGGATCTGAAGGCGAAAATCAGGCACGGCGTATCGATGTCGCTTGGAGATCTAACGCGTAAAAAGCGTCGCTGCATGCAGATGGGTGCGGCGCACAATCCTTAATATACTACATGATATCGAGCAGCAATGCGCGGTGGTCGGAGACCTCGGGCGCCTCGACCACTTCGAATTTGGCGACCGTCACCTCTGATGTCACCAACATATAGTCGGCAAAGCGACCTGCTTTTGCGTAGTAAGAGGTCCGCGTGTCCGCAAAGCCGTTTCCGGTGACAAGATCGGAAAGCCCGAGCCTGCCGAGAATCGTAAAGGTCGCGCTGTCGGGCAGCACGTTGAAATCCCCGCAGACCACAAGTCCCTCGCTGCCCGGCCAGACCCGTTCGATGAGGCTGACCAGTGCTTCAGCTTGTTCTTGGCGCGCCGCCGTATCGCCCTTGCCCGCGGGGTCGCGCAGCCCATGCATATGGGCGATCGTTACAGTGGAAGCATGCTGGTTGCTGAAGAGGCGGATGCAATGGGCATTCCGCGGCCGCGGATGTTGCCCCCAGCCATCGCGGGAATAATGGCCGTGCACGAAGTCCAGACCCTGGGCGATGACGGAGTATGATTTGCGCACGAAGGTCGCCAGTCCGAATTCGGCAGCGACGGTGGTGTCGCCGCTGAAGAGTTCGCCTCTCGATGTCGGGCAGAAAAAGCCGTCATGGCCGGGCAGGGCGGCGCTGATTTCTTCGAAGAGATTGGCGCGCTGCGGCAGTTCCATCCCAGCATCACGATAGATCGACCATCCCGGGGCCGCACCCGGCGCCCGCAGCACCTCCTGCAGGCACAGCACGTCGGGATCGGCCTGCCTGACATAGGCGATCAGGGCCTCGTGCAGCCTGCCGCCCCATGCGTTCAGCGAAATGATCCGCACTGTCCTTCGGCTCCGTTTTGGCGGTCGGATTTAAACGCCGGCGCTGCGGTCAGCCCTAAAGCGCGTCGCGATCTTTCAGATTCGCTCCTTGCGCTTTAGGTTTGCTTTCTCGCATGTCTTTGCCGCAAAACCGCTGCACACTTTTGCGCGACATGCTTTAGAGCTCCGACTTGATGTCGCCCATCCGGTTCCAGGCATCGAGGCCGGCGATCTTGTAGGCTTCGGCCAGCGTCGGATAGTTGAAGGTGTTTTCGACGAAATATTCGACCGTGCCTTTGAGATTGAGCACCGCCTGTCCGATATGCACCAGTTCGGTGGCGCCTTCGCCGACGATATGCACCCCGAGAAGGCGGCGCGTCTTCAGGGAGAAGATCAGCTTCAGAAGGCCGGTGTCGAGGCCCATGATGTGGCCGCGCGAGGTCTCGCGGAAGCGGGCGATGCCGCATTCATAGGGAATGCCGCGCTCCTTCATCTCCTCTTCGGTCAGGCCGCATGTCGAAATCTCCGGCACGGCATAGATGCCGTAAGGGAAATATTTCTGCGGCTCCTTGGCGACCGCGCCGATCGCGACGCGGGCGGCGATGCGGCCCTGTTCCATCGAGGTCGAGGCGAGGCTCGGAAAGCCGACGACATCGCCGGCGGCGTAGACATTCGGGACGGAGGTCTGGAAGGTCTCCGGATTGACCTTGAGGCGGCCGCGGTTGTCTGCCTCGAGGCCAATGGCTTCAAGGTTGAGCGTATCGGTCGCGCCCATGCGACCGGCGGCAAAAAGCACCATGTCGGTCACGAGGTGGCGGCCGTTGTCGAGTGTCAGCTGCACCTTGCCGGTGTCCAGCCGCTCGACCTTATCGGCCTTGGTGCCGAGCAGCAGCTTCATATTGCGGTCGCGCAGCTGGTAGGTGAAATCCTCGATGATTTCCTTGTCGATGAAGTCGAGCATGGTCGACTTCGGATCGATGACGGTCACGGCAGTATCCAGCGCCGAAAAGATCGTCGCATATTCGATGCCGATAACGCCGGCGCCGATGACAATCATCGTGCGCGGCAGTTCTTCGATATCGAGCAGCTCGTCGCTGTCGAGAACGGTCTTGCCGTCGAAGGGCATGTAATCGGGGCGGAAAGGCTTGGTGCCGACGGCGAGCAGAATGCTGGCGCCGCTGACCTGGGTAATTTCGCCGTCATCCTTGACGACCTGGAGCGTCGACGCATCGATGAAGCTCGCCTTGCCGCGCATATGGTGCACACGATTGCGGGCGAACTGATGCTCGAGCACTTCCACTTCATGGTTGAGCGTAATGAGCAGACGGCGGCGCAGATCTTCGGCGCTGATCTCCTGCTTGACGCGATAGGACCGGCCATAGAAGCCGCGCTCGCGCCAGCCGGAAAGATTGAGCGCCGTCTCGCGCAGCGTTTTCGAGGGGATCGTGCCGGTATGGACGGAAACGCCTCCGACGCGTTTGCCCTGCTCGATGACGAGCACCTTTTTGCCGAGTTTCGCAGCCTGGATCGCGCCGCGGCGCCCTGCGGGACCGCTACCCACCACAACGAGATCGTACTGAAACATTCTCTAGCCTCGGATTGGAAATGGAATCATTTTGCGACAAAAATGTCGCTCCTCTATCGGTAGCCGGTCAATGTTACAGATTGTTTTACAGCTGCCGATTCAGCCGGACCTGTGCTTTTCTGATCAGCTTGGGCCTTGGCTGACATGGCCGTCTTTGCCGATGATGATTTCGTCACGGACGATGATATCAAGCGCCTTCGTCGCGTCGATGATCACCTTCGTCATATCGAAGTCCGTGCGCGACGACTGTTCATGCGCGGGTGATGTAGTCCGCGGAAATATCGCTTACCCTGGTAACGCCGAGCAGCGCCATATTGCTATGCAGTTCCGTCTTCAGGATGTCCGCTGCCTTGAGCACGCCCGGTAGCCCCGCGACGGCTGCAGCATAAAGAAACGGCCGGCCCACGAACACGAAGCAGGCCCCTAGCGCCAGCGCCTTCATGATATCCGTTCCACGCCTGATGCCGCCATCGACCATGACGGCAATGCTGTCTCCAACACGTGCGGCAATCTCCGGAAGGGCCTGAAGGGGAGATGCGGTGCCGTCGAGCTGGCGGCCGCCATGATTGGAGACGATCACTCCATCCGCTCCGATATCGGCAGCCCGTGCCGCATCTTCAGGATGCATGATCCCCTTGACCACGAGCTTGCCGGACCACCTTTTGCGTATTCGCTCCAAATGATCCCAGTTGAGATGATCACGTTTGCCGAAATCACGCGTCACACTCTGGGAGATGATCGGCGCGCCCCTTGTGGCGTAGGAATTTTCAAAATGCGGAATGCCGTGCCGGGCGATCGTGCGCAGGAATGTGCCGGTGGTCCAGCGGGGGTGCGAGATGCCCTGCCATGCCAAGCGCAGACCAGGACGCAAAGGCGTCGAAAACCCGGCCCTTACATTGTTTTCGCGATTTGGCAGGGTGGCCACGTCGACGGTCAGCAGGAGCGTGCGGATGCCGGCCGCGGCAACGCGATCGATGAGAGCGTCGATACGGTCGGGTTCGCCGGGGAGATACGCCTGAAACCATGCTTCGGGCGAAGCCGCAGCTATCTCTTCCAGGGGGATGAGTGACGAACCGCTGATAATCATCGGGATTCCCGATCGGTCCGCTCCTTGCGCGAGTACGATGTCACCTCGGTAGGCCATCAGCGCGCTGATCCCCATCGGCGCGATGCCGAACGGTACGGCATAAGTTTTGCCGAAGAGGCTCGTCTCGGTGCTGCGCGTCGAGACGTCCCGAAGGACGCGAGGCCGGAAGGCATAGGCCTGGAAAGCCGCTGCGTTGTGCCGCAGCGACGCGTTGGTTTCGGTCGCGCCGGCAATATAACCGAACAGAGGCTTGGGCAGATGCCGCCGCGCCTTCATTTCGAAGTCATCGAGGCAGAGCACGTCGCGGCAGAGCCGGGTCGATCGATCAGTGTTACCGCTGGAGATCGTCATGTGCTTTATCTTCTCGGTATCCCCAGCGGGCATCGTGCAGCGAATGGGCGCAGATTGCATACAATCGCGCACCACCGACTGCTGTCAACTCCAGCCTTGCTTTTCAGATCAGCTTCAGCCCCTTCAGGCTGACATGGCCGTCCTTGCCAATGATGACGTGGTCGTGGACGGTGATGTCGAGCGCTTTTGCTGCCTCGATGATCACCTTGGTCATGTCGATATCGGCGCGTGATGGCGTCGGATCGCCGGACGGATGGTTGTGCACGAGGATCATCGCCGTTGCCGAAAGCTCGAGCGCGCGCTTGACCACCTCGCGCGGATAGACCGGCGTATGGTCGACCGTGCCGCGGCCCTGCACTTCGTCGGCGATCAGCACGTTGCGCTTGTCGAGGAAGAGAATGCGGAACTGTTCGCGCGTCTCATGCGCCATGGCCGCATGGCAATATTGGATGACCGAGGACCAGGAGGACAGGACCTGCTTGTTCCTGAGTTCGCTCTTCAGGGTTCGCTGGGCGACGGTAGAGATCAGCTTCAGGTCGAGCGCCACGGCCTCGCCGACGCCCTTGACCTCCGTCAGCAGCGACGCGGGCGCGCCGAAGACGCCGGCGAGCGAGCCGAAGCGTTCGATCAGCGCCTTGGCGATCGGCTTGGTGTCGCGCCGCGGGATCAGGCGGAAGAGCAAGAGCTCGAGGATTTCGTAGTCGGCAAGAGCGGTCTCGCCTTGTTCGCGGAAGCGGTCGCGCAACCGCTCGCGATGGCCGTGATAATGCTCCTGGACCGCAAGCGAAGCGGGCAGGGCGGCCTTCGCATTCCCGGCAGGTGGTTTTCCCGGCCGGCCGAAGAACGAGCGTTCATCGGCGGCAACGGGCTCCTCGAAAGGCAGTTCGTCGGAAGAGGGAACGGGCCCTTTCGCCATCGGATCACCCGCTGAGCGATGGCAGGCCGGGGCGGTCGAGGCCATTGGGCGACAGCGTGAAGATCTCGCAGCCGTTGGCGGTGACGCCGACGGTATGTTCGTACTGCGCCGAAAGCGAGCGGTCGCGGGTCACCGCCGTCCAGCCGTCGGCAAGCACCTTCACATGCGGCCGGCCGAGATTGATCATCGGCTCGATGGTGAAGATCATGCCTTCGCGCAACTCCGGCCCCTCGTTGGCGCGGCCGTAATGCAGGATATTCGGCGAATCGTGGAACAGCCGGCCGACGCCGTGGCCGCAGAAATCACGGACCACCGAGCAGCGCTCGGCCTCGGCATAGGCCTGGATCGCCTCGCCGATCGCGCCGGTGCGGGCGCCGGGCCGGACGGCGGCGATGCCGCGCATCAGCGATTCGTAGGTCACCTCGAGCAGCCGCTCGGCCGCGCGTTTGATCGTGCCGACGGGATACATCCGGCTGGAATCGCCGTGCCAGCCGTCGAGCACGAAGGTGACGTCGATATTGACGATATCGCCTTCGCGTAGCGGCTTGTCGTTCGGAATGCCGTGGCAGACGACGTGGTTGATCGAGGTGCAGGTCGATTTGGTGTAGCCGCGATAGTTCAGCGTCGCCGGATAGGCACCGTGATCCATGCCGAAATCGAAGACGAATCGGTCGATGTCATCGGTCACCAGTCCCGGCTTGACGATATCGGCGAGCGCGTCGAGGCAGCGCGCGGTCAGCTGGCACGCCCTGCGCATGCCTTCGAATGCTTCCGAGTCGTAAAGCCGGATGGCGCCCGTATTCTTCGGGGGCGCGGAAGAGGCTTCGATATAGTTCACCATTGCAGGGCCTTAGCAAAGAATATTAGATTTGTTCATAATGCAGCTATGCCGGGTTCGTCCATCGCGATCAACCGCGCGGGCGATAATTCTGAACCCATCCGATCCGCCGAGCGCGCGGCTTTCCGCATCCCTTCGGGATCAAATCGCCGGTCCGGCCGGAATATCCACAATCTTCCCAAGGAGATAGGATTGATCGGATGAAATCCCCCAGCTACTCACCGATTGGTGACAGCGGGGAAGGGTCGGTCATGCTGAATGAAGTCGTAGAAATTGAAACTTTGCCTCAAACGGTGGAGCCGGAACGGCGCGTGCGCGACCGCGGCGCCACCGAGCGCGCCATCCTTGCCGCAGCCAAGAGCCTGCTGGCCGCGGAAGGCTTCCAGAATTTCGGCATCAACGCCGTCGCCCGCCGCGCCGGCTGCGACAAGCAGCTGATCTATCGCTATTATGGCGGCCTCGACGGGCTGGTCGAGGCGATCGGCGCCGATCTCGGCAACTGGGTGAGGGATCGCATCCCCGAAGATACCGGCGGCATGTTCCTGCTCACCTATGGCGACCTGATGGAGCGGCTGGCGCTTCTGCTGCTCGACGCTTTGCGGAGCGATCCGCTGATGCGCCGCATCCTCGCCTGGGAAATATCGGAAAACACCGAGCAGGTGAGGCGGCTTTCCGAAGCCCGCTCGAAGGCGCTTGCTCTCTGGCTGGAGCGGATGCGCGGATCGCTGGCGCCGCCGAAGGGCGTGGACACAGCCGCCATCAACGCCGTCATCATTGCCGCGATCCAGCATCTCGTGCTTGCCGGTGCTGCAGGCGGGCAGTGCGCAGGTCTGGCGCTGAAGACGCCCAAGGACTGGGAGAAGGCGGCGACGGCGCTGAAGCGCATCGTGCGCGGCGTCTACGGCTGACAGCTCTTCATCCACAGGGGCGGCCTGCCGCGTTAACCTTAATGAATGGTTTACGTTGCGTGGGGGTGGTTAACCCGACAGTGTCGCGGTCAGCAGAGATGATACGAGTAGAGTGTCGAGTTGACGTCCATGGGAGCCAAAATCGCTAAAGCCTTGTTGCTCGTGACAGCGGTGATGTTCTTCGCGGTCCTGGCGCTGGATATTGCGGTTCCCGCGTTGGTGCTGTGTGCCATGGCATTGTCGATCTGGCTGGTCTCTCTCGATCTGCCCGTCACGCGCAAGCATGGAGGAGAGGCCGCATGAAGTGGTTTCTGATCTTCTGGGCCGGCCCCATCGTCTTCCTGGGTGGATGGTACTGGCTTTCCTATTACGACATGAATTTCGGCATCTTCATGCTGACACGGCAGGTCCATGATCTGACCTTCCAGCTCTATGGCGAAGCACTTGGTATTCCGCCCGAGACCATCCCGCCGCTCGTTGCCCGCGCGATCGCCGTCGACAGCCTTGTCGTCTTCGCCATCCTCGCCTTCAGAAAGCGCAAGTCCATCATCGCCTGGTGGAGGGCGCGTCAGGCGCTGAATTCGTCTCCAGCAGACCTTGCCAGCAAGGAAAGCCTGTCTAGGGCGCCCTGAAGAATGAAGCTTGCCGCGGCCGAATCGATCCGTTCGGCCCGCTTGGCGCGCGAGACGTCCATTTCGAGCAGCGCCCGTTCCGCCGCAACCGTCGAAAGCCGCTCGTCCCAGTAGACGAAGGGCAGCGCCGTCTTCTGCTCCATATTGCGCACGAAGGCGCGCGTTGCCTGCACACGCGGGCCGGCCGAGCCGTCCATGTTCATCGGCAGGCCGATGACGAAGCCAGCGATCTTTTCGGCTGCGGCAAAGTCCAGCAGCGCCTCAGCATCGATGGTGAACTTGACCCGGCGGATCACCGGGCGCGGCGTGGCGAAACGTCGCCCGAGATCGGACATCGAAAGCCCGATCGTCTTGGTGCCGAGGTCGAGGCCTGCGATCGCCTGTCCAGGTGAAAGCGCCTCGGCCATTTCCTCGATTGTCAGCACCGTCATCGCCGTCTCGTCCCGTCAAAAGAAATTGAAGCCACCGCCGCTTTCCTTTGCAGGCGCATGAGATATGTCCTTACCATCGAAATCAGATTTTGCATCACGTTAGGAGAGATTTCATGAAGATCACCTGGCTCGGCCATTCCGCCTTCCGTATCGAGACCGGCAAGGCGAAGATCCTGCTCGATCCGTTCCTCACCCACAACGCTTCCTTTTCCGGCCAGGATATCAAGGATGTTTCCTCAGACGTCACTCACATCCTGCTGACGCATGGCCATGGCGACCATGTCGGCGATACCGTGGCGCTCGCCCGGGAAACCGGCGCTGTCGTGCTCGCCAATGCCGATCTTGCCGCATGGCTGGGGTCCAAGGGCGTCGACAGGATCGAGATGGGCAATACCGGCGGCACGATCACGCTCGGCGGTTTCTCCGCAACCTTCACCAATGCGCTGCATTCCTCCGCCCAGATCACCGAGGACGGCGTCTCGCATGCGCTCGGCAACGCCAACGGCCTGATGCTGCATTTCGACGACGAGGCATCGATCTTCGCCATGGGCGACACCGACATCTTTTCCGACATGGCGCTGATCAACGAATTGCATCAGCCCGATATCGGCCTCGTGCCGGTCGGCGATCGTTTCACCATGGGCGGCGCGGTGGCCGCACTCGCCTGCCAGCGCTATTTCAGCTTCAAGATGGCGATCCCCTGCCACTTCGGCACCTTCCCGATCATCGACCAGACGGCCGATAAATTCGTTGCCGGCATGGAGGGAGCGAAGACCGAAGCGAAGGCGATGAAGCCTGCCGAGAGCCTGTCGATCTGACGAAACCCCGTTGCACAGCGCGGACATGGCCTTTATAGCGGGTAGGAAAAATCCCATCCGGAGAATGCCATGTCCGTCGATCTCGCCACCGTCAAGCGCGTCGCTCGCCTTGCCCGTATTGCCGTCTCCGAAGATGAGGCAAATCGCATGGTCGGCGAATTGAACGGCATCCTCGGCTTCGTCGAGCAGCTCTCCGAAGTCAATGTCGATGGCGTCGAGGCGATGACCTCGGTGACGCCGATGGCGATGAAGAAGCGTACCGACGAGGTGACCGACGGCAACAAACCGGCCGATGTCGTCGCCAATGCGCCCGTCACCGATCATAATTTCTTCCTGGTGCCGAAAGTCGTCGAATAAGGCTTCGAACGCCTCTTTCCGACCCTGTTGCCATTTTTCAGATCTGAAGCGAAAACACGATGAGCGAACTCACCAGCCTGACCATTGCCGAAGCCCGCAAGAAGCTGCGCGCCAAGGAAATCACCGCAATCGAACTCACCGAAGCCTATATTTCGGCGATCGACGCGGCCAATGGCCGGCTCAATGCCTATGTTAAAACGACGCCGGATCTCGCCCGCCTCATGGCTCGCAAGTCCGATGAGCGCATCGCTGCCGGCACGGCCGGCGAGCTCGAAGGCATTCCGCTCGGCATCAAGGATCTCTTCGCCACCGTTGGCGTGCACACCCAGGCTTGCAGCCATATTCTCGATGGGTTCGAACCGCGTTATGAATCGACGGTGACGCAAAACCTATGGGATGACGGCGCCGTCATGCTCGGCAAGCTGAACATGGACGAATTCGCCATGGGCTCGTCCAACGAGACCTCCTACTACGGTCCGGTGATCAATCCCTGGCGGGCCGGCGGCTCCAACCAGCAGCTCGTCCCGGGCGGCTCCTCCGGCGGCTCGGCCGCAGCCGTCGCCGCGCATCTTTGCGCCGGCGCCACGGCGACCGATACGGGCGGCTCGATCCGCCAGCCGGCGGCCTTCACCGGCACCGTCGGCATCAAGCCCACCTATGGCCGCTGCTCGCGCTGGGGCACCGTCGCCTTCGCGTCCTCGCTCGACCAGGCCGGTCCGATCGCTCGCGACGTGCGCGACGCCGCGATTCTTCTAAAGTCGATGGCAAGCACCGACGCCAAGGACACGACCTCGGTCGATCTGCCGGTGCCGGATTACGAAGCGGCCCTCGGCCAGTCGCTTAAGGGCATGAAGATCGGCATTCCGAACGAATACCGCGTCGATGGCATGCCCGAGGAGATCGAGACCCTCTGGCGCCAGGGCATCGCCTGGCTGAAGGATGCCGGCGCCGAGATCGTCGACATTTCGCTGCCGCACACGAAATATGCTCTTCCGGCCTATTACATCGTCGCTCCCGCCGAGGCATCCTCGAACCTCGCGCGTTACGACGGCGTCCGCTAC
This sequence comes from Rhizobium sp. R339, assembly GCF_002211395.1. Taxonomy (NCBI): domain Bacteria; kingdom Pseudomonadati; phylum Pseudomonadota; class Alphaproteobacteria; order Hyphomicrobiales; family Rhizobiaceae; genus Rhizobium; species Rhizobium sp. R339. The sequence goes on from NZ_LOKV01000010.1 coordinate 138,595, forward strand.
GGTCTGCGCGTCGACGGCAAGGATATCGTCGACATGTACGAGAAGACGCGCGCCGCGGGCTTCGGCCAGGAAGTCAAGCGCCGCATTATGATCGGCACCTATGTGCTGTCGGCCGGTTATTACGATGCCTATTACATCCGCGCCCAGAAAGTGCGCACGCTGATCAAGCGCGATTTCGAACTCGCCTTCGATGCCGGTGTCGACGCCATCCTGACGCCAGCCACGCCGTCGTCGGCCTTCGGCATCGCCGATGAGAACCTCGCCGCCGATCCGGTGAAGATGTATCTGAACGACATCTTCACGGTGACGGTCAACATGGCCGGCCTGCCGGGCATCGCCGTGCCCGCCGGCCTCGACCAGAAGGGCCTGCCGCTCGGCCTGCAGCTGATCGGCAAGGCCTTTGACGAGGAAACCCTCTTCAAGACCGCCCACGTCATCGAACAGGCCGCCGGCAAATTCACGCCGGCCAAGTGGTGGTAACGGGCCTCACGATCCGCACGATAACGCCTGCCGACCATAAAACGGTCGGCGCCGTCGGCTTCGCCGCTTGGGCCGCAGGCGAGGCTTTTGAGGATTGCTATCGCGATCCCGATGTCATGGCCAAGGTACGGCAAGAGTTCGTCGTCTTTCCCCATGAGACGAAGGGTGAGATCTTCGTTGCCGAACTAGCGGACGATATCGTCGGCTGGCGTGCGCGGGAAGATGAACGGAACTATGTGTCCGATCTCTGGGTACATCCGGATTATCAGGGCAAGGGTGTCGGCCGGGCTCTGCTGTTGCATCTTTGCGAGCTGATGGCGGCCGAAGGGCTGGCGACGGCCCGGCTCGACACACATGCCAGGAATGCGCGCGCGATCCGTCTTTACGAACGCTGCGGCTTCAGCATCATCTGGCAGGGGATCGAATTTTCCAAGAGCATGGGTGTCCCGCTCGAAAAGGTGCATATGGAGAAGTCATTGGCTGATCGATAGCCAAACCGGAGATGAGGTCTCATGGCGAACAATGATCTTGTGCGACTGATCGAGGCATTCGAGCGCCTTGCTGCCGGCGGTTTCGCCATGGGGACGGAATGGCAGGCGGTTCATGATATCTGTCAGCGCCACGAAGGCGGCCAGCCGTTCGACTGGGGCCATGCCCTCTGCCACCGCATCGAGGGCGACGACTGGAATGCCGATTATTGGTATCGTCGCGCCGGCAAGATGCGCGGCACAGGTACGATCGCCGACGAATGGTCGGCGATGCGGGCGGAATTGTCTGCAAAGGCTTGAGGCTGGGTCCTGACCGCGCCGGTTTGGGCGCGATCAGGGTCCTTTGCCCGATTTATCTATTGTCCAGTTGCGACCTGACCAGCTTCAGCCCTCTTTCGGTGATCCGGTAGGGTTGGCCGGCTGACGACTTGATTGCCTTCAGCCGCTTCAGCCTGCGGAAGAGGTCGAGATCGACGCCGGGATAGCGCCAGCCGTCGCGGGTGAAGCAACTGACGGCCTCGATCTTTCTGTTGTCGTCGCGGGTAATTTCGATGCGGCCGCCTTGGGCCATGAGATGCAGGATGCGCTGCTCCGTGCGGGAAATGTCCATATGTTGAGATCCGGTATCGCGCCCGCCAGGGCGCACAAAAACGATCTGGCGCTCGATTCGAACGTCAGGGCTTCGTTTTTTCGGGCCCATGCGCACAAGCGAACTTGCGGGCAGGGCCTTTACCGGGTCTCAGGCAGGCTCAACATAAAACACCTCGATAGGAGTTCATATTCAGCCCGGAAAAAGCGGTCAAGGCGGCTTTGCCCGTCAAATCGGTCGAAAACTGCGCTTTCCATTGCATCATCTCTTTGGAGGCACTGGTAAATTCCGCGACTCAATGGTCTAGTTGAGGGGTAACGCGGAGGTGTCTTTGATCCACATTCGCAATGCCCGCGACGGGGAAGCGGAACTGTTGAGCGAAATCGGGCTGAGGGCCTGGCAAAGGGCGATGGCGTCGATCGGCGAATCGGACGCTATGGTCGACGCGGCGCGCAACGCCTTTCGCAACTTCGTGGAAAATGACTGGCTGACCATTACGGTCGTCGAGCAGAACGGCCAGGTCGCGGGCTGGGCGGCGCGCGAGGGATTGGACGAAACCATCTCGGATTTCTGGATCGATCCCATCTTCACCCGCCAGGGGCTGGGCTCGGCCCTTCTCGAGCGCATCGAAAAGGACATCGCCGAGCAGGGCTTCGACAAGGCGGCGATGCAGACCCACTCCGGCAACGCCGAAGCTATCGGCTTCTTCCAGAAGCACGGCTACAGCATCCACTGGCTCTCGGTTGCCTATAATCCGAAGCTCGACCGCGACGTGCCCTCCGTCGGGCTGACGAAACAGCTCGTCTCAGGCGGGGGCGGATACGGACAGGAATTCTGACATTTCAAAGGTGCGTCCGCGGCTCAAGCGAGCTATTCGGAGGTGACGCAGAAGTTGTTGCCCTCGGGATCATTCAAGACCGTATAGGCATCCGTCTCACGCACGAAAGTCGCGCCGAGGGATAGGAGCCGTTCGACTTCTTGTCTGCGATCCGCAGCGGCGATATCGAGATGGACGCGGTTGCGGGCGGGGCGCTCGCCCTGGCGAATATGGAAGCACAGGCGCGTTCCGGGGCCGTCGACCATCACGGTCGGGTCCGTTTCCGGTGTAAGGCCCATCGCGGCAAGGCGGGCGAGTTCCGCATCGTCATAAGGCATCACCCGTAGCCATCGGGCGCTGCCGCCCAGAAACGGGCCACACGCGAGGGAATGTCGCAGTCGATGACGATTTCCTTCAGCCTTGCCATGGTGCTTCTAAGACTTGCCGGATCGACGCTGGAAAGCGCGCTCGACGACCGCACCGCCGAAGACCGGCAGCAATGCGAAAAGCATGATCTGCGGTGTTCCCTGCAGTGCCAACACCCCGGAGATAAGGAGCGCGGCCAGCATCCCTATGAGGGCTCCGATAAGATAAGGCAAATACTCCTTCAATCGAGCCTCCATGTTGTAAGGGCAAAGCGGCGTTCCTGGATGAAGATAGTGATGATTGCGGTATCGGCAATCGGGGACAAACGTGTCTCGATCGCTTGGCCTATGCCGAATCTACAGCGCACCGGGGCAAAGCGGCCTCGCGGCCTTAGAGGAAATGACCAGCGGCGGCTGCTCTGCAACGCCGCGAAAGCCTTGCACCGGAACGCCATTTCCTTTACCTCACCAGTGGAAAAGAACAGCCTGCAAAGAGCATCAAATGACCCTTGTCGACGTCCGCACGCCCGATCCGAAACGCTTCATCCCCGGCGCCACCGGCGACTGGGAAGTCATCGTCGGCATGGAAGTCCATGCCCAGGTACTGTCCAATTCGAAGCTCTTCTCCGGCGCCTCGACGGAGTTCGGCAAGCCGCAAAATTCGAACGTATCGCTGGTCGATGCCGCCATGCCCGGCATGCTGCCCGTCATCAACGAGGAATGCGTCAGGCAGGCCGTGCGCACCGGTCTCGGCCTGAAGGCTCAGATCAACAAGCGCTCGCTCTTCGACCGCAAGAACTATTTCTATCCCGACCTGCCGCAGGGCTATCAGATTTCGCAGTTCAAGGATCCGATCGTCGGCGAGGGCAAGATCGTCATTTCGCTCGGGCCGGACCGCCAGGGCCAGTTCGAGGATATCGAGATCGGCATCGAGCGCCTGCACCTCGAGCAGGATGCCGGCAAGTCGATGCACGACCAGCACCCGACCATGTCCTATGTCGATCTCAACCGTTCCGGCGTGGCGCTGATGGAGATCGTCTCCAAGCCCGACATGCGCTCCTCCGACGAAGCCAAGGCCTATATGACCAAGCTGCGCTCGATCGTGCGCTATCTCGGCACCTGCGATGGCAACATGGATGAAGGCTCGATGCGCGCTGACGTCAACGTCTCGGTCCGCCGTCCGGGCGAAGGCTTCGGCACACGCTGCGAGATCAAGAACGTCAACTCCATCCGCTTCATCGGCCAGGCGATCGAATATGAAGCCCGCCGCCAGATCGGCATTCTGGAGGATGGCGGCGAGATCGAACAGGAGACGCGCCTGTTCGACCCGAACAAGGGCGAGACGCGCTCGATGCGCTCCAAGGAGGATGCGCACGATTATCGTTACTTCCCCGATCCGGATCTGCTGCCGCTCGAATTCGACGATGCCTTCGTCAAGGCGCTCGAATCTGACTTGCCGGAACTGCCCGACGACAAGAAGGAGCGCTTCGTGCGCGAACTCGGCCTGTCGGTCTACGATGCCTCCGTGCTCGTCTCCGAAAAGGCGATCGCCGATTATTTCGAGGCTGTGGCGGCAGGCCGCGACGGCAAGACGGCGGCGAACTGGGTCATCAACGATCTGCTCGGCGCGCTGAACCGCACCGGCAAGGATATCGAGCAGACGCCGGTTTCGCCGGCCCAGCTCGGCGCCATCATCGATCTCATCAAGGCTGGAACCATCTCCGGCAAGATCGCCAAGGATCTGTTCGAGATCGTGCTGACCGAGGGCGGCGATCCCGCCGAAATCGTCGAATCGCGCGGCATGAAACAGGTGACGGATACGGGCGCGATCGAAAAGGCCGTGGACGAGATCATTGCCGCCAATCCCGAGCAGGTGGAAAAGGTCAAGGCGAAGCCGACCATGGCGGCATGGTTCGTCGGCCAGGTGATGAAGGCGACCGGCGGCAAGGCCAATCCGCAGGCCGTCCAGGCGCTGGTCAAGGCGAAGCTCGGTATCGAGGAATAGGCGGTGTATTTCGTCCGCACCGCCGGAGAGCGCGACCTGGAAAAGGTGCGCGCTCTTCTGGTGGAGAGTTTTCACGCCACCTATGACGATCTCCATGGCAAAGCCAGGGTGGACGATCTGATCGCCCATCTTCTGTCGCCGGCGGCGCTGAAGGCGCGGCTGGCGCGCAAGGATGGCGAATTCCTCGTTGCCGATGACGGCCGCAATATCGGCGGCATGGGCTATGCGGTCATGTCGCAGGAGCTGACAAAGACCGTCATGCTGCATCTGCTCTATGTCAGCCCGCCGCTACAGCGCCAGGGCATCGGCCGGGATATTTTCGCCGAGCTCGAAACCTGCTTCCCCGATGCGGAAATTATGCGTCTCGAAGTCGAACCACGCAATGCGGCGGCGATCGCCTTCTATCAGGCGCACGGCTTCACCGAAGTCGGCCGCAACGACAACAGCGCGCCGGGACAATCCGGCATACCGTCGCTGATTTTCGAAAAACCGCTCGAAGGCCAATGAGATCGTGAGGATCGAGTTGCCCGATGTTCTCGTTCGCAAAGCGCACAGCGGCGATCTGCCGGCCCTCGTGGCGCTGTTTGCCGCCGATGCGCTCGGCGGCCACGGCGATACGACGGATCCGGTGGCCTTTCCCGATTACGCCAGGGCCTTCGCCGTCATCGAGGCATCGCCCCACCAGACGCTTTACGTCGCGGAGCGCGATGGCGAGATCGTCGGCACGTTCCAGACGATGGTGACGACATCTCTGACCGGCCGTGGCTCCTCGGCGATGATCATCGAGGCGGTGCAAACCCGGGCAGACATGCGCGGGCAGGGGATCGGCGCCCTGATGATCGAATTCGCCATTGCCGAGGCAAAAGGCCGCGGTGTGCGGCTGGTACAACTGACCTCGAATGCGATCCGCAGGGATGCCCACCGTTTCTATGAAAGGCTCGGCTTCAAGCCCTCGCATCTGGGCTTCAAGATGGCTTTGAAATGACCCGCTCTTCGCGTGGAATCGCTGGACAATTCGGCTTGGCGACGGCATAAGCAGGAAACGAATGGTGTTTGGCTCGCGTCCCGGCGAGCGCAAGGAAAAGACATGTGGAATCTTCTGGTTCAGACCTTCACCTGGTGGAACAGTCAGACGATGGGCACGCGTTTTGCGACCTGGCGTTTTGGCAAGCGCGTCGGCGAGGATGAATTCGGCAACGTCTACTACGAAGGCGGCATGTCTTCCTACGGCCTGCCGAAGCGCTGGGTGATCTACAAGGGTTATGCCGAAGCTTCCGCGATCCCGCCGGGCTGGCATGGCTGGATGCATCATCGCACCGATGTTCCGCCGTCCAAGGAAAACTATACCGCCAAGGAATGGCAGAGGCCGCACCGTCCCAACCTCACGGGTTCATCGCAGGCTTACCGCCCGCCGGGCTCGCTCGCCGCTTCGGGCGAGCGGCCGCGCGTTACCGGCGATTACGACGCCTGGACGCCCGGCAACTGAGACGGCTCGACCGGGCGACCCCAAGCCCGGCTTTTGGCCACAATTGACCTTTACCCGCAGGTTGGCCGCGCCTGATCGCGGCCATGGTTGAAAATTCTGGAGACGGGTACATGAAGCTCTTCACGCGGAACATCGTCCTGCGTGCCGCCGGATCGCTGCTGGCGCTTTCGGCCCTGCTTCCGATGGAGGCGGCAAATGCCGCGCGCATCGATAATCCGGTTGCCGTCTTCTCCGGTCTCGACAAGATTACCGGCCGCATCACCACTTTCGATGTCTATGTCAATGAGACGGTACAGTTCGGCGCGCTGCAGGTGACGCCGAAGGCCTGCTATTCGCGCGATCAGGCCGAAGCGCAGAAGATCGACGGCTTCGTCGAGGTCGATGAAATCACCCTGGATCGCAAGATCCGCCGCATCTTCACGGGCTGGATGTTCGCCGACAGCCCAGGCCTCAACGCCGTCGAGCACCCGATCTATGACGTCTGGTTGAAAGACTGCAAGACGACCTCGGACGTACCGGCGCCAGGTAACGCCAAGGCACCCGCGCGCTGATCATTGTCACCTGGAGGCGACTTGAAAGCCGCGCGGTAGCTAGAGCATCGGACGATTAAGTGTACGCGTATCCTGCCTCTTTGATGAAGTTCCAGCATTCTGTTGAGGTGAAGAGATTGCAGATATCGCCGATGGCTTTCCAGAGAGCATCGAAGGTTCTGGCTTTGGCTTTTCTGAGATGTGCCTTGAGCTTTGCGAATGCCATTTCGATTGGATTGAGGTCGGGACTGTAGGGCGGCAGGAA
>NZ_LOKV01000011.1:0-81386 GCF_002211395.1 Rhizobium sp. R339
AACACAAACCAGCAATCGCCAATCCGCTTGAGTTTCTTTAGAACGAAAGACTTCGTCGCCAGCAGCGCCGCCGCCCTCGTTCAGTGAGTGGGCTTATAGAACCAACCCCTTTTCTAAGTCAACAGCCATACCAAAAGTTTTTTGACAATTTTGTAACAGGTTGAAAATCAAGGGATTTTATCTCGTGTCTCCAAAAACAGGCAAAACCCCCGCATGGTGGGGCGGTTTTTGGGATTCGTTTTCCGCCGAATCTCGAAGAGTGGCTTCGGCAGGTGGAGACAAGCCCTATATGGGAAGCTTTAGAAGGATTTCCAGGGTGCTTGCCTGTCACGCGCCTCACTCGCTAGTTTGGCGAGACGAATGATCCGGCGGAGTGAAAGAATGCTAGTCCTCGACGAAGAACAGACGCGTGCGGCGCTGCCCTGGCCGGAATTGATCGAGGCGATTGCCGCGATGTTCACGAGCGAATGCGTGATGCCGGTGCGCCATCATCACGATATGGATGTGCCCGGCGAGGAAAGCGCGACGCTGCTTCTGATGCCGGCCTGGGTTCCAGGGCGTTATGCCGGGGTGAAGGCAGTCTCGGTCTTTCCAGGCAATATGCGGCGCGGCCTTCCGGCAATCTCAGGGACCTATCTGCTTTCCTCCGGCGCCACCGGTGAAATGCTGGCCGTCATCGATGGCGGTGAATTGACGGCGCGGCGGACGGCGGCGACATCGGCGCTGGCGGCCCGCTATCTCGCCCGCCCGGATGCGGAGGAACTGCTCGTTTGCGGAACCGGGCGGCTGTCCCTCAACCTGATGCTCGCCCACGGCACGGCACGGCCAATCAAGAGATACAGGATCTGGGGCCGCAACGAGCAGGCGGCAGAGAAGATCGCCGCCGAAGCGCGAGCGCTCGGCCTCGATGCCGAGACGGTGGCGGACAGACAAGCCGCAGCGCGAACGGCCGATATCATTTCCTGCGCCACGCTTTCCAGCGAACCGCTGATATCAGGCGCATGGCTGAAACCCGGCGCCCATCTCGATCTCGTCGGGGCCTTCAAGCCGAGCATGCGCGAAAGCGACGACGAGGCCATTCGCCGCGCTTCGGTCCATGTCGATACCCGCGCGGGTGCGATGAGCGAGGCTGGCGATATCGTGCAGCCGCTGAAAAGCGGTGTCCTGCCACCGAACGGCATCAGGTCGGAGCTTGCGGAGCTCGTCAGCGGCGCCCAAAGCGGGCGAAGCCAGGACACGGAAATCACCCTGTTCAAGTCGGTCGGCGCGGCGCTCGAGGATCTCGCCGGCGCCATCCTCGCCTATGAGACGGTGGCGGGCCGCAAGTGACCATCAGTGCCTCCTTGCCGGAGCTTCCGGTTTCGCATGTCCTGCCGGCCGTCGCCTCCGCGCTGGCCGCTCGGAAACGCGCCGTTCTTTCCGCCCCGCCAGGAGCCGGCAAGACGACGTTGGTGCCACTTTATCTGCTCGACCAGGCCTGGCGCGGCGACGGCAAGATCATCCTGCTGGAGCCGCGGCGGCTGGCGGCGCGGGCCGCGGCAAACCGGATGGCATCCTTGATCGGCGAGCAGGTCGGCCAGACGATCGGCTACCGCATGCGCCTCGACAACAGGATATCGGCTGCGACCCGGGTCGAGGTGGTGACCGAAGGGGTCTTTGCCCGGATGATTCTCGACGATCCGGAACTCTCAGGCGTCTCGGCCGTGCTGTTCGACGAGTTCCATGAGCGTTCGTTGGATGCCGATTTCGGACTGGCGCTGGCGCTCGATGTCCAGTCGGCGCTGCGCGAAGATCTGCGCATCCTCGTCATGTCGGCGACGCTCGACGTGGAGCGCGTGGCCGCTCTGCTCAACCATCCGCCTGTCATCGAGAGCCTCGGGCGCAGCTTTCCCATCGATATCCGTTATCGGGACCGGCCAGGCGGCGAGCGCATAGAGGATGCCGTCACAAGGGCGATTATCGACGCGCATGGCGATGAAGACGGCTCGATCCTGGCTTTCCTGCCCGGCCAAGCGGAAATTACGCGCACCGTCGAGCGCCTGCAGGGGCGATTGGCGGCCGAAACGCTAATTGCGCCCCTCTACGGCAATCTCAGCCAGAAGGAGCAGGATGCGGCGATCCAGCCGGCGCCCAAGGGGACGCGCAAGATCGTGCTGGCAACGTCGATTGCCGAGACGTCGATCACCATCGACGGCGTGAGGATCGTCATCGACAGCGGTCTGCAGCGCCTGCCGGTTTTCGAGGCCTCGACCGGGATCACGCGCCTCGAGACGGTGCGGGTGTCGCGGGCTTCCGCCGATCAGCGGGCCGGCCGCGCCGGGCGAACGGAGCCCGGTATCGCCATCCGGCTGTGGCACCAGGGACAGACGGCGGCGCTGCCGGCTTTCACGCCGCCGCAAATTCTTTCCAGCGATCTTTCCGGGCTGGTGCTCGATCTCGCGCATTGGGGCGTGCAGGATCCGGCATCGCTCGCCTTCGTCGATCAGCCGCCGGAAACGACGCTGAAAGAAGCGCGGGCGCTGCTCGGCCAGCTCGGCGCGCTCGACAGGGACGCCGCGCTGACGGCTCGCGGCAAGGTGATGCGCGATCTCGCCCTGCCGCCGCGGCTTGCCGCAATGGTCGTGTCGGCGGGCGAATCGGGGCATGCCCGAGACGCGGCATTGGTCGCCGTGCTGCTGACCGAACAGGGGCTTGGCGGAACGAGCATCGACATCGAGGAAAGGCTGCGGCGCTTCAAGGCCGAGCGGGGCGAAAGGGCCGAAGCTTCGCGGCGGCTGGCGGGGCGGCTCGCCGCCGGCCTCGACAAGATTGCCGCAACGGCGCCGGCGCTGGCCGGTCAGCTGCTGCTGCACGCGTTCCCCGACCGGATCGCACTGCAGCGCGGCGGGCGCGGGCGGTATGTGATGGCCAATGGCCGGGGAGCGGAACTGCCGGAAACCGAGCGGCTGGCCGGCAGCCCGATGCTGGTCATCGCCGATCTCACCGGAAGGGCGGCGCAGGGGCGGATCCTTGCGGCAGCCGAGGTGACGCGCGGCGATATCGAAGCCGAACTGCCCGGCGAGATCAGGACCGACGACCAGACATTCTTCGACCGGCAGAGCCGGCAAGTCAGGGCGCGGCGGGCAACCCGGCTCGGCGCGATCGTCTTCGAGGAGACCCCCTTGCCGCGTCCTTCCGGGGCAGCGGTCACCCGGGCGCTGATGGATGGGGTGCGCGAGCTGGGGCTCGATCAGCTTGCCTTCTCGAAGGAGGCCCTGCAGCTTCGCGAACGGATCGGCTTTCTTTACCGGACGATCGGCGATCCCTGGCCCGATGTCGGCGACGACGCCCTGCTTTCCCGGTTGGACGAATGGTTCGCGCCGTTCCAGAGCGAGGCCCGAGGTCTCTCCGATATTTCCGCAGGCGGGCTTTCGAACGGGCTGATGTCGCTGGTGCCGCATGAGCTGCAGCGCGATCTTAGTCGGCTTGCGCCGACGCATTTCGAGGCCCCAACCGGCCAGAGGCATCCGATCCAGTATGAAGGCGAGGAGCCGGTGCTGACGATCCGCGTGCAGGAGCTTTTCGGGCTGAAGCAGCATCCGGCAATCGCCGGAGGCCGCCTGCCGCTGCTGCTGGAACTCACGTCGCCGGCGCATCGGCCGATCCAGACGACACGCGACCTGCCGGGCTTCTGGGCCGGCTCATGGAAGGACGTGCGCGCCGACATGCGCGGGCGCTATCCCCGCCATCCCTGGCCGGAGCGGCCGGAAGAAGCACCGCCGACGACACGGGCAAAACCGCGTGGTACATGAGGCGATCCAAGGAGCCCCGGCATGATCGACAAGCCCGGCATAATCGACAAGACGGAAAGCCACACGCTGGAAGACCGGCACAGCAGCCGGAGGCTGCGCCTGCAGACGCTGGTGCGGCTGCGCTGGCTTGCCGTCGGCGGACAGGCGGCGACGGTGTTCATCGTTGCCTTCTGGCTGAAATTTCCGCTGCCGCTGATCGCCAGCTGTTCGCTGATCGCCGCTCTTGCCTGGGTAAATTTCTACCTGACGATCCGCTATCCGCCGACGCACCGGCTGGGGCCGCCCGCCGCTTTCGCGCTGCTCGGCTTCGATCTTCTGCAGCTCTGCGCGCTGCTTTTCATCACCGGCGGCCTCGCCAATCCCTTTGCCGCGCTCGTCTGCGTGCCCGTCATCATCTCCTTTGCCTCGCAGCCGATCCGCTACAGCACCGCGCTCATCGGCTTTGCGATGGTCTGCGTCACGGTGCTTGCCTTCTCACCCTTCCCGCTGCCCTGGTTCGACGGGGTCGAGATCAACGTGCACAACGTCATGCAGTTCGGCGTCTGGTGCTCGATCGCCTCGACGATGGCCTTTGCCGCCTTCTATGCCTATCGCGTCTCCATGGAAGCAAGCCAGCTCGCCGATGCGCTGGCGGCGACCGAATTGGTGCTGCAGCGGGAAAAGCATCTTTCACAGCTCGACGGCTTGGCGGCGGCCGCCGCACACGAACTCGGCACGCCGCTTGCGACGATCAGCGTGGTGGCCAAGGAAATGGAGCGGGAACTCAAGGACGACGATCGTTTCCGCGAAGACGTCATGCTGCTGCGCAGCCAGAGCGAACGCTGCCGTGACATTCTGCGGCGGCTGACGACGCTTTCCTCGGAAGGCGAGGCGCATATGCGCCGGCTGCCGCTGTCCTCGATGATCGAGGAGATCGTCGCGCCGCACCGGGAGTTCGGCATCGCGCTCGAACTCATCGAAAAGAGCCCGCGCAAGGGCGAACCGGTCACCGACCGCAATGCCGGCATCATGTACGGGCTCGGCAACCTCATCGAAAATGCCGTCGATTATGCCCGGGAGAAGGTGACGGTGACGGTCGAGCACGATCACGACAAGGTGCGGATCGTCATCGAGGACGACGGCGACGGTTATTCGCCGGACATTCTGACGCGGATCGGCGAGCCCTATGTGACCAAGCGGCAAAAGGAGGATACGGCCGGCGGCCTCGGGCTGGGGCTTTTCATCGCCAAGACGCTGCTGGAACGCTCGGGCGCATCGCTGATTTTCGAGAACCGCGACCCCGAAAGCGCCGGTGCGCGCATCCGCATCGAATGGCCGCGGATGCTGATCGATGCAAATTCGACAAAATGAGATTATGGGCATAAACAGGATTTGCGGTTGACCGCGCTCGGGCGCGGAACCGCCGGGACCCAGGACGATGACAGAACAACATCACGACAATTTCGCCGCTTCCGATGAAGACCATATCGGTCCCGACCCCAGCCTGCTGATCGTCGACGATGACGGCCCTTTCCTGCGCCGGCTGGCACGGGCGATGGAGACGCGGGGCTTCCAGGTGGAAACGGCTGAATCCGTGGCGGAAGGCGTTGCGAAATCGAAAGGCAGGCCGCCGAAATATGCTGTGGTCGACCTCCGGCTCGGCGACGGCAACGGGCTCGACGTCATTGAAGCGATCCGCCAGCGGCGCGACGACACCAGGATCATCGTGCTGACCGGCTATGGCAATATCGCCACGGCGGTGACCGCCGTAAAGCTCGGCGCCGTCGATTATCTGGCAAAGCCTGCCGATGCCGACGACGTCTTCTCGGCGCTGACGCAGCGCCCGGGGGAAAAGGCGGAGCTTCCCGAAAATCCGATGTCGGCCGACCGGGTGCGCTGGGAACATATCCAGCGGGTCTATGAAATGTGCGAGCGCAACGTGTCGGAAACGGCGCGCCGGCTCAATATGCACCGCCGCACGCTGCAGCGCATCCTCGCCAAGCGGGCGCCGAAATAGGCGAAGCCTCCGTCACACATCGTCCACGGTGAACGGTTTTCCGCTCGCCCATTCGGCCATCATCAGCCTTTGCGCGGCGGCGCGCGAGAAGTTGAGCGTTACGGATTTGCGCGTGGCGGGCGCCATGCGGTGCTCCGGCGCCTCGCGAATCATATGGGCGCCGTAGCCGTCCGAAAGGAACAGCCCGCATTCCTCGGGGAAGATATCGAGCGGCACATCCTGGTGAGTCGCAAAGAACAGCCGGTCGCAATGCAGCCTGTATTCCGGCCATTTGCGATCAACCCTGAAATCCTCGATGGACGTCTTGATTTCGATGATCCAGACCTCGCCCTTCTCCGAAAGCGTGATCAGATCGGCGCGGCGGCCACTCGCCAGCGGCAGTTCCGGCAGCACGGCGTGGCGCATTTCATGCAGCAATATCTGCGTGCCCCGCCGCACCATCATCGCCCTGTCCGACTGCCGGCCATCGATTAACGGATTGTTATTGTAAACGCTCAAAATCGTCATGAATAACCATCCCAGGGGCTGGCGGGTTGTTGCAAAAAAACCATGCGCTTTTAATTTGCGCGGCAGACCAATTCCTCGCGCTGCAGCAGTCTTGCAAAGCGCAAGTTAATCGAAAATAAACCATAATCAACGATGGTCGAAAGACCTTCTCCTTGCCCCAAAACTTTCAAGAGTCATTCATGCGCATCCGCAATGCATTCCCTGTATTTGGCCTGCTGACGACGCTCGCTCTGGCCGGCTGCTCCACGACATCAGACAGCGCGTCCGTTGACAGCCAGGGCGCAGGCCCGACGGTACAGACGGCACAGATCTTCGATGACGCCTACGGCGTGACCAAGGATGCCGGATATTCCCTGCCGGCGATCCCGATCAGCCGGGTCAAGCCGCAGTTCCGCCGCCAGGTCGTCAGCTACCAGACCACCGAGCGCCCGGGAACGATCATCGTCAACACGCGCGAGCGCTTCCTCTATTACATCCTCGCCAACGGCAAGGCGATGCGCTACGGCATCGGCGTCGGCAAGCAGGGCTTCGCATGGGCCGGCACCGCCTACGTCGCCTGGAAGCAGGAATGGCCGACCTGGCACCCGCCGAAGGAAATGGCCGTTCGCCGCCCCGACGTCGCCAAGTATGTCGAAGACGGCATGGGCCCGGGTCTCAGCAATCCGCTCGGCGCGCGCGCCATGTATCTCTTCAACGAGGACGGCAAGGACACGCTCTTCCGCCTGCACGGCACGCCGGAATGGGCTTCGATCGGCACCGCCGCTTCCTCGGGCTGCATTCGCCTGATGAACCAGGACGTGATCGACCTCTATAGCCGCGTGCGCCCCGGCAAGGGCACCTCCAAGGTCGTGGTCATCCAGTAAGCTAGATGCCGAATTCGGTATAAAAAAGGCCGCCGGAACATCGTCCCGGCGGCCTTTTCCTATTGAGGGTCACAGCCTCACGCGGTCTGCTGCGCCTTGAGTTCCAGACGGCGGCGATGAAGCACCGGCTCGGTATAACCATTCGGCTGCTCCCTGCCCTTCAGGACGAGATCGAGGGCCGCCTGGAAGGCGATCGAGCCGTCAAAATTGCCCGCCATCGGCTGGTAGGCAGGGTCCGATGCATTCTGCCGGTCGACGACGGCGGCCATGCGCTGCATCGTTTCGACGATCTGGGCTTCGGTGACGACCTTGTGATGCAGCCAGTTCGCCATGTGCTGGGCCGAGATGCGCAAGGTCGCGCGGTCTTCCATCAGGCCGACATTGTTGATGTCGGGCACCTTCGAGCAGCCTACACCCTGATCGATCCAGCGCACGACATAGCCGAGGATGCCCTGGGCATTGTTGTCGAGTTCGCGCTGGATCTCCTCCGGAGACCAGTTCGGCCGCACTGCCACCGGCACGGAGAGAATGTCCGACAGTTTGGCGCGGGCGCGATCCTTCAGCCCCTGCTGGACTTTGGCGACGTTGATGCGGTGATAATGGGTGGCATGCAGGGTCGCCGCCGTCGGCGACGGCACCCAGGCGGTGTTGGCGCCGGCCTTCGGATGGGCGATTTTCTGTTCCAGCATCGCCGCCATCAGATCCGGCATGGCCCACATGCCCTTGCCGATCTGGGCATGGCCGGAGAGGCCGCATTCGAGGCCGATATCGACGTTCCAGTTCTCATAGGCCGAAATCCAGGCGGCCTGACGCATGTCGCCCTTGCGAATCATCGGGCCGGCTTCCATCGAGGTGTGGATCTCGTCGCCGGTGCGATCGAGGAAGCCGGTGTTGATGAAGACGACCCGCTCACGGGCAGCACGGATGCACTCCTTGAGATTAACCGTTGTGCGGCGTTCCTCATCCATGATGCCCATCTTGATGGTGTTGCGCGCCATGCCAAGCGCATCTTCGACCCGCGAAAAGATCTCGACCGCGAAGGTGACCTCTTCGGGCCCATGCATCTTCGGCTTGACCACATACATGGAGCCGGTGCGGGAATTCTTCCTCCGGCCGGCCGGGCCGATATCGTAAAGCGCGATCAGGCCGGTGATGACAGCATCCATGATACCCTCCGGCACTTCGGCACCGTCGCGGTCGAGAATGGCCGGATTGGTCATCAGGTGGCCGACATTGCGCACCAGCATCAACGAGCGGCGATGCAGCTCGAAGGCAGCGCCATCCGGACCGGTATAGTCCAGATCCGGGTTGAGCTTGCGGATGAAGCTCGCCCCGCCCTTTACCACTTCCTCCTGCAGATCGCCCTTCATCAGGCCGAGCCAGTTGCGATAGACGACGGTCTTGTCCTCGGCGTCGACGGCGGCGATCGAATCCTCGCAGTCCATAATCGCCGTGATCGCCGATTCCAGCCAGACATCGGAAATATGAGCCGGATCGGACTTGCCGATTGCCGTCGTCGCATCGATGACGATCTCGATATGGATGCCGTTGTTCTTCAGGAGAATATGTGTCGGGGCCGCAGCATCGCCGCGATAGCCGGCAAAATGCCCGCCATCGACAAGCATTGCCTGTTCGCCATCGGTCGATCGGAGAACGAGCACCCCATCCTTGATGGCGAAACCGCCGACGTCCTTCCAGCTGCTGTCCTGCAGCGGTACCGCTGTGTCGAGGAAATCGCGCACCCAGGCGATGACCTTCTCGCCGCGCTTCGGGTTGTACCCTTTGCCCCTTTCGCCGCCGTCACTCTCCGGAATGGCGTCCGTGCCATAGAGCGCATCGTAGAGCGAGCCCCAGCGCGCATTGGCAGCGTTCAGCGCATAACGGGCATTCATGACGGGAACGACGAGCTGCGGGCCGGCGATCGAGGCGATCTCGGGGTCGACATTTTGGGTCGAAACCTGGAAGTCCGATCCTTCCGGCAGGAGATAGCCGATCGCGCGGAGGAAGGATTGGTAGTCGTCCATATCCGCAGGCGCGCCGTGCTGGCGATACCAGTCGTCGATCTTGATCTGCAGCTCGTCGCGTCTTGCCAACAGGGCACGATTCCTCGGGGCGAGATCGTGGACGATCGCCGAAAAATCGGCAAAGAACTTGTCCGCATCGATCCCCAGACCCGGCAGAACCTCCTGGACGAGGAAATCATGAAGGACGGCTTCGATGGCAAGACCGTTCTTATCAATGCGGCTCATGCGACATTCTCCCTGGCAACGACTGTGAATGCTGCCACTTTGCCCGGCTTTCATTCACAGTCAATTCCGCAATAATTCGAAAGATTTATACTTATCGGGAAACTATGCGTGGCGTTACCCGCATCGGCAGGCCGTTCTGCGGCTGCGTCGTCAGCTTCTGTACCGGCCAGGGATTGGTCTCATCGGTGGAATCGAAACGATAGCGATGCATCAGCACGGCAAGGGCAATCACCGCCTCCTGAAGCGCAAAGGTTGCGCCGATGCAGACACGCGGACCAGCGCCGAAAGGCAGGAACTGGAAGCGGCCGATAGAGCCGCGATTTTCCGGCAGGAAACGCTCGGGCATGTAGGCGCGCGGCCTGTCCCAATAGAGTTCGTGGCGATGCAGTGTCCAGGGCATGATCAGCACCGTGATCCCGGCCTCGAGTTCGACCCGCTCGCCCTTGGGGCTTATCCAGGAATCATCCGATATGGCGGCGCGATTGATGGATGGCGCCGGCGGATAGAGGCGTAACGTCTCCTCGAAAGCAGCGCGCGTTTGCGGCATCATATCCAGCCATTCCACAGGTTCGGCCCCGGTGGCGAGCACCGCGTCGATTTCCATCTCCATCGCCTCGCGGATATGCGGGCTGTTCGAGACGCAATAGAGCGTCCAGGCCAATGCCCGTGCCGTGGTCTCATGCCCGGCGCCGATAAAGGTCAGAATATTGTCTTCGATTTCTTCCTTCGTCAGCCCGTCGGGGCCGGCCTGGTCCAGCAGCAGGGTCAGGAAATCTTCGGGTGCTGTGGCGCGATTCGCCTTCATCTTTGCGGTTCGCATATCCATCGTGTTGCGGACGATAGAGCGGAATTTCTCCAGCACCTTCTGACCGCCGATGCGTGTCACACGTGGAACCCAGGACGGAGCACGCATCAGATCCATCGGATCGACGCGGCCCATGCGATGCAGGAGTTCGTTTACATCGTCGGCGAAATGGCCGCTCGAGGTGACGATTTCGCCGGAAAATAACGTGTCCGCGAGAATGGCGAAGGTCAGCTCCGTCATATCGGTGCTGATATCGAAATTTGCGCCTGCCTCGCCGGCGCTCTCATATTTGCGAACATAGTCCTCGGACTGGCGCAGCATCTGCCCGGCAAAGCCCTGGGCATGACGAGGCGTGAAAACAGGCGCCACCGCCTTGCGCGATCTCTTCCAGACGGGACCCTCGGCGGTCAGAAGGCCGTCGCGGAGGATCGGGCGCAGGACGAGCTGGCGAACATCCGACATACGATAATTATTGGCGTTGTCGACCAGCACATGCTTGATGAGGCCTGGATCGTTGACGATCAGCGTCCTTTGGCCGAAGAAACTGGTGCGGATCCAGGGCAGCGTGTAGGACGGCTCGCCCCAGAGTTCGAGCGGGTTGCGCAGGATGATGCGGATGATATCAAGCCGGCTCGGCGGCTCTGTGCGCGGTAGCGGCGCCGGCGGAACGAAGGGATCAGGACGCATGTCCATCGTCAAAGCCTTTCGGGGAAGATCGGCGTCTTCCCGGCAAGCTTGAAGCTAGAGCAGGCCCTTGAGTTCGTCCAGCTTGTCGTTGATCAGCCAACCGTAATAATTCTCCTCCGGCCAGACCGTGGCGCCGGAAGAACGGTTTTTCGCAGCAAGTGCCGCGGCGCGCTGGCGCGAATTGCCGACATTATAAAGGGTCGCCGTCAGGCCGGGATTGCCCGATATATCCATTCCGGCAATCTCCTTGTAATCGTCGATCGACCTGCGGATCGAAGCGGCGACGAAGGCGAGCGAGATATCGGGATCCATGATCGCCTTGTAGACGGCGCCGGCATTCTTCTCGTTCAGCTTCGGATAACCGGAGACGCGGGCCACGAGATCGGAGAGCATCAGCGCCGTCAACGGATTGACCTGGCCGAGGCCGAAGGTCTGGCCGGCATAGAAAGGCTGGAAGAAGACCGCGCTGAAGCGGTTATTGGGGAAGCTTTCGCCGCCGACGGTCTTGCCGCGGAAATCGCTCTCCCAGACGTCTTCCCGGCACGACCAGAGCGTATAGGAATCGCTCTTGCCCTTGCATTCGGCAAATTGCGGGCGCGCCACGAAATCGTCGACGCTTTCGCCCTCATAGGCGAAGCGGAAGCTTTCTCCGGCATAGGAGGCAGCCTTGACGTAATAGGCCTGCAGCCTGTCGTAGGCATCGACATTATAGGTATGCTCGCCGACGATGGCGCCGACCACATGGATGGGATTGATGCCGTAAGCGCTGGAGACCTTGCGGATCTTGGCCATCAGCTCGCGATCGGTCGCCAGCAGGTCGTGGACCTTCTCATATTTCACATCGAAGCTGCTTTTGGTGCCCTTGGTGCGCCTGATAGAAGCGCCCGGAATGTCGGGCTGCTCGGCATGGCGGTTGCCCGCCGGAACCGTCTGCATTGCGAAGGCCGGCGCCGAATTCAGCAGCGCGGCGGCAATCATAAGGCTTGTCAAAAGGCGTCGCACGATCCGCTATCCCGTCCGTTCATCGTCCTGTTCGCGATGCGGCTGACTGGACCAGAATCTTGGCCGAATAAAGCCGGAGCGGAAAACAAAACGGGCCTTCACTAGAAAGTAAAAGGCCCGCTGTCGAGAGAGAGTTCATCACAATGCGGCATTCAAGCCGGCAAAGAGAAGAACCGGTGCGCCGATATCACAGAATGAATCGCGAGAGGTCGGTATTCTGCGCGAGATCGCCAACGTGTTCGCGGACATAGGCAGCGTCGATCGTGATCGCCGTGCCGGAGCGATCCGGAGCATTGTAGGAGATGTCGTCCAGAACCCGTTCCATCACCGTCTGCAGGCGGCGTGCGCCGATATTCTCGACGGAAGAGTTCAAATGCACGGCGACATCGGCAAGCGCATCGATCGCATCGTCGGTGAAATCGAGGCTCAGGCTTTCCGTCTCCATCAGCGCGCGGTACTGGCGGATGAGGCTCGCTTCCGTCTCGGTCAGGATCCGGCGGAAATCCTCCTTGTTCAGCGCCCGCAGTTCGACGCGGATCGGCAATCGGCCCTGCAGCTCAGGGAGAAGATCCGAAGGCTTGGAGACGTGGAAGGCGCCCGACGCGATGAACAGGATATGGTCGGTCTTCACCGGCCCGTATTTGGTCGAGACGGTCGTGCCTTCGACGAGCGGCAGCAGGTCGCGCTGCACGCCTTCGCGCGAAACGCCGGCGCCCATGCCGCCGTCGCGGGCTGCGATCTTGTCGATTTCGTCCAGGAAGACGATACCGTCATTCTCGGTGGAACGAACGGCCTCACGCTGGATCACCTCATTGTCGATCAGCTTGTCGGATTCGTCGCGGATCAGATCGGTGTAGGAGGCCTTGACGGTCGTGCGGACCTTCTTGGTGCGCCCGCCCATCGCCTTGCCGAACATTTCCGACAGGTTGAGCACGCCGATATTGGCGCCCGGCATGCCGGGGATTTCGAAACCTCCCATGCCGGAACCGGCATCGGCCACTTCGATATCGATTTCCTTGTCGTCGAGTTCGCCATCCCTCAACTTCTTGCGGAAGCTTTCGCGGGTCGCCGGCGAAGCTGTGGTGCCAACCAGGGCATCCAGCACGCGCTCCTCGGCACTCACATGCGCCTTGGCCTGCACTTCGGCCCGCTTCTTCTCGCGCACCAGGCCGATGCCGACTTCGACCAGATCGCGGATGATCTGCTCGACATCGCGGCCGACATAGCCGACTTCGGTGAATTTGGTCGCTTCGACCTTGATGAAGGGTGCGCCGGCGAGCTTCGCCAGGCGGCGGGAGATCTCGGTCTTGCCGACACCGGTCGGGCCGATCATCAGAATGTTCTTCGGCATGACTTCGTCGCGCAGGCTGGGATCCAGCTGCTGGCGGCGCCAGCGGTTGCGCAGCGCAATCGCAACGGCGCGCTTGGCGTCGTGCTGGCCGATGATGAAGCGATCGAGTTCGGAAACGATCTCGCGAGGGGAAAAAGTCGTCATATCACATCCGTTTCTTGCGGTGGGTCCAAGACCATGAAATGGGCCGGACCGTATATTGAAGTTCTCGTATCGACGTGCCGAAAGCCTGCCTTCTCGTAAGCGCGGATCGCTCGTGTATTGGCCGGATGGGGATCGATCACAATCCGTTTCGCGCCAGCGGCGAAAAGTTCGGCAGCCATCTGCCGAATGATCGCGCTGCCATGGCCCTTGCCCAGCAAATCGCTGTTGCCGATTGAAATATCTAGTCCGATCGTGCCTTTCGGCTGATCCTGATAGGGATGATCCTCTTCAAGATGCGGATCATAGGTTTGGATATAGGCAAGCGGCGCTCCATCCAGTTCCACGATCATCGGCCGGGTTTCCACACTCGTCATCGACGCCTTGATCGAAGCAAGCTCCTCATCGACCGCATCCCACCATTCTGCGATATGCGGTTCGGCCAGCCAGCGGGCGAGCAGAGTGAAATCCTCATCGACCACATCGCGGAATGCGTAGTGTGTGGTGGCGTCAGCTTTCGGCATCCAAGGTTTCCACCACGATGTTGTGGTTCGTGTAGACACAAATATCCGCAGCAATTTCGAGCGAGCGCCGCGCGATCTCCTCTGCCGATTTGTCGGTATCCATGAGCGCGCGCGCAGCCGCGAAAGCAAAGTTGCCGCCCGAACCGATCGCCGTCGTGCCGTGTTCCGGCTCCAGGACATCGCCGTTGCCGGTGATCGCCAGCGTGATCGACTTGTCGGCGACGAGCATCATGGCTTCGAGATTACGCAGGTATTTGTCGGTCCGCCAGTCCTTGGCAAGCTCGACGGCGGCCCGCATCAGCTGGCCGGGATATTGCTCCAGCTTCTTTTCAAGTCTTTCGAGCAGGGTGAAGGCATCGGCGGTGGCCCCGGCAAAACCGGCGATCACTTCGCCCTTGCCGATGCGGCGCACCTTGCGGGCATTGCCCTTCATGACGGTCTGGCCGAGGCTCACCTGGCCGTCTCCCGCCATCACCACTTTGCCGCCTTTTCGAACTGTAATGATCGTTGTCATAAAACACCTGTCTGCCCATGACGCGGGCAATCGCGTTAGGCCGCACACCGGCCTGTTGAGCCCTATGTAAGTGGGCAGGAGCCGATTGCAAATGGGCGGGCTTTTCTCTTCCCCGGCTTCTGGATATTTGCCGATGCGCCTGATAAGGAACGGCCTTATTCCCGATGGAGGGCCATATGGCCGAGACCGCAGCAAGCCGCACCGGCAGCGTTTCCCGCAAGACCAACGAGACTTCGATCTCCGTTTCCGTCAATCTCGACGGCACCGGCAAGTCGAAAATTTCGACGGGCGTCGGCTTCTTCGACCATATGCTCGACCAGCTTTCGCGGCATTCCCTGATCGACATGGAGATCGAATCCAAGGGCGACCTGCATATCGACGACCACCATACGGTCGAGGATACCGGCATCGCCATCGGCCAGGCGATCTCCAAGGCGCTCGGCGACCGGCGCGGCATCACGCGTTACGCTTCGATCGATCTCGCCATGGACGAGACGATGACCAAGGCTGCCGTCGATCTTTCCGGCCGGCCGTTCCTCGTCTGGAACGTCGCCTTCAGCGCGCCGAAAATCGGCACCTTCGACACCGAACTCGTCCGCGAATTCTTCCAGGCGCTCGCCCAGAATGCCGGCATCACCTTGCATATTCTCAACCATTATGGCGCCAACAACCACCATATTGCCGAGACATGCTTCAAGGCCGTTGCCCGCGCGCTGCGCACGGCGACAGAGATCGATCCAAGACAGGCGGGCCGCGTTCCCTCGACGAAGGGCACGCTCGTCTGAGCCTCTCAAGGGAGCGGCGAGAATGACATCAAGCTATATTTTCCTGACGCCGCCCGGCAGCGCGGACACTCGCCCTGACGAGACGCGGACGATCCGCGACGGCTTCACCTGGCTCGGCTTCCTGTTTCCATGGGCCTGGCTGTTGGTCCATCGGTTGTGGCTGGCTGCGATTGCAGCCTTTCTCCTGCAGGCGATCGGCGGTGGGCTGATGGATCAATCCGGTCTCTGGCCGGCGGGCATGGCAATCACGCTGGGCGTCAATCTGCTGGTCGGCCTGGAGGGCCAGAATTTGCGTGTCCGCAACCTCTCCGCCAAAGGCTGGAACGAAGACGGACTCGTTGCAGCCGATACGATCGGCATTGCCGAGGATGTCTATTTCTCCGGCAAGGCAGATATTGTGGAGAGCGATGCCGCCGCGGCGCCGGACTGGGAGAACAAGACCCGGCCGAACCGCCCGCATGGCCAGGCCACATCGCTTGGTCTCTTTGGTTTTGATGGAGGACGCTGACGATGCGCGTCGCGATTATCGACTACGGTTCGGGCAACCTGCGCTCGGCGACCAAAGCTTTCGAACGGGCCGCCCGCGAGGCGGGTATCGATGCGCATATCGATCTCACCGACAAGGCCGAGAATGTTGCCGCGGCCGACCGCATCGTGCTTCCCGGCGTCGGCGCCTATGCCGATTGCCGGCGCGGCCTCGATGCCGTGCCTGACATGACCGAGGTGCTGATCGAGACCGTCGAGAAGAAAGCACGGCCGTTCCTCGGCATCTGCGTCGGCATGCAGCTCATGTCGTCGCGCGGCCTCGAGAAGACCGTGACGCAGGGTTTCGGTTGGGTTCCCGGCGACGTCGTCGAGATGACGCCCGGTGATCCCGCGCTCAAGATCCCGCAGATCGGCTGGAACACGCTCGACCTGAAGCGCGAACATCCCCTGCTCGACGGCATTCCAACCGGGCCGCAGGGACTGCACGCCTATTTCGTCCATTCCTACCATCTTGCCGCCGAAAATGCCGACGACGTCATCGCAACCGTCGACTATGGCGGCCCGATGACCGCTCTCGTCGGACGCAACAATATGGTCGGGGCACAGTTCCACCCGGAAAAGAGCCAGAAGCTTGGCCTGGCGCTGATTGCCAATTTCCTGCGCTGGAACCCGTAATACGGCCGCCTTATTTTCCCTTTATGGAAACGGCGGAACAGGAGTTCGCTCGATGCCGGCTTCGCGGAAATCAGGCAAGGTGTTCTATATGCTGAAGCCCGTTCGCGAGGGGCTGCCGCCCTTCTCGGATATCCGGCTTCCCGATGGGACGATCATTCGCCGCGTCGATGTGGCCGTCCACAAAAGAGCGCTTTCCAATGCGGCCAAGGCGTTGAAAGAAAGGCTGGACCGATGATCCACGAATTCCTTGCCGGCAATGAGAATTCGCAGCTGCGCGCCAATGGGATCAATGCCGGTGACATCACCGAGGCCGTGCTGGAATTCTATATCGAAGGCGAGGACGACCTGATCGGACTGCTCGCTTACGCACTTTACGAGCGGCAGAAGCGCGATTTCGTGCTCAGCTACCGCAAGCGCAATGCCGGCCGCTCGCCCAATGAAGCGGAACTTGCCGCCGTCAGCAGCAATTATCTCTCGACCGACCTGCGCAATACGCTGCGCGACCGCGCCTCGCAGATCCTTTCGAGCTATGCCGAGACCTATGTCGAGGCGATGGAGCCGGAAATCCGGCTCGCCGCGGTCAACAGCGCGGCGCTACGCGAAATGAGCGACATCCAAAAATCGATGAAGAAGCGGCTGGGCTTCTGGCGCCAGGTGCGTTCCGGTTTCACGGTCATCCTGCTCCTTCTTCTGCTTTTCGGCGCGGCCACCATTGCCGCTGTCTTTTTTCGCTCGGATATCGTAGATGCGTGGAATGCGCTGATGGTACCGACCACTTTACGGACGTAAGACGACATGATCCTTTTTCCCGCGATCGACCTGAAGGGCGGCCAATGCGTCCGCCTGAAGCTCGGCGACATGCAGCAGGCGACGGTCTACAACACCGATCCGGCCGCCCAGGCGAAATCCTTCGAGGAGCAGGGTTTCGAATGGCTGCACGTGGTCGATCTCGACGGCGCCTTCGCGGGACATTCGGCCAATCGCGATGCCGTCGAAGCGATCCTGAAGGCGACGAAGAATCCGGTGCAGCTCGGCGGCGGCATTCGCACGCTCGATCATATCGAGGCGTGGCTCGCGCGCGGCCTGCAGCGCGTCATTCTCGGCACGGTGGCGGTCAGAAATCCTGATCTCGTCATCGAGGCCTGCCGGAAATTCCCAGGCCATGTCGCCGTCGGCATCGACGCCAAGGGCGGCAAGGTGGCGGTCGAAGGCTGGGCGGAGGCTTCCGAACTCGGTGTCATCGAGCTCGCCAGGAAGTTCGAAGGCGCCGGCGTCGCCGCGATCATCTATACCGATATCGACCGCGACGGCATTCTTGCCGGCATCAACTGGGCTTCGACCCTGGAGCTTGCCGAGGCCGTCTCCATTCCTGTCATCGCGTCCGGCGGCCTTGCCTCGCTCGACGACGTCAGGCGCATGCTGGAGCCCGATGCGCGGAAGCTCGAAGGCGCGATATCAGGCCGGGCGCTTTATGACGGCCGTATCGACCCAACGGAAGCGCTGGCGCTGATCAAGGCCAGCAGGGCCAAGGAGACCGCGTAATGACCCTCAAGGCCCGTGTCATCCCCTGCCTCGACGTCAAGGACGGCCGTGTCGTCAAGGGCGTCAACTTCCTCAATCTCGTCGATGCCGGCGACCCCGTCGAAGCCGCGAAGGCCTATGACGCGGCCGGCGCCGACGAACTCTGCTTCCTCGACATCACCGCGTCTTCAGACAATCGCGAGACGATCTTCGACGTCGTGTCGCGCACGGCCGACCAGTGCTTCATGCCGCTGACGGTCGGCGGCGGCGTGCGCACTATCGCCGATATCCGCAAGCTGCTTCTTTGCGGCGCCGACAAGGTCTCGATCAATTCGGCGGCCGTCAGCAATCCCGATTTCATCGCCGAGGCGGCCGACAAGTTCGGCGACCAGTGTATCGTCGTCTCGATCGATGCCAAGCGCCGGCGCACGCAGGCGGTCGGCGGCGACAATCTCAGCGCCTGGGAAATCTATACGCATGGCGGCCGCAACGCGACCGGCATCGACGCCATCGAATTTGCACAGAAAATGGTGGCGCGCGGCGCCGGCGAACTGCTGGTCACCTCGATGGATCGCGACGGCACCAAGGTCGGCTACGATCTGGAACTGACGCGGGCGATCGCCGATTCGGTGCGCGTGCCGGTCATCGCGTCCGGCGGCGTCGGCGATCTCGACGATCTCGTCGCCGGTGTGAAGGAAGGCCATGCCAATGCCGTGCTCGCCGCCTCGATCTTCCACTTCGGCACCTATTCCGTCGGCGAAGCCAAGCATTATATGGCGAAGTGCGGCATCGACATGCGTCTCGACTGAACCTTGAAAGCGCAGATATGAGCGGATTTTCCCTTTCCGACCTCGAAAGGATCGTCGCGGAGCGGTCGAAGGCCTCGCCGGATCAATCCTGGACGGCCAAGCTCGTGGCCGCCGGCCAGCCGAAGGCGGCAAAGAAGCTCGGCGAAGAGGCGATCGAAGCGGTGATGGCGGCGGTGACCGATGA
Organism: Rhizobium sp. R339; assembly: GCF_002211395.1. Taxonomy (NCBI): domain Bacteria; kingdom Pseudomonadati; phylum Pseudomonadota; class Alphaproteobacteria; order Hyphomicrobiales; family Rhizobiaceae; genus Rhizobium; species Rhizobium sp. R339. The sequence continues at coordinate 18,891 of NZ_LOKV01000011.1, forward strand.
CCGCGACAATCTGACCTATGAAGCCGCCGACGTGCTCTATCATCTCTTGGTCGTATTGCGGATTGCTGAAATACCGTTAGAGAATGTCATGGCCGAACTCGAGCGCAGAACCGCGCAGTCCGGCCTCAAGGAAAAGGCCAGCCGGCAGAGTTCATGAGTATCGCGACTGAGATTATCGGGGTGCCGGAAACGTTGGATCACTTCCAGTCGGAATCCTATTCGCCCTACCATTTCTTCTCATCCGAACAATGGGCGAAATTTCGAGCCGACACGCCGCTGACGCTGACCAGCGACGAGGTCAAGCGGCTGCGCTCGATGGGCGACCCGATCGACCTCGACGAGGTCCGGCGAATCTATCTCTCGCTGTCGCGCCTGCTGTCGTCGCATGTCGAATCCTCGCAGATGCTTTTCAACCAGCGCAACCGCTTCCTCAGCATGTCGGATGTGACGAAGACGCCCTTCGTCATCGGCATCGCCGGCTCGGTCGCCGTGGGAAAATCGACCACCGCCCGTATCCTGAAGGAGCTCCTCGGGCGCTGGCCCTCCAGCCCGAAGGTCGATCTGATAACCACCGACGGCTTCCTGCACCCGAACGCCGTGCTGCAGCGGGAAAAGCTGATGCAGCGCAAAGGCTTCCCGGAGAGCTACGACACCGGCGCGATCCTGCGCTTCCTCTCCGCGATCAAGGCGGGGCAGCCGGATGTGAGGGCGCCCTGTTATTCGCACCTCGTCTATGACGTGCTGCCGGACGAATACAAGATCGTCGACCGGCCCGACATCCTGATCTTCGAAGGCATCAACGTGCTGCAGTCGCGCGACCTGCCGGCCGATGGCAAGATCGTGCCGATGGTTTCCGACTTCTTCGATTTCTCGATCTATATCGATGCGGCGGAAAGCCAGATCCATAACTGGTACGTGACCCGCTTCATGCGCCTGCGCGAAACCGCCTTCCGCGATCCCAATTCCTATTTCCACCGCTACGCGTCGATCACCGATGCGGAGGCGCTCGAAATCGCCGAAGATCTCTGGACGAACATCAACCTGAAGAACCTGCGCCAGAACATCCTGCCGACGCGGCCGCGCGCCGATCTCATCCTGAAAAAAGGCAAGGACCACCTGATCGAGCAGGTTGCGCTCAGGAAACTATAGCAGGCGATCAATTTTCACGAATGGACGCGTCGCAGCGTCAAATTGATGCGGCCGCCGTTCTTCAGCAGCGTCGACGTCCCGGGATGAATGCGGTCGACGCCATGGAAACAGAGCCTCCCCTCGCCGCCCAGCACGACCAGATCGCCGCTCGCAAGCTTGAAGGATAGCGTGCGATCATTGCGGTTGAGGCCGCCGACCCGAAAGAGGCAGCTGTTGCCGAGCGAGATCGAGACGACCGGCGCCTGCAAATCCCTCTCGTCCTTATCCTGATGCAGGCCCATGCGGGCATCGTCGGAATAGAAATTGACGAGGCAGGCTTCCGGCGGCTTCCCGTAGCCGGAGACATCGTTCCAGATGTCGAGCAGGGGCTGCGGCAGATCGGGCCAGGGCCTGCCGGTTGCCGGATGTGTCGGCTGATAGCGATAGCCGCGTTCCTTGTCCGTTACCCAGCCGAGCGGCCCGCAATTGGTCATCCTGACCGACATCGGCTTGCCGGTGCCGGGCATGACGGGCACGAAAAGCGGCGCCTCGGCGACGACGGCGCGGATCACTTCGACCAATTCTTCCTGACGCGCCCGGTCGAGATACCCGGGGAGATGGCGGATGCCGTTCAGCAGACCGGGCATGTCATTCGCCGCCGCCGGGGCGGCCGCGCATTTTCTTGACTTCGGAGCGGCCGGATTTTTCTTTCAGGCGCCGCTCGACCGAACCCTTGGTCGGCTTGGTCTTCTTGCGCGGCGGCGGCGGCGGCTTGGCCGCCTCCAGAATCAATTCCTTCAGCCGCTCGCGCGCATCCTCGCGGTTGCGGTCCTGGCTGCGAAAGCGGCTAGCCTCGATCATCAGCACGCCTTCCTTCGACATACGCCGGCCGGCGAGCTTGATCGCATTGGCCTTGACGCGATCATTGAGGGAAGGCGAGTTCGGGATGTTGAAGAACAGCTGGACCGCGGTCGAGACCTTGTTGACGTTTTGCCCGCCCGGGCCGCCGGCCAGAACGAACTGTTCCGTCAGCTCCCATCCTGATATGGTGATCCTGTCATCAATATAGAGCGCGTCGCTGGCCATGCGGCGTTCTATCTCATATCAGCCGCCAATTGAAAACATCGGCTTCGCAAGCAAAACCCGGCAATCCCTAGATGCCGGGTTTCACGTGAGTCAAAGACCCTTTTTCTTATTCGGCTGCGACCTTTACGCCGGGGGCGGCATCGCGGACGCCGCCGTCGACGTGGTTCTCGAACTTGGCGAAGTTGGCGATGAACATCGAGACCAGCTTTTCGGCCTGGGCGTCATAGGCTGCCTTGTCGGCCCACGTCGAGCGCGGATCGAGAATGCCGCCATCGACGCCGTTGACGGAGACCGGCACGGCGAAGCCGAAATTCGGATCCGCGCGGAATTCGACCTGGCCGAGTTCGCCGCTCAGCGCGGCCGCAAGGAGCGCACGCGTCGCCTTGATCGGCATGCGCTTGCCGGTGCCGTAGGCGCCGCCGGTCCAGCCGGTATTGACCAGCCAGCAGTTGACGCCGTGGCGGCTGATCAGATCCTTCAGCAGGTTGCCGTATTCGGCCGGATGCCGCGGCATGAAGGGCGCGCCGAAGCAGGTGGAGAAGGTCGCTTCCGGCTCGACGACACCCTTTTCGGTGCCGGCCACCTTGGCGGTGTAGCCGGAGAGGAAGTGGTACATGGCCTGATCGGGCGTCAGGCGCGCAATCGGCGGCATGACGCCGAAGGCATCGGCCGTCAGCATGATGATCGTCTTCGGATGGCCGGCGCGGCCGGTTTCCGAGGCGTTCGGGATGAAATGCATCGGATAGGCGCAGCGGGTGTTTTCCGTCAGCGAACCGTCGTCGAAATTCGGCTCGCGGCGGTCGTTCAGCACCACGTTTTCGAGCACGGTGCCGAAGCGCTGCGTCGTCGCGTAGATTTCCGGCTCGGCTTCGGCCGAAAGACGGATGGTCTTGGCGTAGCAGCCGCCTTCGAAATTGAAGATGCCGTTTTCGCTCCAGCCGTGCTCGTCATCGCCGATCAGCGTGCGTGCCGGATCGGCCGAAAGCGTCGTCTTGCCGGTCCCGGAAAGGCCGAAGAAGACTGCCGCATCGCCATCCGGGCCGACATTGGCCGAGCAGTGCATCGGCATCACGCCCTTGGCCGGCAGCAGGTAGTTGAGCACGGTGAAGACCGACTTCTTCATCTCGCCGGCATAGGATGTGCCACCGATGAGTACGAGGCCGTTGGTGAGATCGCAGGCGATCACGGTTTCCGACCGGCAGCCGTGGCGGGCCGGATCGGCCTTGAAGCTCGGCAGGTCGATGATCGTCAGCTTCGGCACGAAGGTGGCGAGCGCCGCCGTCTCCGGGCGGATCAGCAGATTGCGGATGAACAGCGAATGCCAGGCGAACTCCGTGACGACACGGGTCGGCAGGGCATGGCCTTCCTCGGCGCCGCCGACGAGGTCCTGAACGAAAAGGTCCTTGCCCGCGGCATGCGCCAGCATATCGGCGCGCAGCAGGGCGAAATGCTCCGGCGAGAGCGGCTTATTGTTGTCCCACCAGATTTCGCCATCGGTATTGGCGTCGCGAACGACGAACTTGTCGCGCGGCGAGCGGCCCGTGTGCTGGCCGGTGAGGGCCCGAAGAGCGCCCTGAGCGGTCAGTTCGGCTTCACCCCGGCGGATCGATTCCTCATAGAGCGCGGCGGCGGAAAAATTATAGCGAACGCTGGCTGCGCTGCCCAATCCAACCGTTGCAAGCTCCGTTGCCGGGTTATGAACTCCGAACTTTTCCATGGCTAGTTCCCTTTGCTCAGGCTCGTTGCCGTTAAAACTAAGGGCGAAAATACGGGGAGAAATTTTAAAAGACAAGAGACTAAAATTGAGAAAATTCAGTAATATCAAATAATTAATCGATTTAAATTTCCGCCGTTATTTTTAAATCGTTTGAATGCAGCGCGTTGCAACATTTGAATGCACGACTTTGAGTTGCCGGCGAATTTTAAGACAATCCTCCCCTTTATCTTTGCCACAATTTGTTCCACCTTTATCCTCCATAAGCGCATCCGGTCACTGAGACCGCCTGGGGACGACGAAAATCCGGGAGATTGCGCACCGATGATGGAGACCAACACCATGCCGACAATCGCGCTCGTTGACGACGACCGCAACATCCTCACCTCGGTGTCGATCGCACTGGAGGCCGAAGGATATAAGGTCGAGACCTATACGGACGGTGCCTCGGCGCTCGACGGCCTTCTGGCGCGTCCGCCGCAGCTTGCGATCTTCGACATCAAGATGCCGCGCATGGACGGCATGGAACTGTTGCGCCGCCTGCGGCAGAAATCGGATATTCCGGTGATCTTCCTTACCTCCAAGGATGAGGAGATCGACGAGCTCTTCGGCCTGAAGATGGGTGCGGACGATTTCATCACCAAGCCTTTCTCGCAGCGCCTGCTGGTGGAGCGTGTGCGCGCCGTTCTGCGCCGCGCCTCGAGCCGCGAAGCCGCGGCCGCCGGCGGCACGAGCCCGAGCGGCACACCGAAGGCCGGTGCCGTGCAGCAGGCCCGCTCGCTGGAACGCGGACAGCTGGTCATGGACCAGGAACGCCATACCTGCACCTGGAAGGGCGAGGCCGTGACGTTGACGGTGACCGAGTTCCTGATTTTGCATTCGCTGGCGCAGCGCCCGGGCGTCGTGAAGAGCCGCGATGCGCTGATGGATGCCGCCTATGACGAACAGGTTTATGTCGACGACCGGACCATCGACAGCCACATCAAGAGGCTGCGCAAGAAATTCAAGATGGTCGATACCGATTTTGATATGATTGAAACGCTCTACGGAGTGGGATACCGCTTCCGCGAAGCAGCCTGAGCCCAGCCGGCGCGGCGCGAGAGAAAGTTCAGGGTTGCGGGCCGGTTCATCCGGCCCCGCCCTTTGAAAGGGCCTGTCATTGGCACAGTTGGTGCAGGAAAGGGATCTGGACGATGCGGAGGGCGTGAGCACCCGTCGCGTCCGTGGCCGCCGTTGGTCGCATCCCTTCACGCTGATCCGCCGCATCTTCGGCAACGCCGTGTTTTCGAGCCTGACGCGGCGCATCCTGTTCTTCAATCTTGTCGCTCTGGTGGTGCTCGTCGGCGGCATCCTCTATCTCAATCAGTTTCGCGAAGGCTTGATCGACGCCCGCGCCGAAAGCCTGTTGACGCAGGGCGAGATCATCGCCGGCGCCGTCTCAGCCTCCGCGTCGGTCGATACGAATTCGATCACCATCGATCCGCAAAAGCTGCTCGAGCTGCAGGCCGGCCAGAGCATCACGCCGGTGCCGAACGACGAGGATCTCGAATTCCCGATCGATCCCGAGAAGGTCGCCCCGGTCCTGCGCCGGCTGATCTCTCCGACGCGCACGCGCGCGCGCATCTTCGATGCCGACGCCAATCTGCTGCTCGATTCGCGCCATCTCTACTCGCGCGGCCAGGTGTTGCGCTTCGACCTGCCGCCGGTCGAGGAAGAGAAGCAGACCTGGAGCGATTGGTTCGTGACGCTGTTCAACAAGGCGCTGCAGCCGGGCAATCTGCCGCTCTATAAGGAAGCGCCAGGCGGCGACGGTTCGATCTATCCCGAAGTCATGAACGCGCTGACCGGCGTGCGCGGCGCGGTCGTGCGCACAACGGAAAAAGGCGAACTCATCGTTTCTGTCGCGGTGCCGATCCAGCGCTTCCGCGCCGTGCTCGGCGTGCTGCTCTTGTCGACGCAGGCTGGCGATATCGACAATATCGTCCATGCCGAACGGCTCGCCATCATGCGGGTGTTCGGCGTGGCGACGCTCGTCAACGTGCTGCTTTCACTGGTGCTGTCGTCGACCATCGCCAACCCGCTTCGCCGTCTTTCGGCAGCGGCGATCCGGGTGCGCCGCGGCGCCAAAACGCGCGAGGAGATCCCCGACTTCTCCGCCCGCCAGGATGAAATCGGCAATCTTTCCATCGCGCTCCGCGAAATGACGACGGCGCTTTACGACCGCATCGATGCGATCGAAAGCTTTGCGGCCGATGTCAGCCACGAGCTCAAGAACCCGCTGACCTCGCTGCGCAGCGCCGTCGAAACGCTGCCGCTCGCCAAATCCGAGGATTCCAAGAAACGGCTGCTCGACGTCATCCAGCACGATGTGCGCCGTCTCGACCGGCTGATCAGCGATATTTCCGACGCCTCGCGCCTCGATGCCGAACTTGCGCGCGTCGATGCCGGCTCCGTCGACATGGAAGTGCTGCTGCGCGACCTGATCGACGTGTCCCGCCAGATCAGGGGCAGCAAGAAGCAGGTGGAGATCGAATATGCGATCGAACGCAAGCCGAACATCAAGACGCGCTTCGTCGTCAACGGCCACGACCTGCGCATCGGCCAGATCATAACCAACCTGATCGAGAATGCCCGCTCCTTCGTGCCTGAGAAGGGCGGCAAGATCACCGTGCGGCTGGTGCGCACACGCTCGCGCTGCGTCACTACCATCGAGGACAACGGTCCCGGCATCCAGGCGGAGAATATCGACCGGATCTTCGAGCGCTTCTATACGGACCGCCCGGAATCGGAAGGTTTTGGCCAGAATTCCGGCCTTGGCCTGTCGATCAGCCGGCAGATTGCTGAAGCCCATGGCGGTTCGCTGAGGGCGGAAAACATCACCGACGGCGAGAACGGACGCATAATCGGCGCGCGCTTCATCCTCGCACTTCCCCTTAACGCCGCCGCATGAGCGAGGCTCCCAACATCCATGCGACGGCGATCGTCGTGAGCAGGACGGGGCTCCTGTTCAGCGGGCCTTCCGGCTGGGGGAAATCGATGCTGGCCTTTACCTGCATGAGCGAGGCCCGCCGGCTCGGCCTCTTCACGGCGCTGGTCGCAGACGACCAGGTGCTTCTCTCGGAAGAGAGCGGCTCGGTGATTGCCTCGTGCCCGCCGACGATCGCCGGGCTGATCGAGCTTCGCGGCACCGGCATCGTCCGGCAGGATCACGTCCCGCAGGCAATCATGCATTATGCCGTCCTGCCCGGCAGCGCGTCCGGTGAAAACCGCGTCCCTCCCGAGGGCGAAATCGTCAGTCTCGCTCCCGGTTTTTCGCTTCCCGCATTGCGGTTGCTCACAAACATCCCCTCGCCGCTCGCTGTCCTGATGGCGAAAGCGCCGGATATCGGGTGCTGAAGGCTTCCGGATTGGTCAATCCGCCTTATATATTTGCATTTTTATCTTGCACTTCGGCTTTTCATCGCCAAGATGTGCCGCCACCGGTGGACGTAATTGCTGCATTGCGATATCTCAGCCACCGTTTGCGGATATGGGAGCAGTAATATCATGATCGGACTTGTGCTTGTCACTCATGGCAAGCTGGCTGAAGAGTTTCGTCATGCTGTCGAGCACGTCGTCGGTCCTCAGAAATTCATCGAGACGGTCTGTATTGGCCCCGAAGACGACATGGACCAGAGACGGCAGGACATTCTGGCAGCCGTTTCCGGTGCAGACGACGGCCATGGCGTCGTCATCCTGACCGACATGTTCGGCGGTACGCCGTCCAATCTCGCAATATCGGTCATGAGCAGCGGCCATACCGAGGTCATTGCCGGCGTCAACCTACCGATGCTCATCAAGCTCGCCGGCGTGCGCGGCGAGAACAACATGGAGAAAGCGCTGGTGGAGGCTTCCGAAGCCGGGCGGAAATACATCAATGTCGCGAGCCGTGTGCTCAGCGGAAAATAACGGGCCTTCATGACGTCGCTTTCCCGGGAACTCCTCATCATCAACAAGCGCGGTCTTCACGCGCGCGCCTCCGCCAAATTCGTGCAGATGGTCGAGAATTTCGATGCCGCCATCACCGTTTCCAAGGATGGAATGACGGTCGGCGGCACCTCGATCATGGGCCTCATGATGCTTGCGGCAAGCCCTGGTTCGAGCGTTCTCGTCTCGGCGAGCGGCAGCCAGGCTGCCGAGGCGCTGGAGGCGCTGGATCAGCTAATCCAGAACAAGTTCGGCGAAGAAATGTGAGCTTACAGCGCCGCGCTTCTTTTGAGACGCGCAAGGGACGCTGTAGCACGTTTTGATTGCTGCATAATTCATCCTCAAATCAATTCCGATTGAAGGAATTATGCAGCGGGCAGAGATCATATAAACATATAAAGACTTCTTTATATCCTTATTGCCATCCCCTGCGAAGCCTGCTAAACGGCGGGCATGCCGTGCGCTTGCTTGCGCCTGCGCCAATTTTGAGACGTTTTTCAGCCTGGAGACCTCTATGAGCACTGAAAAAGATTATGTCGTCGCCGATATCGGGCTTGCGGATTTCGGCCGCAAGGAAATTACGATCGCCGAAACCGAAATGCCGGGGCTGATGTCCTGCCGCGCCGAATTCGGCCAGGCAAAGCCGCTGAAGGGCGCGCGCATCACCGGCTCGCTGCACATGACCATCCAGACGGCCGTGCTGATCGAGACGCTGGTGGCACTCGGCGCGGAAGTCCGTTGGGCTTCCTGCAACATCTTCTCGACGCAGGATCATGCCGCTGCCGCGATCGCCGCTGCCGGCGTTCCGGTCTTCGCCATCAAGGGCGAGTCGCTCGAGGATTACTGGGTCTATACCGACAAGATCTTCCAGTGGGCCGATGGCGGCCTTTCCAACATGATCCTCGATGACGGCGGCGACGCCACCATGTACATCCTGCTCGGGGCCCGCGCCGAAGCCGGCGAGGACGTGCTTTCCAACCCGCATTCCGAAGAAGAGGAAATCCTCTTCGCCCAGATCAAGAAGCGCCTTGCCGCTTCCCCCGGCTGGTTCACCAAGCAGCGCGACGCCATCAAGGGCGTTACCGAGGAAACCACGACCGGCGTCAACCGCCTCTACCAGCTCAGCCAGAAGGGCCTGCTGCCCTTCCCGGCGATCAACGTCAACGATTCCGTCACCAAGTCGAAGTTCGATAACAAGTACGGCTGCAAGGAATCGCTGGTCGACGGCATCCGCCGCGGCACCGACGTCATGATGGCCGGCAAGGTTGCCGTCGTCTGCGGTTACGGCGACGTCGGCAAGGGTTCTGCCGCTTCGCTCTCCGGCGCCGGCGCCCGCGTCAAGGTGACCGAAGCCGATCCGATCTGCGCCCTGCAGGCCGCCATGGACGGTTACGAAGTGGTTCTGCTCGAGGACGTCGTTTCCTCGGCCGATATCTTCATCACCACGACGGGCAACAAGGACGTCATCCGCATCGACCACATGCGGGAGATGAAGGATATGGCGATCGTCGGCAATATCGGCCACTTCGACAATGAAATCGAAGTCGCTGCGCTGCGGAACCTCAAGTGGACGAACGTCAAGCCGCAGGTCGACCTGATCGAATTCCCCAAGGGCAACCGCATCATCCTTCTCTCCGAAGGCCGCCTGCTCAATCTCGGCAACGCGACGGGCCATCCGTCCTTCGTCATGTCGGCTTCCTTCACCAACCAGACGCTGGCGCAGATCGAGCTTTTCACCAAGCCCGGCCAGTACGAGAACAAGGTCTACATCCTGCCGAAGCACCTCGACGAGAAGGTCGCGCGCCTGCATCTCGACAAGCTCGGTGTGAAGCTTACCCAGCTTAGCGAAGAGCAGGCTGCCTATATCGGCGTCTCGCCGAAGGGCCCGTTCAAGTCCGACCACTACAGATATTGATCTCATCATCAATATCCACAAGATGTAGAAGCCGCGGCATTGACAAATGCCGCGGCTTATTTTTTGGACGCTCCCTTCCCGCCGATTCCCTTCCGAAGTATTGTTTTAAGACTTGATTCGTGGCGTCGGACCCGATCCGTTCGCCCCGAAAATGGGATGTCTTGTCGTAATGCGGCACATTGAAGGACGGAGACATACCGCGGATGTCGAAAATGAAAAACAGCCTGCCCCGTCAGGCGGATGACGGCGCTCGCGCCGGTCGCCGCCCGTTTACGGCAGGCCAAGGATATAAATCTGCAACGGCACACGAGGCCGCAAAGCAAGAGCATGGATCATTGGCGCGCTTCCTGAAAACCTGCGCGGCCGGCACAGCGCTTGCCGCGCTGGCGCGGCCGGTTCTGGCACAGACCGAGCAGCAGGCGGCGGCCTCGGCTCACCTCTTCACATCCTCGCAGGTGGTCGGCGTTTCCGTCGTCATCGGCGTCATATCGGCAGCTCTGCTTTCGACGCTGTGGCTCGTGCGCCAGCGCGGCAATCTGGAAAGCGAGAGCCGGGAAATCCGCTCGGCGCTTTCCGATGCACAGCAGCGCATTTCGCAATACCAGGCGCTGATCGCCGATAAGAACCGGCGGATCGTCATCTGGGACGGCAATACGCGCCCCGAGCTTCTCGGCCAGCTTCCGCCGGAAACCGGCGCACCGCAGGACGGCGAGTTCCTGGCCTTCGGCCTGTGGCTGAAATCACGCTCGGCCTCCGACCTGGAAAAGGCGATCGACCGGCTGCGTGACGGCGCACAAAGCTTCGACATGGTGGTCGAAACCATTCGCGACGAAGTCCTCGAGGCGCAGGGCCGGGTTTCCGGCGGGCGCGCCTTCGTTCGCTTCGTGGCGCTCAACAATCTGCGTGCCGAACTCGCCGAGCTCAGGATCGAGCGCGACCGGCTGATGACCTCGATCTCGGCCTTCCAGACCATGCTCGACGCGATCGACATGCCGGCCTGGCAGCGCGACCCGGCGGGCCGGCTGACCTGGGTCAACCAGGCTTACGGCGAGGCGGTCGAGGCGCGCACGCCGCAGCAGGCGATCAATGAAGGCCGCGAGATGCTGACGACCGTGGCGCGCGAACGCATCCGCGCGACGACGACGCCGGAATCGCCCTTCCACGACACGATCTCGACGGTGGTGCGCGGCAACCGCACATTCTTCGACGTCGTCGACGTCAAGGTTCCCGGCGGCTCGGCCGGCATTGCGGTCGACGTTTCCGATATTGAAGCGGTGCGCGCCGAGCTGGAACGGACGCTGAAGAGCCACGCCGAAACGCTCGACCATCTCGCCACCCCGGTCGCCATTTTCGACGGCGACCGCAGGCTGCAATTCTACAACCAGGCCTTCGTCGCCCTCTGGGAGCTGGATATCGCCTTCTTGGAAGGCCGGCCCGACAATAGCGAGCTGCTCGAGCGGCTGCGCGCAGCCAAGAAACTGCCGGACCAGCTCAATTGGAAAAGCTGGAAGGAAGCAGCCCTTTCCGTCTACCGCGCGCTCGACACGCAATCCGATCTCTGGCACCTGCCGAACGGGCAGACGCTGCGCGTCTTCGCGACCGCCCACCCGCAGGGCGGCGCCACCTGGGTGTTCGAAAACCTGACCGAACAGGTCGATCTCGAAACCCGCTACAACACGCTGGTCAAGGTGCAGGGCGAAACCATCGACCATCTCTCCGAAGGTGTGGCGGTGTTCGGCCCCGATGGGCGTATTCGCCTGTCGAACCCGGCCTTCCGCGCGCTCTGGGGGATCACCGAGGCCGAAGCCAAGCCCGGCACCCATATCCGCGCGCTCGGCGAGGCCTGCGCGCCCTCCTATGACCGGCCGGACGGCTGGAAGACCTTCGCCGAACTGATCACCAGTTTCGACGACGAACGCCGCTCGGGCCAGGGCACGCTGGAACTCTTCTCCGGCCTCGTGCTCGATTACGCCGTCATCCCGCTGCCGAACGCGCAGACCATGCTGACCTTCGTCAACATGACGGACAGCGTGCGCGCCGAGCGGGCGCTGACCGAGAAGAACGAAGCGCTGCGCAAGGCCGACGAGCTTAAGAACGACTTCGTGCAGCACGTGTCCTACGAGCTGCGCTCGCCGCTGACGAATATCATCGGCTTCACCGACCTGCTGCGTACGCAGGGCGTCGGGCCGCTGAACGAACGGCAGGCCGAATATATCGACCACATCTCGACCTCGTCCTCGGTTCTGCTGACGCTCGTCAACGATATTCTCGACCTGGCGACCGTCGATGCCGGCATCATGCGGCTGAACTATGCGGAGATCGATCTCAACGACCTGCTCGACGACGTCTCGATGCAGATCGCCGATCGCCTTCATGAGAGCGGCGTAGCGCTCGAAATCACCGCGCCGGCCTATCTCGGCTCGATCGTCGCCGATCCGCAGCGGCTGAAGCAAATCCTGCTGAAACTGCTTTCCAATGCCGCGAATTTCTCGCCCGAGGGCACTTCGATCTCGCTCGAATGCCGCCGCGAAGGCACCGATTTCGTCTTCGCCGTGAAGGATCACGGCCCCGGCATCTCGCCCGACATGATCGCGACCGTCTTCGACCGCTTCGCGACGGGAGCAAAAAGCGGCAAACGCGGCGGCGCCGGCCTCGGTCTCTCGATCGTCGACAGTTTCGTCAGCCTGCATCATGGTGACGTGACGATCGACAGCGAGCCGGGCAAGGGCACGACCGTCATCTGCCGCATTCCCTCGGTCGATATCCCGCATTCCGCCGCCGCCGAATGACGACCGGCGACGCGATCTCGCTTTTCCTGAAGGACGAGGCGGCCACCATTCGTTTCGGCGAAGATCTGGCGCTCGCCCTGAAGGCCGGCGATTGCCTGGCGCTCTCGGGCGATCTCGGCGCCGGAAAATCCTCGCTCGCACGCGCCATCCTGCGCGCCATGGCCGATGACGAGGGTCTGGAAGTTCCAAGCCCGACCTTCACGCTGGTGCAATCCTACGATCTCAGAATCCCCGTTTCGCACTTCGACCTCTACCGGCTGGGCGACCCGGCCGAACTGACGGAACTCGGCTTCGACGAGGCACTGCAGAACGGCATCTGCCTGGTCGAATGGCCCGAGATGGCCGAGGGCGAATTGCCTGAAACACGCATCTCGCTGCGACTTGAACATGAAGGCGCCGGCCGCCGCGCGACGATTGCGGCGGCTGAAAAAACCGCGGCCCGTATCCGCCGCGTGCTTGATATCCGCAGCTTCCTTGCCGATGCCGGCTATGGGGAAGCCAGGCGGCGGTTTCTGATCGGGGATGCGTCGCTGCGCGCCTATGAATCCGTCTTTCCCAAGAAGGGCGAACGCAAGATCCTGATGGACTGGCCGCCGCTGCCGGACGGGCCGCCGGTGCTGGACGGCAAGCCTTACCCCAAGGTCGCCCATATCGCGGAAAACGCTTATCCTTTCGTGGCGGTCGCCAATGCTTTGCGCGAACGGGGCTTTGCGGCGCCGGAGATCTACAAGGTCGATTATAACAAGGGCATCCTGCTGATCGAGGACCTCGGCAGCGAAGGCGTGCTCGATGATGCCGGGCGGCCGATCGCCGAGCGTTACCGGCAAAGCGTCGCCTGCCTTGCGCATCTTCATTCCATGCAGATTCCGAGGGATATCCCGGTCTCAGCCACGCATACGCACCATATTCCCGACTTCGACCGCACGGCGATGAAGATGGAAGTGCGGCTGGTGCTCGACTGGCATATTGCCTGGAAGCGCGGCACGGCGCCGACGGATGCCGAGCGCGAGGAATATCTTGCGATCTGGGACGATCTGATCGACGAGCTGAAATCGGCTGAAACCAATCTGCTGCTTCGCGACTTCCATTCGCCGAACATCATCTGGCGCGGGCATGAAAGCGGCATCCGCAGGATCGGCATCATCGACTTCCAGGATTCGATGATCGGACCGACCGCCTATGACCTTGCCTCCATCGTCCAGGATGCGCGCGTCACCATCGAACCGGATCTTTTCAGGCAGCTGATGGACGATTATCTCAAGATCCGCCGCGCACAGGCAGGCTTCGACGAAGGCGAATTCATGAAGGCCTGGGCCATCATGTCGGCACAGCGCAATTGCAAGCTTGCCGGTCTCTGGGTGCGGCTGTTGCAGCGTGACGGCAAGTCCGGCTATCTCAAGCACATGCCGCGAACGCTTGCCTATCTCCGGGTCGCACTCGAGCACGAAACGCTTGCCCCCTTGCGCGATTGGTGCGCAAGGGCTGGAATAGGCCAAAGCGAATCATAAGTTCCGGATCAGCATGACGATCAGACAAGCCATGGTACTGGCCGCGGGTCTCGGGACCCGCATGCGCCCGATCACCGACACGATCCCGAAGCCGCTGGTGAAGATCGACGGCAAGCCGATGATCGACTATGCGCTGGACTCGCTCGTCGCTGCCGGCGTCGAACGGGCCGTCGTCAACGTTCACCACCATGCCGGCCAGATGCTCGACCATCTCGGGAACTATCGCAGCCTCGACATCGTCATATCAGACGAGCGGGAAGCGCTGTTGAATTCCGGCGGCGGGCTGGCCAAGGGCCTGACGCTGCTCGGCCGCGATAACCTCTTCGTCATGAACGCCGATCTCTTCTGGATCGGTGAAAAGCCGGGGCGGCCGACGAATCTCCAACGCTTAGCCGGATTCTTCGATGCCGCGCGCATGGACATGGCGCTGCTCTGCGTCAGGATCGAGGATACGACGGGCCATAACGGCAAGAATGATTTCAGCCTTGCCGCGGACGGCCAGCTGACCCGGTATCGCGACGATCCGTCCAATCCCGTCGTCTATGCCGGGGCGATCGTCATGAACCCGGCGCTGTTCGACGATGCGCCACAGGATGCCTTCAACCTCAATATCTATTTCGACCAGGCGATCGCGCGCGGCCGGCTGTTCGGCCTAGTGCTCGAAGGCCATTGGCTGACTGTGGGCACACCGGAGGCGATCGGCGAAGCGGAGGAAACGATCCGCAGGTTGCGGGCGTTCGCGTGAGCTTATGGCGGAGCGGCACCAGCCACGCATCCTGACGATCCCGGCGGGCCTTCCCTTCCTGAAAACCCTGGCGGCGACACTGTGCGACGGCCGGCTGACGCCTCTCTTCCGGCATGAGGCCGACGATCCGCTGTCGCTCGCGAGGGTGACGATCTACCTGCCGACCCGGCGCGCCGTGCGCGTGTTGCGCTCGGAATTCGTCGATCTGCTCGGCGGCCGCTCGGCGATTCTGCCCGTCATCCGTCCGCTCGGCGAAACCGATGACGACAGCGGCTATTTCGACGAAGCGCTGCCGGCGACCATCGACCTCGCCCAGCCGCTGTCGAACACCGCCCGCCTGCTGGAGCTTGCCCGCCTCATCCTTGCCTGGCGAAACAAGCTGCCGGAGATCGTCCGCCACATTCATTTGGACTCGCCGCTTATCGCGCCGGCAAGCCCGGCGGATGCGATCTGGCTCGCCCGCAATCTCGCGGAGCTGATCGATTCCATCGAGACCGAGGATCTCGACTGGTCGGAGCTGTCGAAGCTCGACACCGGCGACTATGCCGCCTGGTGGCAGCTGACGGCGGAATTCCTGCAGATTGCCAGCGCGTTCTGGCCGGCGCGGCTTTCCGAACTCGGCAAATCCTCGCCGGCGCGGCACCGGAACGCCATTCTCCGGGCTGAGGCAAACAGGCTTTCGACAATGACGCCGACCGGGCCGATCATCATTGCCGGTTCGACGGGCTCCGTTCCCGCCACCGCCGATCTCATCGCCGCCGTCGCCAATCTGCCCGAGGGCGTGATCGTGCTGCCCGGGCTCGATCTCTCCATGCCGGATCGTCACTGGCCGCTGGTCGCGCCGGAGCCGGCGCCCGGACAACATGCCAACCCCGCAAGCCGCAGCCATCCGCAATATGGCCTGTCATCGCTGCTGAAGCGGCTGAAACTCACGCGTGCCGACGTCGCGCCCCTCGATAGCCCCGAGGCCGATCTCGACCGGCGCGCCGAAATCCTGTCACGCGCGCTCACTCCGTCCGAGGCAACCAGCGACTGGGGCACCTGGAGGAACGACCTGCCCGGGGGCGCCCTATCCTCGGCCTTCGCCGAGGTTTCGCTGATCGAAGCCGCCAACGAGCGCGAAGAAGCGACGGCGATCGCCATTGCGCTGCGGCTCGCGCTGGAAAGGCCGGGCCAGGATGGCGAGAGCCGGGCGGCGCTGATTACGCCGGACCGCAATCTCGCCCGGCGGGTGATGGCCGAGCTCTCCCGCTTCGGCATCCTCGCCGACGATTCGGCCGGCACGCCGCTTGCAGCCACGCCGCAGGGCACGCTGCTGCAATTGCTCCTGGAGGCGGCGCTGCGGCCGGGCGATCCGGTGGCGATCGTCTCACTGCTCAAACATCCGCTCGCCCGTTTCGGACTGGAACGCGACGCGCTGATTTCCGCCACCGAGGCGCTCGAGCTGCTGGCGCTGCGCGGCGGCGTGGCCGAGATGGATATCGGTGCGCTCGAACCGCTGCTTACCCATCAGCTTGCCGAACAAGCCCTGGACAGGCACGCGCCGCAATGGCGAAAGACGCTTCCGCCCGAAGCAGCCGACGCCGCATACGAGCTCGCGCGCCGGGTCCAAAGGGCAACCGAACCTCTGGCTTCGGCCCTGATGCGGCACCGGCCTGAAGATCGCGGCCGGACGGCAAGCTTCACCTTGTCCGACTGGGCGGAGCGTACCGGCCGTTGCCTCGAATCCGTCGCGGTGGATCCGAAAGGCAATCTTGCCGATCTCTGGTCCAACGAAGCGGGCGATGCGCTCGCCGCGCTGCTCGGTGAGGTCATCGACACCGACGGCCAGATGGAGGCCGACGGACCGCAATGGATCGACATCATGGCGGCCCTTGCCGCCGGCCATGCGGTGAAACCGCGGGCGCTCAGCCATCCCCGGCTCTTCGTCTTCGGCACGCTGGAAGCCCGCCTGCAGAGCGTCGACACGATGATCCTGGGCGGCCTCAACGAAGGCTCCTGGCCCGGGCAGACCGCCAATAATCCCTTCATCCCACGCATGATGAAGACGGAAATCGGCCTGGAGCCGCCGGAACGGCGCATCGGTCAGCTGGCGCATGATTTCGAGATGGCGAACGGCACGCGGCATCTGATCTATTCGAGAGCGCTGCGCCAGGGTTCGACGCCGACCGTCGCCTCGCGTTGGCTGCAGCGGTTATTGGCGCTCGGCGGCGAGGCGTTCGAAGCGGAATTGAAAGGACGCGGCAACCGGTTCCTGCAATGGGCGGGCCTCATCGACCGAGGCGAGGTGCAAGCACCGGCGCAGCGGCCCTCGCCGAAACCGCCGCTGGAGCTGCAGCCGAAATCCTATTCCTTCAGCGAAGTCGGCCGGCTGCGCCGTGATCCCTATGCGATCTATGCCCGCCGCGTCCTGCGGCTCGACCCCGTCGATGCGTTCAACCGCGAGCCGGGAGCGGCCGAACGCGGCACGCTCTATCATAAGATCATCGACCGGTTCATCCGCGAGGCGCATGTCGCCGGCACGCCGGAGGCGGTTGCGGCCATGGAGCGCATCCTTTCCGAGCTTTTCGACATGGAGAGGCTGCCGCCGCATATCGACGCCGTGTGGCGGCCACGCTTCCGTGAGGTGGCCCGCGCCTTCCTCGCATGGGAAGCCGACCGGCGGCCGGGCATTCGCAAGACGCTGACCGAAGTGCGGGGCGGTGTCGAGCTGGAGCCGATCAATATCCGGCTCAACGGCGTCGCCGACCGTATCGACGTAGTGGGACCGAACGGCGCCGATATCATCGACTACAAGACCGGCTACAATCCTTCGCCGGCGCAGGCGCGCGCGCTTCTCGATCCACAGCTTGCTCTCGAGGCGGCAGCGCTCAGCGCCGGCGCCTTCCGCGATGCCGGCAGCCTCGTGCCGCAGGATCTGCTCTATGTCCGCCTGCGGCCGGGACGGCGTTTTCTGGTCGACACCGTCAACAACGAGAGCTCGGCGCGCAGCGACAAGGCAAAATCGGCAATGGATCTGGCCGAGGAATCGATCGACCAGCTGGTCAAATTCGTGGGGCTGCTACAATCCGGCGAAAAAGGCTTCACCTCGCGACTCATTCCGGCGCAGCAGTTCGATTTCGGCGGTGACTACGATCATCTTGCCCGCGTCTCCGAATGGTCGACGGCCGAAAACGAGGAAGGCGGCGGCGATGAATGAAACGACCGACCTTCCCGACAGCGACGAACCGGGCGCCTGGATCGGCTGGACGACGATCCAGCAGGCGATCGCCTCCGACCCGGCGCGTTCAGCCTGGGTGTCGGCCAATGCCGGGTCCGGCAAGACCCACGTTCTGACCCAGCGCGTCATCCGGCTTCTGCTTGCCGGGGCGCGGCCTTCGGCCATTCTCTGCCTCACCTATACGAAGGCGGCGGCGTCGGAAATGTCGAACCGCGTCTTCGAGCGGCTGGCGGAATGGGTGGTGCTCGACGATGAAGATCTCAGCCGGCGGATCAGCCAGATCGAGGGCGCAGCACCCGACAGGATCAAGCTCGCCGAGGCCCGGCGGCTGTTTGCCAAGGCGCTGGAGACGCCGGGCGGCCTGAAGATCCAGACGATCCACGCCTTTTGCGAGGCGCTGCTGCATCAGTTCCCGCTGGAGGCCAATGTCGCCGGGCATTTCTCGGTTCTCGACGATCGCGCCGCGGCGGCGCTGCTTTCCGACGCACGCCGCGCCTTGCTGACGGCGACCGCGCCGGCGGGAGACAGCGCGCTTGCCGAGGCCTTTGCCTATGTGCTCAATCTCGGCGACGAATCCGGCCTTGAGAATCTACTCGGCGACATCGTCGCCAACCGCAATGCCATCCGCCGTTTCACCGCGTCGGCCGAACAGCAGGGCGGTGTGGAGATGGTGCTGCGCGAGAGGCTTGGCCTTGCCGCCGATGACACGGAAAGAGGGATCGCGGCGCAATATTGGCCGTTGCCGGAGCTTTCGGGCGCCACGCTGGAGCTTTATCTCTCCCTTGCCGACCAGAAGGGCGGTGCGAAGGCGCAGGAGGTTGCCTACGGGCTGAGGCTCGCCGGACGCGAGCGCGACGACACGAAACGCGCGGAAATGCTCGAAAAGATCTTCCTGACGGCGGCGAAGGGCGAGCCGAAGGCGGATTCGCAATTCTTCGTCAAGGCCATGCTTGCCGAAGCGCCGCAGCTGGCCGATGCCATCGCTGCTGCCCGCGCGCATGTCGCGGCAAGCCGCGACCGGCTGAAAATGATGCGGATGTACGGCGCCACCCATGCGGCACTCGTGCTCGCCGACCGGCTGAACCACGACTATGAGGAGCTGAAGAAGCAGCGCAGCCAGCTCGATTTCGAGGACCTGATCACCAGAACCGCCGATTTGTTGACGAAAAGCGGCGTCGGTCCCTGGATCCATTACAAGCTCGACCGGGGTATCGACCATATCCTGGTCGACGAGGCGCAGGATACCAGCCCGATCCAATGGAGCGTCATCCAGTCGCTTGCGGAGGATTTCTTCTCCGGCGAAAGCGCCCGGCCGGTCGTGCGCACGCTCTTTGCCGTCGGCGATGAGAAGCAGTCGATCTATTCCTTCCAGGGCGCGCGGCCCGAACGGTTCTCCGAGGAAAGCGACCGGACGCGGCGGCGCGTTTCCGACAGCGGCCAGAGCTTTTCCTCGATCCGGCTGCCGCTTTCCTTCCGCTCGACCGCCGACGTGCTCGAAGCCGTCGACCAGATCTTCACATCACCCGACAATGCCCGCGGCCTCAGCGCGGTCGGCGAACCGGTCGTGCATCGCTCCAGCCGCATCGGCCATCCGGGCGCCGTCGATCTCTGGGAAATGGTCGCGCCAGAAGTCGTTGTGAAGGAAGAAGACTGGACGGCGCCCTTCGACGCGACGCCGGAGAGCGCGCCGGCCGCGATCCTGGCGCGGCGGATCGCCCATTCGATCGGTGCGCTCGTCGGCCGCGAGACGATCGTCGAGAAAGGCAAGGAACGGCTGATCGAGGCCGGTGATATCCTCGTGCTGGTGCGTAAGCGCGACGCCTTCGTCAATGCGCTGACGCGCGCGCTGAAGCGCCGCGGCGACATCCCCGTCGCCGGCGCCGACAGGCTGGTGCTGACCAGCCACATCGCCGTGCAGGATCTGCTGGCGCTCGGCCGCTTCCTGCTTCTGCCCGAGGACGATCTTTCGCTTGCCGCCGTGCTCAAAAGCCCGCTTTTCGATCTCTCGGAGGATGATATCTTCGCGCTCGCCGCCCTGCGGAGCGACAATGAGAGCGTCTGGAGCAATCTCAGGAAATTCGCCACTGATGGCACGGAACGTTTCCGTACCGCGTTCGAGAAGCTGGGACTCTTCCTGCGCCAGTCGAAAAGCCTGTCGGTGCATGATTTCTATGCGCGCGTGCTGGGCAGCCATGGCGGGCGGCGGCAATTCCTGGCGCGTCTCGGCACCGAGGTCAGCGATATTCTCGACGAGTTCCTGACGTTTACGCTCGACCATGAAACATCCGGCCTTCCCGGGCTGCAATCCTTCATCTCGACCCTGGAACTCGAGGCACCGGAGGTGAAGCGTGAGCAGGACAAGGGGCGCAACGAGGTCAGGATCATGACGGTGCATGCGTCCAAGGGTCTGGAAGCGCCGATCGTCTTTCTCGTCGACGGCGGTTCGAAGGCCTTCACGCATACCCATCTGCCGAAGCTTCGGCTGATCGAATCGAGGTCCGGCGAGCCGCCGATGCCGGTCTGGGTGCCTGCTTCCGACCTTGCCAACTCGCTGACGCAGAGCGATTCGGCGCGTATTCAGAAGCTCGCGGAAGAAGAATATCGCCGGCTGCTCTATGTCGCCATGACGCGCGCCGCTGATCGCCTCGTCGTCTGCGGCTATCGCGGCGTGCGTGCCAATAACGACACCTGGCATATGATGATTTCGGCTGCGCTGCACGAAGATCATCCCTATGTGGAAAACGCCGCATTTTCCGGCCCGGACGGCGAGTGGCAGGGCACCAGATGGCGCGTGCCGCGGGTCGAACTGAGCTTCGAACGTCTCGACCGCAGCCACCACCGCGAAAGCGAGGAAGCCTTGCCGGAAGGCCTGTTGAGGCCTCTGCCGCCGCAGGCCGAGCTGCCGCGGCCGCTCAGCCCTTCCGGGGCCGGCACGATCGTCGACGAAGATGAGGGCGGCCTGCTCGTCACTTCGCCGCTGTTCAGCGAGAAGGCACGTAGCGACCGGTCGCTGGAGAAAGGCAGGCTGATCCACCGGATGCTGCAAGCGCTTCCCGACATTCTGCCTGCGGAACGGCCCGATGCCGCGGAGCGTTATGCCGAGCGGGCGGCCCGATTCTGGCCGGAGGCCGAACGGCGCAAACTGGTAGATCCAGTTCTGAAACTATTGGACGGGGAAGGTCTGCGGCCCGTGCTCGGCGAGCAGGCGCGGCCCGAAGTGTCGATCATGGGAACGCTGACGCTGGACGGCAAGCGCTATGCCGTTTCCGGCCGCATCGACCGGCTTGCCGTGCTTGCCGACCGCGTCGTCATTCTCGACTACAAGACCAACCGGGTGCCGCCGGCAAGCGAAGAAGCGATCCCCTTTGCGCATAAGGCGCAGCTTGCGATCTATCGCGAGATCCTGGCACCGCTCTATCCCGGCAAGCGCATCGAGTGCATGCTCGTCTACACAGAGAATGCCTCGCTCTATATACTCAGCGAAACGGCGCTCGGTTTGGCGCTTGCAGGACTCAAGACAAAGTGAAATACCGGACATTGAAAATTCGGCACCGCAGCATCACATGTGGTTCAACACATAATTCCGTTAAAGGAGCAGCCTATGGCTACCGTGAAAGTCGATATCAATAACTTCCAGTCGGAAGTTCTGGAATCCGCAGAACCCGTCGTCGTTGATTTCTGGGCTGAATGGTGCGGCCCGTGCAAGATGATTGCTCCGAGCCTCGAAGAAATCTCGGTCGAAATGGAAGGCAAGGTCAAGGTTGCCAAGCTCAATATCGACGAGAACCCGGAACTCGCCGCACAGTTCGGCGTGCGCTCCATTCCGACCCTTGCGATCTTCAAGGGCGGGGAAGTCGCCGATATTTCGGTCGGCGCCAAGCCGAAGACGGCTCTGTCGAACTGGATTTCGAACGCCGCCTGATCGATTGATGTCACATTGACGAAAAAGCCCGGTTTCGACCGGGCTTTTTTCATTTTAGGCTCTTCATGTCGCCGCTCACTTGGGAGGCGTGCCGTTATCGGCAAGCACGTCGCCCACCAAGTAAAGTGAGCCGCCGACGAGAATGCGCGGCGGCAATGCCTCCGGATCGAGCGCGGCCTTTATCGCTTCCAGCGCATCGGCGACCGTCGACATCGGTTCGGCGACGAGGCCGGCATCATAGGCGGCATTCGACAGGATCACCGGATCGATCATTGCATCGCTGCCGCGGATCGGCACGCAGAACACCTTTTCGACCAGGCCTGCGAAGGCCTTGAAGTAACCGACCGGGTCCTTGGTGTTGATCATGCCGATGATCAAGAAAAGCGGGCGCGGCTGGCGCTCCTCAAAATTGGCCATGGCTTCGGCGATGACTTCACCGGCGCCGGGATTATGCCCGCCATCGACCCAGATCTCGGCGCCGGCTGGCGCGTTTTCCAGCAGCCGGCCTTCGCTCAGGCGCTGCAGCCGGCCCGGCCACTCCACGAGATTCATCGCCTTTTCCATCATCGTCTCGGTGACGGTGAAGCCCGCGGCCTTGACGGCGCGGATGGCGGCGGCGGCATTGGCATATTGATGGCGGCCGGGAAGGCGCGGCAGCGGCAGGTCGGCAAGCCCATATTCGTCCTGATAGACGAGGCGGCCATATTCCTCATGCGCCATGAAATCCTGCCCGAAGACGGCGCTCGGGCAATGCAGCCGCTCGGCCGTCGACATCAGGACGTCGAGTGCGGCATCATATTCCTGGTGGCCGATGACGACGGGCAATCTCGGCTTCATGATGCCGGCCTTTTCAGCCGCGATCAGTTCGACCCTGTCGCCGAGATAGGGCTGGTGATCGAGCGAGATCGGCATGATGACCGAAACGGCCGGATCGGAAATGACATTGGTGGCGTCGAAGCGGCCGCCGAGACCGACTTCGATGATCGCGGCATCGGCCGGATGTTCGGAAAACAGGATGAAGGTGACCGCCGTCAGGATTTCAAAGACGGTAATATGCTGTCCGGCATTGGCATCGGCCACGCGGCGGAGAGCATCGGCGAAAACGGCGTCATCGACGAGCTGCCCACGCCCGCCCGCCACACCGATGCGATAGCGTTCGTGCCAATTGACGAGATGCGGCGAGGTGTGGACATGGGCGCTATAACCGCCGGCCTCGAGCAAGGCGCGGCAGAAAGCGGTGACCGAGCCCTTGCCGTTGGTGCCGGCGACATGGATCACCGGCGGCAGTTTCCTGTGCGGATTGCCGAGCACATCGAGAAGACGGGTGATGCGATCGAGCGACAGATCGAACCCCTTGGGATGCAATCCCATGAGTTTTTCGATCTCTTGCGCTGCCTCACTCACCGCGGTTTGGCCTCTGGGTATCAATTCGGCACCCCGCCTGCTTGTCGGTTATCAGGCGCTCGCCGCCAGGGCGATCGCGCCGCTATTCATGTCGTTGGCCGCCGAGACGGGCTTCTTCGTCAGGATCTTCAGGAGACGCGCCAGCGTTTCCGGAATGTCGTGACGTTTGACGACCATATCGACCATACCATGTTCCAGCAGGTATTCGGAGGTCTGGAAGCCTTCCGGCAGCTTCTCACGCAGCGTCTGCTCGATCACGCGCTTGCCGGCAAAGCCGATTTCGGCGCCGGGCTCGGCCAGATGAATATCACCGAGCATGGCGTAGGAGGCCGTAACGCCGCCGGTCGTCGGGTTGGTCAGCACGACGACATAGGGCTGGCCGGATTCCTTGAGCAGGTCGACGGCGACCGTCGTGCGCGGCAGCTGCATCAGCGAGAGAATGCCTTCCTGCATGCGCGCGCCGCCGGAAGCGGGGAACATCACCAGTGGGCACTTTTCGGAGGTCGCGCGTTCGAACGCCTTGACGATCGCCTCGCCGGCGGCAATGCCGAGCGAACCGCCGATGAAGTTGAACTCGTGCACGACGGCCACGAGCTTCAAGCCCTGCACCTTTCCGAGACCGGCGAGGATCGTGTCCTCCTGTTCGGTCTTCAGACGGCTGTCGCGGAGACGATCGCTATATTTCTTGGAGTCGCGGAACTTCAGCGGGTCCTGGGCGACCTTCGGCTGCGGCAGCGATTCATATTCGCCATTGTCGAAGAGATCGGCCAAACGCGCCTTGGCCGGCATCTTCATGTGATAGCCGGAGGCCGGAATGACCCATTTGTTGGATTCCAGATCCTTGTGGAAGACCATCTCCCCGGTTTCCGGGCACTTGATCCAGAGGTTCTCCGGCACTTCGCGACGGCCCAGCATGGAATTGATCCGCGGGCGAACGTAGTTGGTGATCCAGTTCAACTCGATTTCTCCTAACTGAATAGCGCCAATGTGGGAAAACTATTCGGCAGCAACAAGGCGCGCCGAACGGGTTCCCGAGGAAAGGCCGCGCACCAGCGTTGCGACCGCCAGAACCGTGTCCGCCGTGGCTTTTCCATCCTTGGTCAAGCTGGTGGCGACCTGATTGACGATGGCGGTGCCGACGACGACGCCATCGGCCGAGCCGCCGATGACCTTGGCATGTTCCGCCGTCTTGACGCCGAAGCCAACGCAGACGGGCAGCTCCGTATGCTGCTTGATGCGCTGGACGGCGCCCGAAACCAGCGACGGATCGGGCAGCGCCGAGCCGGTGATGCCGTTCATCGACACGTAATAGACGAAGCCGGAGGTGTTTTTCAGCACGGCGGGCAGGCGCTTTTCGTCGGTGGTCGGCGTTGCCAGTCGGATGAAGTTGATGCCCTTGCGGATCGCCGGAATGCAGAGTTCGTCATCCATCTCGGGCGGCAGGTCGACGACGATCAGGCCGTCGATGCCGGCGGCCAGAGCATCGTCGAGAAATTTCTCGACGCCGTAGATGTAGATCGGATTGTAGTAGCCCATCATCACGATCGGCGTCGCATCGTCGGTCTTGCGGAAATCGGCCGCCAGCTGCAGCGTCTTCTTGAGCGTCTGGCCGCCTTTCAGCGCGCGCTGGCCGGCCAGCTGGATCGCCGGACCGTCGGCCATCGGATCGGAAAAGGGCATGCCGAGCTCGATGATGTCGGAACCCGCCTCCGGCAGCGCCTTCATGATCCCGAGAGAGGTGTCGTAGTCAGGATCGCCGCCCATGAAATAGGTCACAAGCGCCGGACGGCCCTCGGCCTTCAGCTCGGCAAAGCGTTTGTCCATGCGTGCGGTCATGTCTTACAGTCCCATTCCCAGAATCTTGCCGACGGTGAAGATATCCTTGTCGCCGCGGCCGGAGAGGTTCATCAGGATGATCTCGTCCTTGCCCATCTTCGGCGCGCGCTTGATGACCTCGGCAATCGCATGCGCGGCTTCGAGCGCCGGGATGATGCCTTCGAGGCGGGTCAGCGTCTGGAAGGCTTCGAGCGCTTCGTGGTCCATGATCGGCACGTAATCGACGCGACCGATATCACTCAGCCAGGAATGTTCGGGGCCGATGCCTGGATAATCGAGGCCGGCCGAAATGGAATGGCCTTCCTTGATCTGGCCGTCGCCGTCCTGCAGCAGATAGGTGCGGTTGCCATGCAGCACGCCCGGCGACCCGGCGGTGATCGAGGCGCAATGTTCTTCGCCCTGCAGGCCCTTGCCGCCGGCTTCGACGCCGACGATCTTCACCGAGGGATCATCGAGGAAGGGATGGAAAATGCCGATCGCATTCGAGCCGCCGCCGACGGCAGCGACGACGAGATCCGGCAGACGGCCTTCGGCCGCCAGCATCTGCTCTTTTGCCTCGGCGCCGATCACCGCTTGGAAATCGCGGACCATCTCCGGATAAGGATGCGGGCCGGCTGCCGTCCCGATCAGGTAGTAAGTATCCTCGACATTGGTCACCCAGTCGCGGAGCGCCTCGTTCATCGCGTCTTTCAGCGTGCCGCTGCCTGCCGTCACCGGCTTCACTTCGGCGCCGAGCAGCTTCATGCGGAAAACGTTCGGCGCCTGACGTTCGACGTCGGTCGCGCCCATATAGACGACGCAGGGAAGTCCGAAGCGCGCGGCAACGGTGGCGGAAGCGACACCGTGCTGGCCGGCGCCGGTTTCGGCGATGATGCGGGTCTTGCCCATGCGCTTGGCGAGCAGGATCTGGCCGATGCAGTTGTTGATCTTGTGCGAGCCGGTGTGATTCAGCTCCTCACGCTTGAAATAGATCTTTGCGCCGCCGAGTTCTGCCGTCAGCCGCTCGGCGAAATAAAGCGGGCTCGGGCGCCCGATGTAATGGGCGCCGAGATGCTTCAATTCCGCCTGGAACACCGGATCGGTTTTCGCCTTGTTCCACTCATCCTGCAGATCGAGGATCAGCGGCATCAGCGTTTCGGCAACGAAACGACCGCCGTAGATGCCGAAACGGCCATCTTCGTCAGGTCCGGAACGGAAGGAATTCGGTTTAGGCGTTTCGTTCACTCTCAACTCCCTGAGGTCATGACCGGCGCATCCGCCGTTTCGACCGCATCGAAAAATTCATCGATCATCGCGACGCTTTTGACGCCAGGCTCCGTTTCGACGCCCGAGGAGACGTCGATACCACGCGCCTTGGTCCTCACAAGCGCATCCGCGACATTGTTCTTGTTCAGCCCGCCGGACAGCATGTAGTCGATGCTGCCGTCGAGCCAGCTCAAGAGGCTCCAGTCGAAGGAAATACCGTTACCGCCCGGCAGTTCCGAGCCTTTCGGCGCTTTCGCATCGAACAGGAAGCGGTCGGCAATGCCGATATAGGCCTCGACCCGCTTCAGATCGTCGGCCGTGCGCACCGAAAATACCTTCATGACAGGCAGGCCATAAAGCGCCTTGATGGTCAGCACGTGTTCGGGGCTCTCATTGCCGTGGAGCTGCAGAATATCCGGCTTCAACAGCGAGACGATCTCATCCAGCTCGTCATTTGTGGCATCGACAACGACGGCGACGATCTTCGCCTTGCCGCGGGCCGGTTCGGCAAGTTTTGCCGCCAGGTCCGGCTCGATGTAACGCGGGCTCTTTTCGAAGAAGATAAAACCGATATGGGTCGCGCCGCGTTTCAGCGCACGATCGATCGCTTCGGGCGTCTTCAAGCCACAGATCTTGATATCCGGTTTCATGGCAGCGAAGTGACACGAAATGCAGCAAGAGTCGAGCCAATTTGCAGGGAACGCTGCATTTAGCGCGGTCTTCCGTCAGTCAAAATCGATGGCGTGCAGCTGGCTGCCGTGCCGCTTCAGCCAGGATTTCGCTTCCTCCATGCCGGGGCAGAGCTTCTTGCACAGCGCCCAGAAGCGCGGCCCGTGGTTCATCTCCTTGAGATGGGCAACTTCATGGGCGGCGAGATAATCGATCACCGATGGCGGCGCCATGATGATGCGCCAGGAAAAGCTCAGATTTCCCTCCGACGAGCAGGAGCCCCAGCGGCTGCGGGTATCCTTCATCGAGATCGAGCGGATCGGCGCCCGGATCGTTGCGGCATGCGCCGCCGACAGCCTCTCGAGATCGGCGCGCGCCTCCTTCTTGAGGAAGGCCGCAATGCGCCGTCCCACATGTTCCGGCATACCGCTGACGCTCAGCACCGGGCTGCCATCCAACGAGACCACCTCCGTCAAGCCACGCAGGCTGCCGGTATGCACGATGTGGTGGGAAACTCCGCGCAGGAGGATCTTGCCGCCGTCGCGCAGCCCGGTGTCGGTCGAAAACTTCGCAAGCTTGGTAAGCAGCCATCCCTGGTGCCGATCGAGGAAAGCATTGACCTCGCGCGCCGCAAGGCCTCTCGGCACCGTCATCTTCAAGGCCCGGCCGCCCGGCTCGATGCGCAGCGTGATGCGCGTTGCCTGATCGTGCTGCTTGATGGTCAGAGGCATAAGCCGGCCGGCGACATCGAGCGTCCGTGTTTCGGGCGGAGCCGGCTTTCGCGCCTTTGGCCGTGTCTTCAGAAGCGGAAACATGGGTGTTTTCTATACGATTCGCCGGCGAATCTAAACGATTTGCGGCCCGGGCGGACATGGAAAAACCGGCATCGCGAGATGCCGGCATCTGTTCATTGCTAGACCATTCACGGCGTCTGAAATTCGGCGACCGGGCCGCCATTGTCATCGCGCTTGGCGTTCTTGCGCTCGCGCATGAAACGGTCGAATTCTTCCTGGTCCTTGGCGCGGCGGAGTTCCCTGAGATAATCGTCGAATTCCTCGCGCATTTCGTCGAGCTTGCGGCGCTCTTCCTCGATCCGGTCGAGCTCAGCCTTGCGCCAATCGTCGAAGGCGACGTTGCCGGTCGAGAAATGCGGGCGGTAACGGCCATGCGAACGGCGGCAGGAGGCGAAGATGCCATCGGTCGCCTGATTGACGTCGCGCTTGAAGCCGCGCAGACGCTCGCCGAAGATGATATAGGCAAGCATGGCCAGACCCAGAGGCCAGAAAACCATGAAGCCGAGAATCATCAGGGCAATGGTAGCCGGAGTCCAATCCGGTCGAAGCAATGCTGACTGGTTCATCGTGCGGTATCCTTGCTTTCCGCGCCCGGCAAGATACCGAACGCTGAAATCGATGTGGTTACCGCAATAGGTGCCTTCAAGACGATTGCCCGCGAAATCGGACAAGGTCTTGAATCGGTTCTCCTAATTCAGCTACCGCTGAATCAGCCGGTTCGGCCGCCCTTGATGACGCGCTGAACCGGACGCTTAATCCCCGAACGGGAATGCTGGCGGACGAAATTGACGATGCGCGGCGCAATCTCGCGGCGGAACCGCGAACCGTTGAAAACGCCATAATGGCCGACATCCGGCTGGAGATAGTGCATACGCATATCTTCAGGAATGTTCGCGCAGATGGTCTGCGCCGCCTTCGTCTGGCCGACGCCCGAAATATCGTCGTTCTCGCCTTCGACGGTCAGAAGCGCCACCTTGCGGATCGCTGCAGGATCAACGCGTTTGCCGCGATGCATCAATTCGCCCTTCGGCAGGGAGTGCTTTATGAAAACCTCCTCCACCGTCTGCAGATAGAACTCGGCGGTGAGATCCATGACGGCGAGATATTCGTCGTAGAAATCGCGATGTTTTTCCGGCTCGCCGTCGTTCTTCACGAGATGCATGAAGAATTCCTTGTGGGCGACGAGATGGCGGTCCAGGTTCATCGACATGAAGCCGGAAAGCTGCAGGAAGCCGGGATAGACAGGACGCATGAAACCCGGCTGCGGCCAGGGCACGTTCATGATGACATTATCGGAAAACCACTGCAGCGAGCGTTCGTGAGCAAGCTTGTTGACCGCCGTCGGGTTGATGCGCGTGTCGATCGGACCGCCCATCAGCGTCATAGAGGATGGCGAAAGCGGATCGTTGGCTTCCTCCATCACCGCGGCTGCGGCAAGCACCGGAACGGAGGGCTGGCAGACGGCGATGACATGCGTGTCGTGGCCGAGGAAATGCAGCATCTCGATGACGTAATCGACATAATCGTCGAAATCGAAGGTGCCTTCCGTCATCGGCACCATGCGGGCATCGATCCAGTCGGTGATGTAGACATCGGCGCTCGGCAGCAGCGCCTCGACGGTGCCGCGCAGCAGCGTGGCATAGTGGCCGGACATCGGCGCGACGATCAGGATGCGGGGATCGCTGGCGCGGCCGGGCGGTAAATTTCGTGAAAAATGCAGGAGATTGCAGAAGGATCGCGACCAGACGACCTCTTCGCGTACGGAAACCGTCTGATCGCCGACCGTCGTCTGCTTCAGTCCGAATTCCGGCTTTCCGTAGCGCCGCGTCGTACGCTCGAACATTTCGAGACTTGCCGCCATCGTCCGGCCCAACGGTGTGTTGGAAAATGGATTCAGCGGATTGGCATAGGCAAAACGCATGATGTCTGCCGCGGCGCGAAACGGCGCCATGGCGGCATGATTCAATTCATAAAGCTGATAGAACATAGAAGGCGCCACCTTTCTCTATCGAAAAGATGACGTCGATTGATAGACATCGAATCTTTCCGCACGCTGGCACGTAACGCAGACTATCAGGTTTTTGTTGCACAGCAACATAGACGTGCCGTAGCTGCACAAGAAATGCCAGAAGTGTTGATCTCTGGCATCACCATAGAGCCGAAAGCTTAAGGTTCAGCTGAGGTAGCGTCGTTAACGATCCGCGACGAAGCTCTGCTTCTGGCTGCCGAGGCCTTCGATGCCGAGTTCGACGACATCGCCGTCCCGGAGGAAACGCGGCGGCTTCATGCCCATGCCGACGCCGGGGGGCGTTCCCGTCGAGATGACGTCGCCGGGACGCAGCGACATGAACTGGCTGAGATAGGAAACGATGTGGGCGACGCCGTAGACCATGGTCTTGGAAGAGCCGTTCTGCATCGTCTGGCCGTTGACCTTCAGCCACATGGCAAGGTTCTGCGGGTCGGCGATCTCATCCTTGGTGACCAGCCACGGGCCGATCGGCCCGAAAGTGTCGCAGGACTTGCCCTTGGTCCACTGGCCGGCGCGCTCGGTCTGGAAGGCGCGTTCGGAAACGTCGTGCGAGACGCAATAACCGGCGACGTAGTCGAGCGCGTCGGCTTCGCTGACATATTTCGCAGTATTGCCGATGACGACGCCGAGCTCGACTTCCCAATCGGTCTTTTCCGAACCGCGCGGGATGAGAACGTTATCGTTCGGACCAACGATCGCCGACGTCGCCTTCATGAAGATGACAGGCTCCGGCGGCACGGTGGCGCCGGTTTCGGCGGCATGGTCGGAGAAATTGAGGCCGATGCAGATGAATTTGCCGGTGCCGGCCACGCAGGCGCCGATGCGGCCCGGGGCAAGTTCGGGGAGGCTCTTCGGATCGATCGCCGCGATCTTTGCAAGGCCCCCTGGCGAGATTGCCTCACCGCCGATATCGGCGACGTGGCCGGAGAGATCGCGGATCTTGCCATCGGAATCGAGAAGCGCCGGTTTTTCACGGCCTGCTTCGCCAACACGCATCAGCTTCATGGAATGCCTCCTCATCGAAAACGGGATATGCAACCACCTATGAACGAATTATTCATCGGTGTCATTACGGCTTTGACGTGAAGCGGTACGGCCTCCTAGAAAATTTCAGAGAGATCCGGGCCGGCGGGGACGATTTTCGTCGGGTTGAGGCTTTCGACCGAATAGTAGCCTCGCTTGATGTGGTCGAGATTGACGGTTTCGGCGATGCCCGGCCAATCCAGCATGCGCCGGCAGAAGGCGCGCAGGTTGGCGTAATCGGAAAGCCGGCGCAGATTGCATTTGAAGATGCCGTGATAGGCTGCATCGAAGCGCACCAGCGTCACGAACAGGCGGATATCGCTTTCCGTCGGATGATTGGCGAAGAGGAAAGGCTTGCCTTCGAATTGCGGCTCGACCCAATCGAGGCAGGAGAAGACATCGGCGAAGGCCTCCTCATAGGCGATCTGGGTGGTGGCGAAACCGGCGCGGTAGACGCCGTTGTTAAGCGCGGGATAGATCCGGTCGTTGAAAGCATCGATCTCGGCGCGCCTCTCCACCGGGTAGAGATCGATCGGATGTTTTGCCAGATCGCCGAAGCCGCTGTTCAGCATGCGCAGGATATCGGCGGATTCATTGTTGACGATGGTCTGCCTCTGCTTGTCCCAGAGGACCGGCACGGTGGCCCGGCCGGTAAAGCCAGGCGCCGCCCTCGTGTAGATTTCATGGATGTAAGTCGTGCCGTTGACATGATCCCGCGTCGCACCGGGATAATCGCCGAAGCGCCAGCCCTGTTTCGTCAGCACCGGCTCGACCACGGAAACGGAAATGGCGTCCTCCAGGCCCTTGAGCTTGCGGCCGATCAGGGTGCGGGAAGCCCAGGGGCAGATATAAGCGACATAGAGATGGTAGCGGCCGGCGACGGCTTTAAAACCGCCCTCGCCCGTCGGCCCGGCACTGCCGTCCGGCGTCACCCAGCTGCGGAAACTCGAAATCTGCCTGACGAAGCCGCCCTTTTCATCCTTCGCCTGAACAGGCTGCCAGTCTTCCGTCCATTTTCCGTTCACAAGCATGCCAACTCTCCGATCCATCTTCGAAGCGGTTCCTTATCCTGCTTCGGCGCCGGCGTAAGGCCGGTTTTCTGAAGACAGTCCGTCCACCCGGCTGCGACGACGACGCGCTTGCCAAGCCGGCAAGCCAGGAAATATGACTTGGCTGCAGTCCAAGATGAGATGGAGTTCGACATGCACCTCTCCAAGGCCGTCGTGCGCACCGAAAATGCGAGCCGCTACCTCCAGCAGCTCTGCAAGCACTGGAGCCACAAGTTCAGCGTCGATTTCGATCCGCACAAGGGCCGGGTGCCGTTCAGCGACACGGCGGAGGTGACCTTTGCCGCCGACGATGCGGGCCTGACCATGACACTATCCGTCGCCGATCCCGCGCAGCAGGCAAGGATGCAGGGCGTCATCGACGATCATCTGAAGCGTTTCGCCTTCCGCGAGGAACTCGACATCGTCTGGACCGACTAGAACAGGATGATTTTAGGCCCGGTTGGCCCTAGAATCTGAATCCTGTTCTAAATTAAAGAGTTAGAGGATGATGTCATGAGAAAACCGCTCACACTTTTCGGCATCATGCGCTAGCCTCACCCCGATTTCATGTCCCCAGGGAACAAGCATGACGAAAAGCAATAACCGCGAATCCCAATATCTGATCGATCCGATGTTTCTCGACCGCTGGTCACCCCGCGCCTTTACCGGCGAAATCATCGAGGAAGCACAGCTGCTCAGCCTGCTCGACGCCGCCCATTGGGCGCCGTCCTCTTCCAACCAGCAGCCCTGGCGCTTCATCTATGCCCTCAAAGGCTCGGAGCATTGGGAGAAATTCGTCGCTTTACTCGTCGATGCCAATCAGGAATGGGCAAGGAACGCGTCGGCGCTGATCTTCGTGGTGTCGCGCGCCTTCACCGGGGTGGCCGGTTCCGGCGAGGAGAAGCCGAGCTACACCCATTCCTTCGACGCCGGTGCCGCCTGGGGCCATCTGGCGCTGCAGGCGCGCCTCTCCGGTTTCTACGCCCATGGCATGGGCGGCATCAAACATGAGGACATCATGAAGACCTTCGGCATCCCTCAGGGTTTCCGCGTCGAGGCCGGCGTTGCCGTCGGCCGTCTGGCCGACAAGAGCGTCCTTTCCGAACGCAACCAGGCGCGGGAATTCCCCAGCCAGCGCAAGCCGCTCTCCGAGGTCGCCTTCAACGGCCGTTTCGTCGCGAACTGAGCCATGCCTGAATGAACAAAAGCCCCGCCGTCCAGGGAACGGCGGGGCTTTTTAGCGGAAAAATATCAATCAGATATCGAGATTGGCGACGCTGAGCGCGTTGTCCTGGATGAATTCGCGCCGCGGCTCGACTTCGTCACCCATCAAGCGGGCGAAGAGGCCGTCGGCATCGGTGGCGTCCGCGACCTTGACCTGCAGCAGCGAGCGCACATTCGGATCGAGCGTCGTTTCCCAGAGCTGCTCGGCATTCATCTCGCCGAGGCCCTTGTAACGCTGCATGCTGAGGCCCTTGCGGCCACTGGCGAAAATCGCGTCGAGCAGGGCGCGCGGCCCTGAAATCTCGATGTCGCCGTCGCGTCGATGCAGCGAAGGCGGCGCCTGGTAGATTTCCTTGAGGCGCGATGTCAGCTGATCGATGTGGCGGGCATCCGAGGAACCGATCAGCGCCATGTCGAGCACGACTGCTTCCTTGACGCCGCGAACCATGCGTTCGAGGCGCAGGCCGCCATCGCTGGTCAGATCGCCCTGCCAGCCGCGCTCGGTCTCTTCGGCGATGATGTCGAGACGGCTTGCGACCTCGGTTGCCAGCGCCCGGGCTCTTTCGGTATCGCTGACGAGCTCGGCATTGAGCGCGCCGGCGATCGCCGCCTGTTCGACGACGGCCCGATTGTAGCGCGAATGGAGATTGTCGAGCAAAGCGCGCATGCGCAACGCATCGAGAATGACCTCGCGCAGATCCTGGCCGGTGCGGACCTCGCCGCTGCCGAGCCTCAAAGCCGCATCTTCGAGACCCTGGGCGATGAGATATTCCTCGAGCGCCTTTTCGTCCTTCAGATACTGCACCGATTTGCCGCGCGCGACCTTATAGAGCGGCGGCTGGGCGATGTAGAGATGGCCGCGCTCGATCAGCTCCGGCATCTGGCGGAAGAAGAAGGTGAGCAGTAGCGTGCGGATATGGGCGCCGTCGACATCGGCGTCCGTCATGATGATAATCTTGTGATAACGCAGCTTTTCGGCATTGAACTCGTCCTTGCCGATGCCGGTGCCGAGCGCGGTGATCAGCGTCCCGATTTCCTGGCTCGACAGCATCTTGTCGAAACGGGCGCGTTCGACGTTGAGGATCTTGCCGCGCAGCGGCAGGATCGCCTGGTTCTCGCGCGAGCGGCCCTGCTTGGCCGAGCCGCCGGCGGAATCGCCCTCGACCAGGAAAACTTCGGACTTTGCCGGATCGCGCTCGGAGCAGTCGGCAAGCTTGCCGGGCAGCGAGGCGATGTCGAGCGCGCCCTTGCGGCGGGTCAATTCACGTGCCTTGCGGGCCGCTTCGCGCGCCGCGGCGGCTTCGACGACCTTGCCGACGAGGATCTTGGCTTCGCTCGGATGCTCTTCGAACCAGGTGTTCAGCGCCTCGTTGACGAGGCTTTCGACGACAGGACGAACTTCCGAGGAAACGAGCTTATCCTTGGTCTGCGAGGAGAACTTCGGATCCGGCACCTTGACGGAGAGGACCGCCGTCAGGCCTTCACGACAATCCTCGCCCTGCAGCGTCACCTTTTCCTTCTTGGTGATGCCGGAATTATCGGCATAGGACACCACCTGGCGCGTCAGCGCCGCGCGGAAACCTGCCATATGGGTGCCGCCGTCACGCTGGGGAATGTTGTTGGTGAAGCAGAGCACGTTCTCGTGATAGCTGTCGTTCCACCACATCGCCACTTCGACGGTGATGCCGTCCTTTTCGCCGCGGATGGCGACCGGCTTGTCGACAAGCGGCTTCTTCGCCCGGTCGAGATAGGCGACGAAGGCCTCGAGGCCGCCGTCATAGCGCATCTCTTCCTGCTTGATATCGGAATGGCGCTTGTCGGCCAGCAGAATGCGGACGCCGGAATTCAGGAAGGCGAGTTCGCGCAGGCGGTGCTCCAGCGTGCTGTAGTCGAACTCCGTCATGGTGAAGGTTTCGGTGCTCGGCATGAAGCTCACTTCGGTGCCGGTTGCATCCGGGGCATCGCCCGTGACTTTCAGCGGAGCATCGGCCACACCATGGGTGAAGCTCATTTCATGGATCTTGCCGTGGCGGCGGATCTTCAGCTTCAGCCAGACGGAAAGCGCATTGACGACGGAAACGCCGACGCCGTGCAGACCGCCGGAGACCTTGTAGGAATTCTGGTCGAACTTACCGCCGGCATGGAGCTGGGTCATGATGACTTCGGCCGCAGAGACGCCTTCGCCGGTATGGATATCCGTCGGAATGCCGCGGCCGTTGTCGGTGACGGTGACCGAACCATCCGGATTGAGGGTGACGGTGACGATATCGGCGTGACCGGCGAGCGCTTCGTCGATTGCGTTGTCGACGACTTCATAGACCATATGGTGAAGGCCGGAACCATCGTCGGTGTCGCCGATATACATGCCGGGGCGTTTGCGTACGGCATCGAGGCCCTTCAGGACCTTGATCGAATCTGCGCCATATTCGCTGCTTACGCCGTTTTCCGTCGCGGATGTATCGCTCATTCTGTCGAGATTTTCCCTGTTGTCGTAAAGCGGCGGCGGGCCTTGCGAATCACCGGCTTTCTTTACTCTCGTATATAGGTTTTTTGAGGTCAGTTCCCAATGGTAAGCCCCCCGGAACAAGGCATAAAACAGGGGATTATGACGCTTTTCCGTCGTTTTTGGCGCCATTTTCGAGAAGAGCCGATAACCGGGCGATCTCGGCGCTGTCAAGGTCGCGGATCCGCCGCGCCAGCCGATTGGCGAATTCGGTATATTCCGGCGGCAGGCCCGACGTGTCGATCACGACACGCGGGTCGGAAGAGCGGGCGAGCAGGAACAATTCCTCGGCCTCGTCCCAGATGATGTTGAAATAGCCGGCGATGCGCTGGAGCAGATCGAAGGTCGGCAGGCCGCGCTTTCCGTGTTCGAGGGCTGAGAGATAGGCGGGGGAGACGTTCAGCGCTTCCGCCATTTCCTTTTGCGAGACGCCCTTGCGCGCTCTCAGCCTGCGAACCGCCTCGCCGAAGGGCGTCATGGCCTTTCCCCATGCCGCCGCGACAGGCGGATATAAAGCGCGCCTTCTCCGCCGTGATGCTGGGCGGCGGATTCATAGGAGGAGATCAGGTAGCGGAATTCGGGCTTGGAAAACCAGAGGGGCACGGCGCGTTTCAGCGCGCCGTCGCTGCCGAGCGAACTCCCCTTGCCTGTTATGACGAGGACATGGCGCATGCCGCGCTCATGGGCGCGGATCAGGAAATCGAGAAGAATGGCATGGGCTTCGCTCTGCACCAGCCCATGCAGATCGATGCGCGCCTCGAGCGCCAGCCGGCCCTTGGCGATCTTGCGTTTGACCGGCCTTTCCAGCGGATGATGCACGCCGGCCGGCCGTTTCGATGCCGAGGGTGCCGCCGGCTGTTCCGGCGCGGATGAGGCGGGCATCTGCTTTTCGGTCTTCTCCCGTTCGGCCGCTGCTTCCGTCTCGGCGAGAAAGGCATCGAGTTCGCTCAGTTCACCCGTCTTGCCGGGCATCGGCCGGGTGCTGCGCGCCACCTTTCCCCAGAGGATCCTCTCATCCGCGCTGAGCTTACGATCCCTGGCCATCAGTCGAAGCGCCCGGCGGCGGCATTGGGGATGAGGATGGCGAAATCGGCATCGTTGCGAACGGTGCCCGCACTTTCTCCCGCCAGATCCCCCGAGCCGGTGAAGATGTCGCCCCGCGCCGGCCCAACGATCGCCGAGCCGGTATCGAGCGCCAGCATCAGTCGGCAGAAGGGCCGGCCCTGGTCGAGATGGCTGAGGCTTTCGGCACGAATGAAAAAGGGGAAGCCGAAAGTGTGGATGATCCGATCGACCGCCAGCGAGCGACCGGCAAGAAGCGGCACCTTGGCGGCCGCGATCGGACCGGCCTCACGATCGGCGCCCGCCGCCTCCCGGAAGAAAATATAGGAGCGATTGTGCCATAGCACCTCGTCCACCCGCTCGGGATTGCGCACCAGCCAGGCGCGGATCGACTGCATCGAAATCTCCGCACGGTCGATCTCGCCCCGCTCGATCAGCAGCTTGCCGATCGCCGAGAAAGGATGACCGGCCTTCGCCGCGTAGGTGATGCGGCCGATGCGGCCATCCCTGTAGCGCAGCCGGGCGGCGCCCTGCACATGCACGAAGAAGACATCGACCTTCGATTTCGCCCAGGCGATTTCAAGGCCGCGGCCTTCGAGGAAGCCTTGGTCGATTTGACGGCGGTCCGGATAGACGCCGACGCGGCCGTCCTGCAGACGGCCGAAAACATAAGCCGCATCCAATTCGGCGGGGCGATTGGTCTCATCGAGATCGATCAGATCGTCCGGGCGGCGATAGAAGGGAAAGCGGAAAATCGCGTCCTGATGGTCCGACACCTCGATCTCGGGCTCGTAAAAAGCGGTGACGAAGCCCGGATTGGCGTCTTTGCGGCGGATCAGAAAAGGCCGACAGTGCCTCTCGAAGAAGGCGCGCGCCGACGCCGGGGAGGAAGGCGTGAAATCTTCGGCGGCGATCAGAAGCGGAAGCAGATCGTCCGAACTCAGGCCGAGCGTACCGGTGCGGTAGGGTTTGACCTCGGTGATCTGCCGCCGGCAGCTCCGCATGACTTCAAAAAGGCCGGAGGGATCATCATCCTTCCAGCCTTCCAAATGATCGAAACTCACAGCCTGCAGGACGAAGTCCGATGCCTGGTCACTCATGTTCCGATTCGGTCGCCACAAGTTTCCAGTTCGGATCGCGCGAGCGGGTATCGCGGGCGAAGGTCCAGAGATCGTTGACCTCGGCGACGTTTTCGGCGTCGCCCTCGATCAGCGCATCCGCCTTGTCATAGGTCGCCGATATCAGCTGGCTGATGATGCGCACAGTGATCTGCGCTTCGCTGCCCTTCGTCTCGGCATGGGTGATTTCGGCCTTGTCGATGCCGACGAAGGTGGATTTCACCTTCTCGCCCCGGCTTTCCCGTTCACCGATCGCGGCGTCGAAGCCGTCGTAGACTTCGCGGGACAAAAGGTTCTTCAGGGTTTTCCGGTCGCCGTCGGCATAGGCCATGACGATCATTTCGTAGGCCATGCGGGCGCCATTCAGAAACTCCTTCGGGGTGAAGGAAGGATCGGCCTTGTTCAAGGCGCGCAGCGATTCGTTGAGCGGCGTGCCCGGGGCAGCGACGGCATCGATGGCGGAAAAGCGATCCTCATCCTCGCTCGCGGCATCGCGGCGGGGCAGCGTCACGACCTTACCGCCATCGGCGGTGTCGGCCGGCGCCGCATCCCGCGGCGTATAGAGATCGCGCGGCGGCTTCTCATTTCCCGTGCGGCGGCCGAGCACGGAGCGCAGCTGAAAGAAAATCAGCACCGCCGCGACCAGGAAGAATAATGTGATGAAGTCGTTCGAACTCATATCGTATCGCAACCGCCGTTAACATCTCTGATTTGTACTCCCATATAGTCCGCCTATACAGATGATTCAAATGATGGCTGGCATCTTCGCCGGCGTCCAGAGGAGACCGGCGAGGCCGGGGAAATGACGACCATGCGTTTTTCGATCCTGCCAGCTTTCATTCTGCTGCTGCCGCTCGCCGAAATTGCCGGTTTCGTCGTCGTCGGCCGGGCGCTCGGATTGGCGCTGACGCTGGCGCTGGTGATGCTCAGCTTCGTCGCCGGCATGATGCTGCTGCGCCGCCAGGGCATCGGCATTCTCCGGCGCATGTCGAGCGAAGGGCGAAACGGATTGATGCCGGGGCGCGAGTTGCTGCGGCCGGCGATGAACGTCATCGCCGCGCTGCTGCTGATCATTCCCGGATTCCTCTCCGATCTCATCGCTATCCTCATTCTCATTCCGCCGGTGCGCGATTTCGTCTGGCGGGCGATCGCCAGACGTTTCGTCGTCGTCAATGCCAAGGGCGGCTATTCTCCCGGCCCGCAGCCCGATGTCCGGGATCGCAACCCGAATTCGAAGGTGGTCGATCTCGACGAGGAGGACTATCATAGGGAGCCGAAGCCGAACTCGCCGTGGTCCGGCAGACATCTTGGCGATTGAGGTCCGCCGGCCGATCAGCCGCGCCGAGCGCCCAGGGTTGTAAGCCCTTGTCTGAAATGTTAGATGGCGGCACCATTCATGCCCTTCGAGGAAAAGCCAATGGCAGACGATAACAACAACGGTGCGACCAGCCCCACCCTTTCGATCCTTGCGCAATACACCAAGGACCTCTCCTTCGAAAATCCGGGCGCGCCGCGTTCGCTGCAGGCCCGCGACAAGGCGCCGACGATCAACATCAATGTGAACGTCAACGCCAACCCGCTTTCCGACACGGATTTCGACGTCGTGCTGTCGCTGAATGCCGAAGCCAAGGACGGCGACAAGACGGTCTTCCATACCGAGCTCGTCTATGGCGGCGTCTTCCGCGTTGCCGGCTTCCCGCAGGAGCACATGCTGCCGGTTCTCTTCATCGAGTGCCCGCGTATGCTCTTCCCCTTCGCCCGCCAGATCATCGCCGACGTCACCCGCAATGGCGGCTTCCCGCCGCTGATGATCGACCCGATCGACTTCACGCAGATGTTCGCCCAGCGCGTTGCCGAAGAACAGGCCCGCGCCAAGGTTCAGGCCGTTCCGAATTGATCGGAACATTTCCGCTGTGGAAATCAAGATGCCCGGGCAAGTCCCGGGCATTTTTCATTGCAGCGCCAAATCGATTCCGATTTTAAAGCATGTCCCGCAAAAGTGTGCAGCGGTTTTGCGGCAACGACATCCGCAAAACAAAGAGCTAAAGCGCGAGGAGCGAATCTGAAAGATCGCGACGCGCTTTGGGGAATTATGCGGGAGGGCTGCCGTATTTCGCCCAGATGCCTTTTTCGCCGAGTTTGGCGACCAGCGCCTCATGCGCTTGCGCCTCGGCCTGGCTGAGGCGGGGTGCAAGGGGACGGGGCCGCTCAAGCGCCGCCGATATCACCGCATCGTCTTCCATCGCCATGTCGCCGCGCGCCGCCTGGCCGGATTGACCCGACATGCCGAGGCCGAGGGCCGCCTGCCGGCCGCCGATCATCTCGATATAGACTTCGGCGAGCAGCTCGGAGTCGAGCAGCGCGCCGTGTTTGGTGCGGTGCGAATTGTCGATGCCGTAGCGCCGGCAGAGCGCGTCGAGCGAATTCGGTCCCATCGGGTGCTTGCGACGCGCCATGGACAGCGTATCGACTACCCGTTCCGGCAGGATCGGCGGCAGACCGAGCCGCGCCAATTCGGCGTTGATGAAACCCATGTCGAATGTGGCGTTGTGGGCTATCCACTTGGCATCGCCGAAAAAGGCAAGGATTTCTTCGGCCACTTCGCCGAAGGGCTGCTTGTCCTTCAGGAATTCGTCGGTGATGCCGTGGACGGCGAGCGCATCCGGATGAACCTTCTGATCACCGGGATTGATGAAGATATGGATCGTGTTGCCGGTCGGGAAATGATTGAAGAGCTCGATGCCGCCGATTTCGATAATGCGGTCCGTCCGGTTGTCGAGGCCGGTGGTTTCCGTATCGAAAATGATCTCACGCATTCCGGAAATCTCCTTTGGCAATTCGCATTTTCAGATCGGCGACGATCTCACGCACCCGTTCCCCCGTCTCCGCTATGCTGCCGCTGGTATCGACCAGATAATCGGCGCGGCGGCGTTTTTCCGCATCCGGCGTCTGGCGGGAGAGAATCATGTCGAATTTTTCCTCGGTCATGTCGTCCCGCGCAAGCACCCTCTGACGCTGAATCTGTGGATCGGTGCTGACGACGACGATGACATCCACCCTCTCCCAGGCGCTAGTTTCGAAAAGCAGGGGAATGTCGAGCAGGACCATCTCGGCGCCGACCGCCTGCTGGCGCGCCAGAAATTCGTTCTCGCGCTTGCGGACCAGAGGATGAACGATCGCTTCCAGCCGTTTGAAACCGGCCGGATCGAGAGCGAGCTGGCGGCCGAGCTCATGCCGGTCGACCGCGCCGTCCTTCATCGAACCGGGAAAGGCGGCGTCCACCAGGGGTGCAGCTTCACCGGCATAGAGATCATGGACCACGGAATCGGAATCGTTGAGCGGTATCCCGGCGTCGGCGAACAGCTTGCCGACCGTCGATTTTCCCATTCCGATAGAGCCGGTGAGGCCGATCTTCAGCATCAATGCGCTTCCATGTCCGCGATGATCAGCGCGCGCAATGCTGCGTCGACCATGGGGCGTTTGCCGAACCATTTCTCGAAGCCGGGCGCAGCCTGATGCAGCAGCATGCCGAGGCCATCGACGATGGAATATCCCTGTTCTTCCGCCTGTGCCAGGATCGGCGTCTTCAAGGGAATGTAGACGATATCGGTGACGACGGCATCGGCCGCAAGCACGGTGAAATCAAGCTGAGGTGCTGCTTCGCCGTCCATGCCGAGCGAGGTGGTGTTGATGAACAGACCGGCCCCTTTCATCACTTCGGCAAGCGCACCGGCCGGGTGGGCGTGGACTTTCGGACCAAAGCGATCAGCCAGCTCACGCGCGCGTTCGACGGTTCGGTTGACGACATGGATCTCCTTGAAACCGCGATCGCGGACCGCCTGGATGATTGCCCGGCTGGCCCCGCCGGCGCCGAAGACGATGGCCGTATCGTGCCGGTCCCAGCGCGGATGGCGTTCGTCGAGATTGGCGGTGAAGCCGCGGCCGTCGGTGTTCGTCGCATGCAGGACGCCATTTTCCAGCCAGAGCGTGTTCGAGGCGCCGAGCTCCTGCGACAGCTCATCCGGTCTGTCGGCGAGGCGGAAGGCCATTTCCTTATGAGGGATGGTGACATTGCCGCCGGTAAAGCCGGAGCTGCCGTCTTTCAGGGAGGCGATGAAATCCGCAAAGGCATCGGGCGTTATTTCATGGGTGCGGTAGCTGCCGGGCAGGCCGAGCGTTTTCAGCCAATATCCATGGATGAGCGGCGAGCGCGAGTGCTTGACCGGAAAGCCCGTGACAAACGCTTTCGGCCCCAATGTTTCACGTGAATCATCCATCGATCGCTCCGAGTTCCCGCAGTTTTTCGAGAAGCGGCAGCATCGGCAGACCAAGAATAGTGAAATAATCACCCTTGATCTTTTCGAAAAGCTGAATGCCCTCTCCTTCCAATTGATAGGCGCCGACGCTGGAAAGCGCGCGTTCGCCGACCCGCGCCAGGTGCCGGGTGATGAAATCCGCCGTCAACGGCCGCATCGTCAGATCGGCATGAGAAAGATGTTCCCACAAGACCACACCGCCGCCGATGATCGCCACGGCACTGTTCAAGCGATGGGTCGCTCCAGACAGTGTCTGGAGGTGTTTTGCGGCGTCGGCCATGTCTCTCGGTTTATGAAAAACGCGCTCACCGAGCGACATCGTCTGATCCGAACCGATGACCAGGCTATCGGGAAAACGGCGGCTGACCTCTTCGGCCTTGGCCTTGGCCAGGACGAGCGCCACGGCATCGGGTGCCGCGCCGGCTTTTTCCAACGGGGCTTCGACGGCCCTTTCATCGATCCTTGCGGCCTGCGCTTCGAAGGACAGGCCGGCATTTTCCATCAGCGCCCGTCGAAAGGGGCTCGACGATGCAAGGATGAGTTTTATTGTCATGCGGTCCTCGACGTGCCGGCGTTTCGTCAGCGCTTAGCGCAGCTTCGGGCGCAGGGCAACAATGGCCGCCGCCGTTTCCTCGATCGAACGGCGCGTCACATCGATCAGCGGCCAGCCGTGGCGAGCGCAGAGCGAGCGGGCATATTTCAATTCCTCGGAGATCGCGGCGCGATCGGTATAATGATCTCGGTCGAAACCCTGCGTCGTCCCGAGGATGCGATTTTCCCGCACCTGGGAAATACGGTCGGTGGTGGCGATGAGGCAGACGATCACCGGTTTCGTTGCGGCAAAGAGGCTCTCCGGCAAGGGTACGCCATAGACGATCGGAATGTTCGCCGTCTTAATGCCTCGGTTGGCGAGATAGATGCTGGTCGGCGTTTTCGAGGTGCGGCTGATCCCGATGATGACCACGTCGGCGTCATTATAGTCATCCGGCATCTGGCCATCGTCATGGTCCATGGTGAAATTCAGCGCTTCGATACGCGCGAAATATCCGGCATTCATGACGTGCTGCGCTCCGACCCGGCGGCGCGACGGGGCGCCGAGATAGACCTGAAACGCGTTCATGACAGGCTCCAGCACATTGACCGAGGCAACGCCCATTTCGGCGCAACGCTCATCGATGAGGCTCGCGAGCTCCCGGTCGACGATCGTATAGAGCACGATGCCCGGTGCTTCGTCGATCGCCTGCAGAACCGGCAGCAGCTGCTTGCGATTGCGGATCAGGGGATAGACGTGTTCGATCGGCTGGGCGGACCTGAACTGGGCTGATGCGGCGCGGCCGGCGGAGATGAGAGTCTCTCCCGTTGAGTCAGAAATCAGATGCAGATGAAAGAAGTTCGTTCTGTTCTCCACGCTATTTTCCGCTGCCTGTTGAAAAGACTGGATGATGAAGAGTTAAGGCGCCAGGGTGGCCCCGGGCTCGGGAAAACATGCCTGCTTATCCACATTACGAATTTTGCAAACCGGTTTCATCGGGCCCTGTGGAAGATGGGGAGCAGTTCAATTTCCTTAGAGCAGGTCCACAGCTTATCCACAAGCCAGCTGAAAATCGTTGATTCGGAAGCGACTGGAATTACTTTCGGATTCGGCGTCTCCCCGAAATTCGAGCACAGCAAGAGAATCCTTGCCACGTTCTCTGGCGATGCGCGACAAATGGCATCGGCAGTGGATAGATTTTAATCCTTGATAGACACCGACTCTAAGAAATAGAAACCTTTTAAAATATCTTTGATTTTTTATAGGGAAGAAGCGCTTGAGCGAAACGCGCCGAAAGATCATGAAGGTTCTCGATGGCGAAAGCCTCTCCCCTCCTCCTCTCTGGCTGATGCGGCAGGCGGGACGTTACCTACCGGAATATAGAGAGACGCGGGCAAAAGCCGGGAGCTTTCTCGATCTCTGCTACACGCCCGATTATGCCGTTGAAGTGACATTGCAGCCAATCCGCCGCTATGGCTTCGATGCGGCCATCCTGTTTTCCGACATTCTCGTCATTCCCGATGCGATGAAACGAAACGTCCGCTTCACCGAGGGGCATGGACCTGAAATGGATCCGATCGATGACGCCGGCATCGGCAGGCTGAACGGCGAAGAGGTTGTCGATTATCTCCATCCGGTTCTGGAGACGGTTCGGCGGCTGCGCAGCGAGCTGCCCGACGAGACGACCCTGCTTGGCTTCTGCGGCGCCCCCTGGACGGTTGCGACCTATATGATCGCCGGTCATGGAACGCCGGATCAGGCCCCTGCCCGTCTCTTCGCCTACAAGCATCCGCGCGCTTTCGAGCATCTGCTGATGCTGCTGGCGGATGTGTCGGCCGATTATCTCGTCGCGCAGATCGATG
The DNA here is from genome assembly GCF_002211395.1 of Rhizobium sp. R339. Taxonomy (NCBI): domain Bacteria; kingdom Pseudomonadati; phylum Pseudomonadota; class Alphaproteobacteria; order Hyphomicrobiales; family Rhizobiaceae; genus Rhizobium; species Rhizobium sp. R339. Next base: position 63,550 of record NZ_LOKV01000011.1, read on the forward strand.
CCGGCGCCGATGCCGTGCAGATCTTCGATTCCTGGGCGGGCGTTCTCGGCGAAAAGGAATTCGAGGCTTTTGCGATCAGGCCTGTCGCCCGGATGATCGCTTCGATCAGTTCGCGGCGGCCGCATGCCCGCATTATCGCCTTCGCCAAAGGCGCAGGCTACCAGCTGAAGACCTATCGTCAGAAGACCGGCGCGGACGCAATCGGCCTCGATTGGTCGGTGCCATTGGCTTTTGCTTCCGAACTTCAGAAGGACGGACCGGTCCAGGGCAACCTCGATCCGATGCGCGTCGTCGCCGGCGGCAAGGCGCTGGAGGAAGGCATCGACGATATTCTGCAGCATCTCGGCAATGGGCCGCTGATCTTCAATCTCGGTCACGGCATCACGCCGCAGGCCGACCCCGAACATGTGCGCATGCTGGTCGACCGCGTGCGGGGTCTGACGTGACGATGGAGAAGCAGACGGATCGGAGGACGGGCGCCTATGCCCGGCGCCGCGCGCATTTTGCGTTGGCCTTCTTCGCCCTGCTAGCGGTCGGGCTCTTCGCCTGGAGCCCGGACAATCTCTATCTCTGGATCAAGGCGCTCCACATCATCGCGGTGATCTCGTGGATGGCCGGATTGTTTTATATGCCGCGGCTGTTCATCTACCACACCGATGCCGAGCCTAGTTCGGTGCAGTCGGAAACCTTCAAGGTAATGGAGCGCCGGTTGCTTCGGATCATCATGACGCCGGCAATGATGCTGACCTGGATTTTCGGTCTCTACCTGGCCTGGTCGGTCTATGGTTTCCAGGGCGGCTGGCTGCACGCGAAGATCGGTCTCGTCGTATTGCTGACCGGTGTTCATGTGTTTTTCAGCCGGGCTGTGAGGGCTTTCGAGCGGGATGAAAATCGCCGTTCCGCCCGCTATTGGCGGTTCATGAACGAGGCGCCGACACTGCTGATGATCCTGATCGTGATCCTCGTCGTGGTGAAGCCATTTTGAGGCAAATCATCCCTCAGGTTAAATTTGCTTCATTTTAAGCAGCCCCCTTGCGGCGGCGATAACGAGTCGCTATTTTCCGCGCATCTCATCTACGTGGCATGTGTGTAGAGTTCAGTCGTCTGCGAGCCCCTTTCGCAGTACCGAATACGACCCAACATCGCCTTTCCCCTTCAAAATTGAAAAGAGCATTGGTCACTTCATGGCTGAAATGAAGCTTCAGGAACTTAAGAGTAAATCCCCGACGGATCTTCTGGCTTTCGCCGAGTCGCTCGAGGTCGAGAATGCAAGCACGATGCGCAAGCAGGAACTGATGTTTGCGATTCTCAAGATGCTTGCCAGCCAGGATGTGGAAATCATCGGCGAAGGGGTCGTCGAAGTGCTGCAGGACGGTTTCGGCTTCCTGCGTTCCGCCAATGCCAATTACCTGCCGGGTCCCGACGACATTTATATTTCTCCGTCGCAGATCCGCCGGTTCTCGCTGAAGACAGGCGATACGGTCGAAGGGCCCATCCGCGGACCGAAGGAAGGCGAACGCTATTTTGCGCTGCTGAAGGTCAACACCATCAATTTCGACGATCCGGAAAAGATCCGTCACAAGGTCCATTTCGACAATCTGACGCCGCTCTATCCGAACGAGCGCTTCAAGATGGAACTGGATATTCCGACATCCAAGGACCTGTCGCCGCGCGTGATCGATCTGGTAGCGCCGCTTGGCAAGGGCCAGCGCGGCCTGATCGTCGCGCCGCCGCGCACCGGTAAGACCGTGCTGCTGCAGAACATCGCGCATTCGATCACGGCAAACCATCCGGAATGCTATCTCATCGTTCTCCTGATCGACGAACGCCCTGAGGAAGTGACCGACATGCAGCGTTCCGTTCGCGGCGAGGTCATCTCTTCGACCTTCGACGAGCCGGCGGTGCGTCACGTCCAGGTCGCCGAAATGGTCATCGAAAAGGCGAAGCGTCTGGTCGAGCATGGACGCGACGTCGTCATCCTGCTCGATTCGATCACCCGCCTCGGGCGCGCTTACAACACCGTCGTTCCTTCTTCCGGCAAGGTTCTGACCGGCGGCGTCGACGCCAACGCGCTTCAGCGCCCGAAGCGCTTCTTCGGCGCAGCGCGCAATATCGAGGAAGGCGGTTCGCTGACGATCATCGCGACGGCGCTGATCGATACAGGCAGCCGCATGGACGAAGTCATTTTCGAAGAGTTCAAGGGCACCGGTAACTCCGAAATCGTGCTCGACCGCAAGGTCGCCGACAAGCGCATCTTCCCGGCAATGGACATCCTCAAGTCCGGCACGCGTAAGGAAGACCTGCTGGTTCCGCGACAGGATTTGCAGAAGATCTTCGTGCTGCGCCGAATCCTCGCGCCGATGGGCACGACCGACGCGATCGAATTCCTCATCGATAAGCTCAAGCAGACGAAGAACAATTCCGACTTCTTCGATTCGATGAATACGTAATCTTTAGCCGGATTCATCTACGAGAGCTGGTGGGCATTGCCGTGATGCCGCCAGCTTTTCTATTTAGAGAAACCGACTCGGATTCGAACCGATAGACAGACGCATGGCCATACCGCATGACACCATATATGCCGTCTCGAGCGGGGCGCCGCCTTCGGGTGTCTCGGTGGTTCGCATCAGCGGGCCGGCGACCAGGGACGTGCTTGTGAGCCTCATCGGCTCGGTTCCCGCCGATCGGGCGGCAGCCTATCGAACGATTCGGACTCGTAACAATGAGCCGATCGATCGCGGACTGGCGCTGTTTTTTCCCGCGCCCAACTCGTTTACGGGCGAGGACGTTGCGGAATTGCAGATCCACGGCAGTAAAGCGGTCCTGGCTGCGTTGTTTCAGACGCTCGGTGGATTTCCCAACGTGCGGATGGCCGTCGAAGGAGAGTTCTCGCGACGCGCCTTCGAAAACGGCAAGCTGGATCTTGTCGAAGTTGAGGGATTGGCCGATCTGATCGGCGCTGAAACGGAAATGCAGCGCCGCCTCGCCGTCGAACATAGTGCCGGCGGCCTTTCGGCGATTTACGATTCGTGGGCGGAACGATTAACCCGCGCGCGCGCCCTGATCGAAGCGGAACTGGATTTTCCCGACGAAGACGACGTGCCGGGCTCGGTCTCGGATATGGTCTGGTCCGATATGGAGAAGCTTCGCACCGATATCGCTCAGCATCTGGACGCTGCTTCGGCCGGGGAAATCATCAGGGACGGCTTCAAGGTGGTGATTGCCGGCGCGCCGAATGCCGGCAAGTCGAGCCTGTTGAACGCCCTAGCGCGCCGTGACGTCGCGATCGTCACCGACATCGCCGGAACGACGCGCGATGTGCTGCATCTCGATCTCGATATCGATGGCTATCTGGTGAAACTCTACGATACGGCCGGCCTCCGGGAGACGGAGGACCGGGTGGAGATGGAAGGCGTGCGGCGGGCGCGTGTTGCCCTTCTTGACGCCGATCTCGTGCTGCTGCTGGTCGACATGACCAGTCCCGAGATACCTGGCGACTTGGAGCCGACTTTTCCGCATGTTACTGTCGGCACGAAGAAGGACCTTATCGATATCGCCCCTAGTCGGTACGACCTGCAGATCTCCACGACGACAGGCGATGGTTTGCCGGAGCTGCGGCAGCTGATCGGTAGGGTCGTCGCAGATCGTTTCGGTGGCCTGTCCATGGCGATTCCCAGCCGGCAAAGGCATAAGGATTCGCTGGCGAAATGTTTGTCGGCTCTCGACGAGGCGATTTCGCAGGTCGATGTGGATCTGGAACTGCGCACCGAGCAGCTTCGAGTTGCCGCCGACTATCTGGGTAGGATTACCGGTCGAGTGGATGTCGAGCAGCTGCTTGGGGTGATCTTCTCGGAGTTTTGTATCGGCAAATGATTCACGTGAAACCTTTCAGCCTGGACGGCTGACCGGTCTCAGATGAAGCTACCGCCGGATTGGAGTCTTGGAATGACCGTAGATGTCTATGATGTGATCGTGATCGGCGGCGGCCATGCGGGGTCGGAAGCGGCGAGCGCGGCTGCGCGGCTGGGCGCGAAGACCGCGCTCGTAACGCATAGGCGCGACACGATCGGCGTCATGTCGTGCAATCCGGCCATTGGCGGACTTGGAAAGGGTCATCTCGTGCGCGAGATCGACGCGATGGATGGCCTGATGGGCCGGATCGCCGATGCGGCCGGCATTCAGTTCAGAATGCTGAACAAAAAGAAGGGCGCGGCCGTTCGCGGACCGCGGACGCAGGCGGATCGAAAGCTCTACCGGCTGGCGATGCTGGCCGCCATCGAAGCGACGCCGGGTCTCGACATTATCGAAGGGGATGTGTTCGATCTGGATGTCGTTGATGGCGGCGTGACGGGCGTCATCATGAAGGATGGCCGAACCTTTAAAACGCCTGCGGTGGTTTTGACGACGGGCACCTTTCTTCGCGGCCTTATCCATATCGGTTCGGAAAAGACCCCGGCCGGTCGGGTCGGCGAAGCGCCTTCGATCGGACTGTCCGCCACGCTGGCGCGGCTCGGCTTGGGGTTGGGGCGCTTGAAGACAGGAACGCCGGCGCGGCTGGACGGAAAGACGATCGATTGGCAGTCCGTGGGCCGGCAGGGGGCCGACGAGGAGCTCGTCCCCTTCTCGTTCATGACCGATCGGATTACGACGCCTCAGATTGACTGCGGGGTGACGAGGACCACCGAAGCGACACACAGGATTATCGTCGACAACATCATGCGGTCGGCAATGTATTCCGGCCAGATCGAGGGTGTTGGCCCGCGCTATTGCCCCTCGATCGAAGACAAGCTGGTGAAATTCGGCGAGCGGGATGGACATCAGGTCTTTCTCGAGCCGGAGGGTCTGGATGACGACACCGTTTATCCGAACGGGATTTCGACCTCCCTGCCGGCAGAGGTTCAGGCAGATTTCATCAAGACCATTCCTGGTCTCGAAGCGGTGAAAATCCTGCAACCGGGTTATGCCATCGAATATGACCATGTCGATCCGCGGGAGCTGACGCCGTCGCTGGAGGTCAAGCGGCTGAAAGGATTGTTCCTTGCCGGCCAGATCAACGGCACCACCGGTTATGAGGAGGCGGCCGCTCAGGGCCTGGCGGCCGGTTTGAATGCTGCATTGCACAGCAGCGATTCGGATCCGTTCCAATTCAGCCGAACGAACTCCTATATCGGTGTGATGATCGATGACCTCACCTCGCGCGGCGTTACGGAACCGTATCGAATGTTTACGTCGCGCGCCGAATATAGGCTGACATTGCGCGCGGATAATGCCGATATACGATTGACGTCCCTGGCGATGCAGCTTGGCTGTGCGAGCGGGGAGCGTGGGGAGCGATTCACTGCCTACCAGGCGGAAATCGAGGGCGGCCGAGCTTTGCTCAAATCGCTGGCCGTGACGCCGAACGAAGCGCGGCGGGCGGGCTTGAACATCAACCTCGATGGACAGCGCCGCACTGCCTATGATCTCTTGTCCTATCCGAACTACGATTTCGCCGAACTTCAGCGCGTATGGCCCGAGACCCTCGGGGCAATCGCACCCAAGGTCGCAGAGGCGCTGGAAATCGAAGCGGGTTATTCGGTTTACCTGGATCGGCAAGCCACGGCGATTGCCGATCAACAACGAGATGAGCAGCGGCAGATACCGCAGGATTTCGACTACAGCGGTCTTTCTGGACTTTCAAACGAACTGAAGGCCAAGCTGAATGCGGCCCGTCCCGTGAATATTGCTCAGGCGTCTGTTGTTGAAGGAATGACGCCGGCGGCCATCGCGCTGCTGTTGGTGCATCTCCGTCGACTCAATTCCCCGGCGCGGCAAAGCGCCTGACACAAAAGTTGAGAGTCCCTCAGAATGGAATTAAACGGTTTGCGTGTTTCACGTGAAACACAGGAGCGGCTTCGACACTTCGCCACGCTGTTCCAGAAGTGGGCAAAAACCATCAATCTGGTGGCTCCGTCGACCCTGGACGATCTGTGGAACCGGCATATCGCCGACAGCAGCCAGATCTTTCAGATCCATCCGAAGCCGATCACCTGGGTTGATCTGGGAAGCGGCGGCGGTTTCCCCGGCGTCATTACCGCGATCTTTCTGGCGGAACTGCAGGACGGATGGGTCCATCTGGTGGAAAGCAACCACAAGAAGGCAGCCTTTCTGCGGACGGCGCTGCGGGAAACGGAGGCGCGGGGAAGCGTTCACGCCATTCGAATCGAAGATGCCCCTGCGGAAATCGGCGAATGCGGAGCGATCTCCGCGCGGGCGCTGGCCGATCTCGACGGGCTTATTGGCTATTCCGCGCCCTGGATGCTTTCGCAAGAAAATTGTCGCGGCTTTTTTCACAAAGGCCGGGATTACCTGAGGGAAATCGAGAAAGCGCGTGGTCGCTGGGAATTCGATCTGCTAGAACATAAGAGCGCCGTTGAGCAGGAATCTGTTATTTTGGAAGTATCGAATCTCCGGCGCTTGGTTTAACAAATCGGATATTGCGGCAATGGCTGGCGAACGACATCGGATAATCACCATCGCAAATCAGAAGGGTGGTGTCGGCAAGACGACCACTGCAATCAACCTGGCAACTGCGCTTGCCGCCATTGGCGAACGTGTCTTGATCGTCGATCTCGACCCGCAGGGCAATGCCAGCACCGGCCTCGGCATCGATCGCCGCAACCGCAAACTTTCCTCCTATGACCTGATGATCGGCGGTCACGGCATCAGCGAAGTAACGCTGGAAACGGCAGTGCCTAACCTGTTCATCGTTCCCTCGACGATGGATCTGCTCGGCGTCGAAATGGAGATCGCGCAGGAAAGCGATCGAGTCTTCAAATTGCGGAAGGCGCTGTCCTCGCCGGAAGCAATGGCTTTCTCCTATATTCTTCTGGACTGCCCGCCGTCGTTCAATCTGCTGACCATGAATGCTATGGCGGCCGCGCACTCGGTGCTGGTGCCGTTGCAATGCGAGTTTTTCGCCCTGGAAGGATTGAGCCAGTTGCTTGAGACCGTCAGCCAGGTTCGCCGAACCGTCAATCCGCGACTGGATATCCAGGGTATCGTGCTGACGATGTTCGATGCGCGCAACAACCTCGCCCAACAGGTCGTCAATGACGTGCGGACGCATCTCGGCGAGAAGGTTTATCATACGCTCATCCCGCGCAACGTGCGGGTTTCGGAGGCGCCGTCCTACGGCAAGCCTGCCATTCTCTATGATCTGAAATGTGCGGGCAGCCAGGCCTATCTGCAGCTGGCCTCCGAGGTTATCCAGCGCGAGCGCCAGAGACTGGCTGCCTGATACTATTGCATGAGGGTCTAAGTCATGAATGACGATGTATCGAAAAGACGTTTGGGCCGCGGCCTTGCGGCGCTGATCGGCGAAATGGATCAGCCTGTTCCTGTCGAAGCTGACCGGACTGTCAGTGCCGATAGGATGATCCCGATCGAGTTCGTCAGCCGCAATCCGCGCAATCCTCGCCGTTTTTTCGACGATACCGAGCTGCACGATCTCGCCAGTTCGATTCGCCAGCATGGCATCGTGCAGCCCATCGTCGTACGGACGGTGGGTCGGGATCAGTATGAAATCATCGCCGGTGAACGGCGCTGGCGCGCTGCCCAGCTTGCTGGGTTGATCGAGATTCCGGTCATTATCCGTGATGTCGACGACAAGACCGCGCTGGAAATCGCGATCGTCGAAAACGTCCAACGAGCGGATCTCAATCCGCTCGAAGAGGCTTTGGGCTACGAGCAGCTCATCGCCGAATATGGCTATACCCAGAATGATCTCGGCGAGATTATCGGCAAGAGCCGCAGTCACGTCGCCAATTCATTACGGCTTTTGAAACTGCCGGATCCGGTGCGTGATCTGCTTGCCGCCGGGAGCCTGTCGGCCGGGCATGCGCGTGCGCTTGTTTCGACGCCGGATCCCGCGAGCCTTGCCCGAACCATCGTCGCCAAGGGCATGTCGGTGCGCGATGCGGAAAAACTGGCGCAGAATAACATCAAGGCGCAGTCGGAGCCGCAGCAGCCGGCCTTGCGGCGGGATCAGAAGGATTCCGACACGTTGGCCCTGGAAAGAACATTGTCTGATGCGCTTGGTCTTGAGGTTTCGATCAATCACAAGACCAGCGGTGGCCAGATCAAGATTTCCTACAAATCGCTGGAGCAGCTTGAAGAGATCTGCCGTCTGCTCGAGCGGCGCTAATCAAGCTGGCTTACGGCCCGATTGCAGGGTGGTGGAGAGAAGCGTCTGCATCGCGACGCTGTCTTCCAGCACTTGGCGCCGCCGGCTCTGCAGGATAGCGGCCTGCAAGCGGTTCGATTCACGGGCAATGCTTTCCGCACTCCAGTGACGCAGCGCCTGCTCGATGATCGGCTTGCGGCGGAAATGCAGATGCCGGCCCATCGTCTGCATGATTTGCGGCGCTTGAATTCGTTTCTCTTCCATTTCGGCGCGTATTATATCGAGAAGCTGGAATTGCTTCAGGCATGCCTGGAGCACGAGGAAAATCGCCGTCTTCGAGCTGCTGATCTTCTGCATCGCGTGCAAAAAGGCGTTCAGATCGCCGCTGAGGATTGCGTCGACCGCGTCGTCAACCGAGATGGCGCTGGCGTCACCGATTATTTCGGTAACGTGATGTTCTTCGATGGTATCCAGGCCACGGCAGTAGAGCGCCAACTTACGCACTTCGTTGCGGGAAGCGATGCGATCGCCGCCGATCAACGCAACCAGCGCCTGGCGCGCGGCTGGCGTAATGCCGAGCTTTTCCGCGCCGAGTTCTGCATCGATCAATCCGTTGAGAGCGCGGCTGTCGTCGGCATAGGAGGGGATCGTCATGATCGCTCGGGCGGCTTCCGCCGCCTTGCGAAGCAGTGATCCCTTCTTGAGATCGCCGGCTTCGACGATCAGATGGGCGGCTTCGAGCGGCTTTTCGGCCAGTAGCGCCAATGAATCGACCAGGTATTTTTCGTTGGCGGCGCCGCGAATCCAGATCAGTTTCTCGCCGCCGAACAGGCCGATGGACTGGGCTTCGTCAACCAGCCTGCCGGGATCCTTCTGCAGGTCGCCGATATCAAGCTTCGTCAGCGAGAAAGGGTCGTCGAGGGCGACACCGGTCTTGCCGGCGAGCTGGCTCGCGCGTTCGGATACGAGACCTCGGTCCGGCCCGTAAATGACGAAGATCCGGTAGTTCCGCGCCGATTTCTGCAGAAAGTTTTCGAATTCGTGGGACTTTATCTCAGCCACATCTCCGCCCTCAACGGCTGAGGGCGGCGGCGATATCGGCTCCTACGAATTCTGCCGCCTGATCCGCCGCGCGGTTTTCGGCGTCACGAATCGCCCGTTGCTTGGCGAATTCCTGCTCGGAGAAGTCCACCAGCGCGGTCGCCTGGCGGCTGCCGGCCTTGATGACATGATTATCGGAGGTCGCACGCAGCGTGTAGGTGACGTTGACGGTCACGCGGCCGGCTCGCGACGTGTCGGAGGATTCGACGAGCAGCGTATCGGCAACGGCCGAGGTGGCGTGCACCTCGACCTCATATTGCGGGTTGACCGCTTCGCCGGCGCCACGTGACGCCAGGAAGATCAGGCGGTTGCGCACCTGCTGCTCGACCCGACTGCCCGCCTCGGAAAAGCCGACCGAAGACAGCTTTTCGACCACGCCGGATTGCTCGGAATAAAGCGGCCGGACCTGGCAGGCCGAAAGAAAAGCCGAGGCGGCAAGGATCATGGCGATCCCGGCATTGCGGGCCAGCTTGCAAGCGATATCAGACGACAATGTTCACAATCCTTTGGGGAACCACGATGATCTTCTTCGGTGCCTGCCCGTTCAGCGCGTTCTTCACCGCGTCCAGATCGAGCACGGCGTCGGTGACGGCATTCTGATCTGCGTCGCGAGAAATTGTCAATTCAGCGCGCTTCTTGCCGTTGATCTGCACGGGCAGAACGACGTCGTTTTCCATCACCAGCGTTTCGTCGTAACGCGGCCAGTCCGTACGGGCGAGAAGCCCATCATTGCCGAGCGCGGCCCAGCATTCTTCGGCCAGATGCGGCGTCATCGGCGCGACGAGCTGGATCAGAATTTCGGCGGCGTCACGCACGGCCGCGCGATAGGCGGCATCGCCCTCGCCTGCCGCAACCTTCGTCAGCGGCGCGGCGAGCGCATTGACGAGCTCATAGATGCGAGCGACGGCCTTGTTGAACCAGAGCTTGTCGTAGTCGTTCTGAACGGCCTTCAGCGTCTTGTGCGCCGCCTGCGAGATCGCCAGCGCCTCGCCTTCGGTGGCCGGCGCGGGTGTCACGGCCGACAAAACTTCCGCGGCTTCGGAAATCAGCCGCCAGAGGCGCTGGGTGAAGCGATGAGCGCCTTCGACGCCGGCTTCCGACCAGATGACGTCGCGCTCCGGGGGAGAGTCGGACAAAACGAAGAAACGGGCGGTGTCAGCGCCGTAAGAGGCGATGATATCGTCTGGATCGACAACGTTCTTCTTCGACTTCGACATTTTCTCGATCGAGCCGATGGCGATCTCCTCGCCTGAGGTCAGCAGGAAGGCGCGGCGTTTGCCGTCGAGCTCCTCGATGCGGATATCGGCGGGGGCCACCCACTCGCGGCCGGCGCCGGCGCCACGGCTGTAGGTCTCGTGGACGACCATGCCCTGGGTGAAGAGCCCTTTGAAAGGCTCGCTCGCCGCGACATGGCCGGTCTCGCGCATGGCGCGGGTGAAGAAACGGGAATAGAGCAGATGCAGGATCGCGTGCTCGATGCCGCCGATATACTGATCGACCGGCAGCCAACGATTAGCGGCCTCAGGATCTGTGGGCTTGCCTTCCCACGGCGCGGTAAAGCGGGTGAAATACCAGCTCGAATCGACGAAGGTATCCATCGTATCCGTCTCGCGGCGCGCGTCCTTGCCGCAATGCGGGCAGGCGACGTGGCGCCACGTCGGATGGCGGTCGAGCGGATTGCCGGGCTGGTCGAAGGTGACGTCTTCCGGCAGTTTCACCGGCAGGTCCTTCTTCGGCACCGGCACGACGCCGCAGGCATCGCAATGGATGACCGGGATCGGGCAGCCCCAATAGCGCTGACGCGAAATGCCCCAGTCGCGCAGGCGGAAATTGATCTTCCGTTCGCCCTGCGGCGCGTTGCCGAGGGAAGCGGCCGACAGCCGGTCGGCAACGATATTGAAGGCTTCTTCCGTCGTCTTGCCGTCGAGGAAGCGCGAATTGATCATCACGCCGTCGCCGTCATAGGCGGTATCGCCGACGGAAAAGCTCGCGGCGTCGCCATCGCTCGGCATGACGACGGGCACGACCGGCAGGCCGTATTTCCGGGCGAAATCGAGGTCGCGCTGATCGCCGGACGGGCAGCCGAAGATCGCGCCCGTGCCGTAATCCATCAGCACGAAATTGGCGATATAGACGGGCAGCTCCCAAGAGGGATCGAGCGGATGGCGGACGCGGATGCCGGTGTCGAGGCCCTTCTTTTCGGCGGTCTCGAGCGCAGCGAGCGAGGTGCCGGCGCGGCGGCATTCCTCGCAGAAAGCCTCGATTTCGGCGTTCTTGGCGGCGGCGTCCTTGGCCAGCGGGTGATCGGCGGCGATCGCCAGGAAGGAAGCGCCGAAGAGCGTGTCCGGACGGGTCGTATAGACGGTAATCTCCGTCTCGCCGGCCGGCGCCGTTTCCGGCACGATCTCCCAGCGGATCGTCAGGCCTTCCGAACGGCCGATCCAGTTCTTCTGCATCAGGCGGACTTTTTCCGGCCACTGGTCGAGCGTATCCAGCGCGTCCAGCAGGTCCTGGCTGAAATCGGTGATCTTGAAGAACCACTGCGTCAGTTCGCGCTGTTCGACCAGCGCGCCGGAACGCCAGCCGCGGCCGTCGATCACCTGTTCGTTGGCGAGCACGGTATTGTCGACCGGATCCCAGTTCACTTTCGACTGCTTGCGGTAGACCAGACCCTTCTCCAGGAAATCCCCGAAGAGATGCTGCTGGTGCTGGTAATATTCGACGTCGCAGGTGGCGAATTCGCGGCTCCAGTCCAGCGAAAGTCCCATGGCCTTCAGCTGCGCCTTCATCGAGGCGATGTTCTGGTAGGTCCAGGAGGCCGGATGGACGCCGCGTTCCATGGCGGCGTTTTCGGCCGGCATGCCGAAGGCGTCCCAGCCCATCGGATGCAGGACGTTATAGCCGCGGGCGCGCTTGTAGCGGGCGACGACATCGCCCATGGCGTAATTGCGGACGTGGCCCATGTGAATGCGCCCCGAGGGATAGGGGAACATTTCGAGTACGTAATATTTTTCGCGCGGATCTGAATTGTCGGTTTCGAAGACCTTGTCTTCGTTCCATTTCTGCTGCCAGCGGGGCTCGGCATCGCGCGGATTATAACGTTCGGTGGCCATTGTATTCGAAATTCCGGAAAATCAGGGGAGGTTGGTCGAGACCTTCACCATGAAACCACGGTAGCGTCAAGTTTTGCAGGCGCTGCAAGCGTCCGATCTTCATGAGGCGCAAGCGATTTCGCGAAAGCGGGTCTTGGCAAGCACAGAATGGCTGGCTAGTTCATTGCCATTCTTTTCACGCTGAAATGTCGAGGCAGAACGATGGAACTTCAAGAGCGCTTGGACGAGGTGCGGTCGCGGATCGCGGCCGGGGAACGCCAGGCAGGCCGTCCGGCTGGCTCCGTTCAGCTCGTGGCCGTGTCGAAGACATTCGAGGCGGAGGCGATCCGCCCGGCGATCGATGCCGGGCAGCGGGTCTTCGGCGAAAACCGGGTGCAGGAAAGCCAGGGCAAGTGGCCGGCGCTGAAGGCCGAGCATCCCGATATCGAACTGCATCTGATCGGGCCGCTGCAATCGAACAAGGCGGCGGATGCCGTGGCGCTCTTCGATGTCATCGAGACCGTCGACCGGGAAAAGATCGCCCGCGCGCTGGCGGACGAAATGAAGCGGCAAGGCAAGACGCGCCGGCTCTACATCCAGGTCAATACCGGCCTCGAGCCGCAGAAGGCGGGCATCGCTCCGGAGGAGACGCCGGCCTTCGTCACGCTCTGCCGCGATGAACTCGGCCTGTCCATCGAGGGGTTGATGTGCATTCCGCCGGCCGAGGAAAATCCGGGGCCGCATTTCGCGCTTCTGGCGAAGCTCGCCCTGAAATGCGGCGTTGAAAAACTTTCCATGGGCATGTCCGGCGATTACGAGACGGCGATCGCCTTCGGCGCCACCAGCGTGCGCGTCGGATCGGCGATTTTCGGCGCGCGCTGATACTCTGCTTTGGTCGGGCTTCCCGTTCCCCTCGCCGCTGCCTAGAACGGGATGATTTTAGGCCGAGTCGGCCTAAAATCTGAATCCCGTTCTAAATTAAAGAGTTAGAGCATGATGTCGTCCGAAAACCGCTCACACTTTTCGGCATCATGCTCTAGATTGATATCGAGGCTTTGCATGTCCTGGGGAGGAGCAGATGCAGAACGGCTATCATCAGGTCTATGCGGCCTGGAAACGCGATCCCGAAGCCTTCTGGCGGGAAGCCGCCGCCGATATCGACTGGTTCAAGCCGCCGGAGCGGATATTTTCGCCGGATGACGGCGTCTATGGCCGCTGGTTTTCAGGGGCCGAAACCAATACCTGCAATAATTGTCTGGACCGGCATGTGGCGGCCGGACGCGGCGGCGAGACGGCGATCCTCTTCGACAGCGCGATGACCGGCGAGAAACGCCGTTTCACCTATGACGAGGCGCTTGGCGAGGTGAAGGCGATCGCAGCCACGCTGCTCGAGCTCGGCATCGGCCAAGGCGACCGTGTGATCCTCTATATGCCGATGGTGCCGCAGGCGGTGTTTTCCATGCTCGCCTGCGCCCGCATCGGCGCTGTTCATTCGGTCGTTTTCGGCGGCTTCGCCGCCAGCGAGCTTGCGGCGCGCATCGACGACAGCGGAGCCAAGCTGGTGATCACCGCGAGCTGTGGGCTCGAGCCCGGCCGCATCGTTGCCTACAAGCCCCTGGTCGATCAGGCGATCGAGATCGCGCAAGCGAAGCCCGGGCACTGCCTGGTGCTGCAGCGACCCGAGCTTCGGGCAGATCTCGTCAGCGGCCGCGATCAGGATTTCGAGGCGGCGGTGGCGCGCCACCGCGGCGCCGAGATTGCCTGCGTTTCCGTCAAGGCGACCGACCCGCTCTACATTCTCTACACGTCAGGCACGACGGGACAGCCGAAGGGCGTCGTGCGCGACAATGGCGGCCATATGGTCGCACTCAGCTGGTCGATGCGGAATATCTACGGCTTGAGGCCCGGCGAAGTCTTCTGGACGGCTTCCGATATCGGCTGGGTCGTCGGGCACTCTTACATCGTCTATGCCCCACTGATCGCGGGCGTGACGACGCTGATCTTCGAGGGAAAGCCTGTGGGGACTCCGGATGCCGGCGCATTCTGGCGGATCGTTTCGGAATATCAGGTGCGCGTTCTCTTTACGGCGCCGACCGCATTCCGTGCCATCCGGCGGGAGGATGGCGCGGGCGAACTGCTGCGGAAATATTTCATGCCGGATTTCCGGGCGCTGTTTCTCGCTGGCGAAAGAGCGGACCCGGAGACGCTGAAATGGGCGGAGCGCATGCTCGGCGTGCCCGTGATCGATCACTGGTGGCAGACGGAGACCGGCTGGCCGATCGCCGCAAATCCGCTCGGTCTCGGTGCCCTCCCCGTCAAACACGGCTCACCGACGCTGCCGATGCCCGGCTATGACATCGCGGTGCTCGACGATGCCGGCTATCCGGTCGAGGCGGGAACGCTCGGCAATATCGTCATAAAGCTTCCCTTGCCGCCGGGCTGCCTGCCGACACTCTGGAAGGCCGACGACCGTTTCCGGTCGGCCTATCTCGACGAGTTTCCGGGTTCCTACAAGACGGCCGATGCCGGCTACGTCGACGAGGACGGCTATCTCTTCATCATGTCGCGCACCGACGACATCATCAATTGCGCCGGTCATCGGCTTTCGACCGGCGCGATGGAGGAGGTCTGCGCTCGCCATCCCGATGTCGCCGAATGCGCTGTGATCGGTGTGAACGACGTGCTGAAAGGCCAGGCGCCCTGCGGTTTCCTGGTGCTGAAACGGGATGTTTCCCGTGAAACCGCGGCAATCGAATCAGAAGTGGTGGCGCTGATTCGCGAATCAATCGGGCCTGTCGCGGCCTTCAAGACGGCCATTATCGTTAACCGATTGCCGAAGACGCGCTCCGGCAAAATCCTGCGCGGCACGATGCAGAAAATTGCCGACGGCATACCCTGGAAAATGCCTGCAACAATTGATGATCCAGCGATTTTGGAGGAGATCGCCGAGGCGCTGCGCAAACGCGGTTTCGGCTCTCTGCCAATGTGAAATTAAGCATTCCGAAAGTCTAATTGAGAAATTATTAACCATGTTGCGCAAGGATTTGTTAACGGCAATGGCTTGCACAGCAGGCTTTGCATGACGCGGTCGCCGTTACCGGCTCAGTCCGGAATGCCCTTTCTCAACGATTGTGGAACGGATCATGACAAGCATCCTCACGAACAACGCTGCCATGGCAGCGCTGCAGACTTTGCGTGGTGTAAACGATAGCCTCAAGGACACCCAGGGTCGCGTTTCCTCGGGGTATCGTGTGGAGAAGGCGGCCGATAATGCCGCCTACTGGTCGATCGCAACAACCATGCGTTCGGACAACAAGGCGCTTTCGGCCGTCTCCGATGCCCTCGGTCTCGGCGCGGCCAAGGTCGATACCGCCTATGCCGCCATGGACAGTGCGCTCGATGTCGTCAGCGAAATCAAGGCGAAGATCGTCGCCGCCACGGAAAAAGGCGTCGACAAGACCAAGATCCAGCAGGAGCTCGACCAGTTGCAGGAGCAGCTCCTGAGCATCGCTCAGTCGGCTTCCTTCTCCGGCGAAAACTGGGTCGCCGGTGCTTCCGGCACGAAGAGCGTCGTCTCCTCCTTCGTCCGCGACGGCAGCAATGCGGTTTCGGTGAAAATGACGGATTACGTGCTGAACTCGGGCACGCTCGGAAACGTGCTCTTCGGCATGACCTCCACCGGTGCGATCGAGACCACCAGCGGCATCATCGGAACCGCCTTCAACGGGACCTATGGCGGCACGGTCATCGTCATGCCGTCGATCTATGCGCTCGACATCACCAATTTCACCCAGGGCCAGCTCGATTCGGCTCTGACGGGCATCGAACTGGTGCTCGGCGCCATGACCGCGGCCGGCTCGGCTCTGGGTTCGATCTCGACCCGTATCCAGCTGCAGGAGAATTTCGTCAGCGGTCTTCACGATTCCATCGACTCGGGCATCGGCCGCCTGGTCGATGCCGATATGGAAGAGGAATCGAGCAAGCTCTCTGCATTGCAGACGCAGCAGCAGCTTGGCATCCAGTCGCTTTCGATCGCCAATAGCTCGGCACAGAACATCCTCACCCTGTTCCGCAGCTGATCCGGGACAGGCGATCCCCAATAAAAAACCCGCCGGGCGGTTCATTCCATCCGGCGGGGTTTTTGATGGGGCAGCTGATATCTCAGTACTGATCTTCGTCGTCTTCGTCCTTCGGGGCCGAGCGCAGCGAGCTCAGCTTGCGGAAGACGGCATCGGCGTCGATTTCCTTTTCCTCTTCGCGCTCATAGCTCGGGGTCAGGCGCTCGGTTTCCTGGGCCGATTGCAGCGTTGCGCCAAGCTCGGCGGCGGTCGGCAGCGGACGGCCCTTGGAAGCCTTTTCCACTTCCATGTCGAGATCAATCTGGCTGCAGAGGCCGAGCGTGACGGGATCCATCGGCGCCAGGTTTGCGGAATTCCAGTGGGTGCGCTCGCGGATCTGCTCGATGGTCGATTTCGTCGTGCCGACGAGGCGGGAAATCTGCGCGTCCTTCAGCTCGGGATGGTTACGAACGAGCCAGAGAATGGCGTTCGGGCGATCCTGGCGCTTGGAAACCGGCGTATAACGCGGGCCGCGGCGCTTGGATTCCGGCACCCGCACCTTCGGTTCGGAAAGCTTCAGCTTGTGGTTCGGATTGGCTTCGGCGCGGGCGATTTCGTCACGGGAAAGCTGTCCTGTCGAGATCGGATCGAGGCCCTTGATGCCCTGCGCCGCTTCGCCGTCGGCGATCGCCTTGACTTCCAGCGGATGCAGTTTGCAGAACTGCGCGATCTGATCGAAAGACAGCGCCGTGTTGTCGACAAGCCAGATGGCGGTCGCCTTCGGCATGAGCAATGTTTGAGCCATGGATATAGTCCTTCTATCGTCCGCGCCGGTCGCGGTCCGTGGATTGTCACCACAATGTCCGGGAAATATGCCGCTATATAACCGTACTGTCGCAGAATTGCAATTCTTCCGAAATCAAATGACCTTTGTCTAATTGCCGTGGCGATGCGACCTGCTATGAATTGCCGTGATTTGAAGTCCGGGCTCATAAATCGCTTGGCCCGTCGCATGTCCCATGAGGAGGAGTTCCATGTCGGAGAAGATCCATCCGGTGCCGAAGCCGGTAAAGGCGCGTGCCTTAATCGATAAGGAAAAGTACCTGAAATGGTACGAGGAGAGCGTCGAGGATCCGGACAAGTTCTGGGGCAAACACGGCAAGCGGATCGACTGGTTCAAGCCCTATACCAAAGTCAAGAACACGTCCTTTACCGGCAGGGTCTCGATCAAGTGGTTCGAGGACGGCCAGACCAACGTTTCCTACAATTGTATCGACCGCCATCTGAAGACGAATGGCGACCAGGTGGCGATCATCTGGGAAGGCGACAATCCCTACATCGACAAGAAGATCACCTATAACGAGCTCTACGAGCATGTCTGCCGGATGGCGAACGTGTTGAAGAAGCACGGCGTGAAGAAGG